>CAJYIY010000094.1 GCA_913775305.1 uncultured Erwinia sp. | reverse complement strand
CTGATGCAAGGCGGCAAGCGCAGGAAAGGAAGGAGCATACAGACGTATGTGACTGACTTTACAAGCACAGCCAACGCAGCAGCAGTGCAAAAGATTCGTTTCAAGCACCAAGATTTGCCTGGCGGCTTTAGCGCGGTGGTCCCACCTGACCCCATGCCGAACTCAGAAGTGAAACGCCGTAGCGCCAATGGTAGTGTGGGGTCTCCCCATGCGAGAGTAGGGAACTGCCAGGCATCAAATAGAGATGAAGCCCTCTGCGAAAGCAGAGGGCTTTTTCTTTTGTCGCTATGACGTAATTATTCGTCCGCAAAAGTCGCGTAAACAGACGGTTGAACCGTTCTTACCGAGTTGTGCTGGCCTGATCCGGATAAGTCAGTACTCTGTGCCGAACAAAGACACCCATAATAAAAAGGCTATCCGGTCGGATAGCCTTTTTATTATGGGTGTTACCCTGAGAATTGAGGGCCGAACGAAATCAGCCCTCAGGAAAATCAAATAAATCAATGGATAACCTGTGAGAGAAACGCGCGAGTTCGCTCCGACTTAGGGTTAGAGAAAAACTCCTGCGGTGGCGCCTGCTCGACAATTTCCCCACGATCCATGAAGATCACCCGGTCCGCGACGGTACGGGCAAAGCCCATCTCATGAGTGACACAAAGCATTGTCATCCCATCTTCTGCCAGACCAATCATCGTATCCAGCACCTCTTTAACCATTTCTGGATCCAGCGCAGACGTCGGCTCATCAAACAACATAATTTTGGGTTTCATACACAACGAACGTGCAATTGCCACACGCTGCTGCTGGCCACCCGACAGCTGGCCCGGAAACTTATGCGCATGTTCAGCAATACGCACGCGTTCCAGATAATGCATGGCCAGCTCTTCTGCCTCTTTTTTCGGTGTTTTACGAACCCAGATCGGAGCGAGCGTACAGTTCTGAAGCACGCTCAAATGCGGGAATAAATTAAAGTGCTGGAAAACCATGCCAACTTCAGTGCGTACACGCTCAATGTTTCGCAGATCATCGTTAAGCAGGATCCCGTCAACCACAATGCGGCCTTGTTGATGTTCTTCCAGATGGTTGATACAGCGGATGGTGGTGGATTTACCGGATCCAGAGGGTCCACACAATACGATTCGTTCGCGCGGTTTAACCGCCAGATTAATATTCTTCAGCACGTGGAACTGACCGTACCATTTATTAACGTTTTCGAGCGTAATCATCATCGCATCGTCAGAAGGGGTAATAATTTGAGTCATTTCATTAACCTCAGTGCGGCGTACGCCCGGTGTGAAAGCGCTTTTCCAGATGCTGGCTGTAGCGCGACATACTAAAACAGAAAATCCAGTAGACCAGTGCAGCAAAAACGTATCCCTCGGTCGACATACCCAGCCAGCCTGGATCGACGGTGGCCTGCTGCACGCTGCTAAACAGATCGAACAACCCGATGATGATCACCAGGCTGGTATCTTTGAACAGGGCAATAATGGTATTCACCAGGCCCGGGATCACCAGTTTCAAAGCCTGAGGCAGGATAATTAGTCCCTGCGTTTTCCAGTATCCCAGTGCCAGCGATTCTGCAGCCTCGTACTGGCCTTTAGGCAGTGCCTGAAGGCCGCCGCGAACCACTTCCGCCACGTAGGCCGACTGAAACAGGATCACCCCAACCAGCGCACGGATAAGCTTGTCAATGGTGCTGCCTTCAGCCATAAACAGCGGCAGCATAACTGAAGACATAAACAGTACGGTGATGAGTGGAACACCCCGCCAGAACTCGATAAACAGAATACACAGCGTGCGTACAACCGGCATGGTCGAGCGGCGACCCAGGGCCAGCAGGATCCCAAGGGGAAGTGCACCAGCGATCCCCACCGACGCGATAATCAGCGTCAATGTCAATCCACCCCACTGGCGAGTCTCCACTCGCTCAAGGCCGAAATAGCCGCCATACATCAGCAGCCAGACGACTATCGGGTAGATTACTGCCCAGGCAGCAATATAACGTCCTCTGCGCGGCAATCTGTTGATGAACATAGGAACGATCGACACCAGGCCGATGATCAGGGCCAGGTTGATACGCCAGCGCAGTTCATGCGGGTAAAGGCCATACATAAACTGGCCGAAACGTGCATGAATAAATACCCAACACGCACCTTCCTTAGTACAGTCTGCACGGGTGGTGCCAAACCAGTTAGCCTGGAAGACCAGCCAGTTCAGGGCTGGGGGGATCACGGCCCACATCACCCACAGACAAAACAGAGTCAGAAGCGTATTGCTCCAGCTGGAAAACAGATTTTTCCTGGCCCAGGCGACCGCACGTGTCAACGCGTTCGGAGCAGCGGGCGAAGTTTCATGAGTGGCAACAGTCATAATTGTCCGTTCTCTTAGCGCTCAATAAGGGCGATCTTGCGGTTATAAATATTCATCAGTAGCGATATCGACAGACTGATAATGAGGTAGACCCCCATAGTCATCGCGATCGTTTCGATAGCCTGACCTGTCTGATTCAACACCGTCCCGGCAAACAGCGATACCATATCCGGATAGCCAATCGCTGCGGCCAGCGAAGAGTTCTTCACGATATTGAGGTACTGACTGGTTAACGGGGGAACGATAACCCGCATTGCCTGAGGAATAATCACCTGACGCAGCGTCACCGGATTTGGCAAACCCAGCGAACGCGCTGCTTCATGTTGGCCGTGCGGTACTGACTGAATACCCGAGCGAATCACTTCTGCGATAAATGAAGAGGTGTAAATTGACAGTGCCAGCGTTAACGCCGCCAGCTCCGGTATCAGCACAAAACCACCGCGGAAGTTGAAACCCCGCAGCTCAGGCACATCCCAGTGCACTGGACGGCCTGCAAACAGCGATGCCAAAAACGGAAACAGAATCAGCATAGCGACAGCAGCAGGCCAGGTACGGCGTAGTTGACCGGTCTTCAACTGATACATTTTGTTGTAACGGAACAGCGCGACAGCAGCCGTCAGTGCCAGCAAAATCGCGATCAGGAACGGCCAGGTACCCGGCGCATATTCAGGCCAGGGAATATACAAGCCGCGGTTGCTGACAAACGCAATGTCGAAGGCGCTGAGAGCCTGACGAGGACCGGGTAAATTGCGCAACACGGCAAAATACCAGAAGAAAATCTGTAACAGCGGTGGGATATTGCGGAATGTCTCAATATAGATATTAGAGATCTTACGCAGCAGCCAGTTATCGGACAATCGTGCAAGGCCAATAAAGAAGCCAAGAAATGAAGCGAAAACAATGCAGAGAGCGGAAACCAGCAGCGTATTGGTCAGGCCGACAAGAAATACGCGGGCGTAGGTATCGCCTTCACTGTAATCAATCAGATGCTGGACAATACCGAAGCCCGCACTGCGATCCAGGAAGCCGAAACCAGAGGTGATGCCACGGTTTGCCAGATTAATGATGGTGTTGTGGATCAGATAGCCAGCAACGGATAGGACTACGGCGATCGCAGCGATCTGATAAAGCCATGCGCGAACCGCAGGATTGCTGAATGAAAAATCCCTTTTTACGGTTGGGCGTTGAGACATGTTGAACCTCAGCTACGAAAATTCTGGTGTGGGCACCGCTGAAGCGGTGCCCGGTATTCAAAGGAATTAACGTACTGGCGGTGCATATTGAATGCCGCCGTTGTTCCACAGCGCATTCTGACCACGAGCAATTTTCAGCTGGCTGTCTTTACCGACGTTACGATCAAAGACTTCCTGATAGTTCCCGACCTGTTTAACGATGTTGTAAGCCCATTTGTTATTAAGCTTCAGATCCTTACCGAAATCACCCTCTGTGCCGAGCAGATGCGCCATATCAGGGGTTGTTGGTTTCGCAGCCATCTGGTCGACGTTTTTAGAGGTGATCCCCATTTCTTCCGCATTTAACATGGCAAACAGCGACCATTTCACAATAGTGAACCAGTCATCATCGCCACGACGAACGACCGGGCCCAGAGGTTCTTTAGAAATAACTTCAGGAAGAACGATAAATTCATCAGGTTTACCCAGCTTGATACGCAGAGCATAAAGCTGAGACTGGTCAGAGGCCAGTGTATCGCAGCGGCCGGTATCTAACGCTTTTGCCGATTCGTCGGAACGATCGAAAGTGACCGGGGTGTACTGCATTTTGTTAGCTTTAAAATAATCCGCGACGTTCAGCTCGGTATCGGTACCGGCCTGAATACAAACCGTTGCGCCATCCAGCTCTTTTGCGCTTTTCAGGTCAGCTTTCTTATGGGTCAGGAAGCCGATACCGTCGTAATAGTTAACGCCAGCGAAAATAAAGCCCATGCCACCGTCACGCGACGATGTCCATGTGGTATTACGAGACAGAATATCAACCTCACCTGACTGCAGTGCGGTAAAACGTTCTTTGGCGGTCAGCGGAGTGTATTTCACCTTCTCGGCGTCACCAAACACCGCCGCAGCCGCAGCACGACAGACATCCACATCAATGCCGGTAAACTTGCCGCTGGCATCCGCATAGGAGAAGCCCGGCAATCCATCACTGATACCACATTGAATGAAGCCTTTCTTTTTAATCGCATCCAGGGTCGTGCCCGCGTGGGCCTGATTGGCAACGGCAAACAATGTTGCTGCGGCAATCATCGTTGATAGCATCATTTTTTTCATAAAGCATCCTGTGTGGCGGGATCATATTGTTATGTTTTAACGCACGCAGTGGTGCGTTTGCCTGTCTGGCTATTCACAGCATTGCAAAGGGAGTGCCAGGTTTGCATTGCTCTGAATTCCCTGGAAAGCTTTATTAATAATTAGAAGTGATTCGAAAGTTTAATTAATATCGCGCACCGCAGAGGGGCAAAAATAGATGGTATGGTCACAGTTGGTGCAAATAGTTTCACTATGTGAAAGCAGTGTGAGGGAGATATCAATTCTGTAAGTTTTGTGTAGGCAGAATGATTAAAGCCAGCGTGGATACGCTGGCTTTAAGGTTTAAGGCGGGTTATCAGTAAAGCGAGGTTGCCCCTGCCGGGCGAGTTTTGAAGCGGCGATGCAGCCACATATACTGGTTCGGCGCGCGCATAATTTCACGCTCAATCACCCGGTTCATATAGGCTGCAGCCTGTTGTTCATCATCGATCGGATAATCTTTCAGCTCCGGCTGAATGACCAGCTCATAGCCGCTGCCATCTTCTTTGCGGATAAGCACCACGGTTACCATCGCTGGTTTTGCCATCCGCGCCAGCATCCATGTACCGCTGGTTGTGGCGGCTTGAGGTACAGCGAACAGCGGTGCAAACACGCTGCCTTTCGGGCCGTAATCCTGGTCAGGGGCAAACCAGACGGCTTCACCCTGTTTAAGGGCCTGAACCATGCCTCGTAAATCGCGGCGGTTTATCATCGCTTTGTTAGAGCGCATACGTCCTTTGGTCTGTACCCATTCCATCAGTTTGTTATTGTGCGGACGATACATCGCCATCATTGGCTGACACAGACCCATAGCCCGGCCGCCCAGCTCAAGCGACATGAAGTGAACGCCAATCACCAAGGCACCACGACCATCGCGCTGTGCTGCCTGAATATTATGCAGGCCGTTGACGTTGAACCAGCGCTTAACGCGGCTGTCTGACCAGAACCAGGCCATTCCGGTTTCTATCAGCCCCATCCCAAGGGATTCAAAGTTTCCGACGATACGGCGTTCCAGCTGCTCCTCATCCATAAGCGGAAAACAGAGTTCCAGGTTACGGCGGGCGATGGAAACACGGCGCTTCATAAAGCGCATTGAAGTGCGCCCCATCCAGACGCCAAGTCGGTGTAAGAGTGGATAGGGCAGCTGGACCAGCAGGAACAATACGCTGACGCCAAACCAGGTAAGCCAGTATCGAGGGTGCAGGTAGCCACTCTGGAACTTAGGTGAATGCTTCATAATTACTCGTATAGCGTTAAAGAGAAGGGGTGGGTCTGTATTGCATTAAAAATTGGACGGCTGCGGTACATTAACTCAGACACCCAATCCGGCAGTTGGTTTAACCGGGATCCGTAACCGGCAAAAACTTTACATTCGTGGGGCATTACGCACTGCGGTCAGGTAGGTGAGGGCGGCGGGCCTGCGAAGGCATTTCCATTGGCGCTGAGTGTACACAGGTTACAGGTCATACAGGAAGGGGTTAGCTGAATATTCTGTGAAGAATTTTAATAACGGACACTGTCGGCGCTGAGTCTCTGAATGATCGACGAAAATCGAACCGCCTGATTTCCTCTCTTCCTTCGGCCTGATATAACGTGTGCACGGGTACATCAAGCCATTAAAAAAGGCGCTTCCCGTGCCGGGGAGCGCCTTTTATCAAACACGTCACTGATGAGTATCAGTTCATGCCGTATTTTTTCAGTTTCTTACGCAGTGTTCCGCGGTTGATACCCATCATCAGGGCTGCACGGGTCTGGTTGCCACGGGTGTATTGCATCACCATGTCCAACAGAGGCTGTTCTACTTCAGCCAGTACCAGCTCATACAGATCATTCACATCCTGACCATTCAGTTGAGCAAAATAGTTCTTCAGTGCCTGCTTGACCGAATCACGCAGTGGCTTTTGGGTCACCTGATCCTGTGAGTTTACGGTAGATACGGTCAGTACGTCAGAATTTACGCGTTGTTCGAACATAGTTCTGTCAGCTCTTTATTTCTAATTACGCAAGATTTTCGAAGTATGCCTCCAATGCCTCCAGCTGTACGCTGGCATCCTCTATGGCGTTGAATGTGCGCCGAAACTGGTCGTTTGGGGCATGCTCCTGGAGATACCAGGAGACGTGCTTTCGGGCAATACGGTATCCTTTGCGGTGACCATAAAAGTCGTGCAGTTCCCGTAAGTGCTCGATAAGCAAGCGCTTTACCTCAGCTAGTGGCATTGGTGCCAGCAGCTCCCCAGTGTCCAGATAATGCTGGATTTCCCGGAAGATCCACGGTCTTCCCTGAGCTGCCCGTCCTATCATCAGGGCATCAGCCCCCGTATAGTCAAGCACAGCTCTGGCTTTGTGCGGGTCAGTAATGTCTCCATTCGCGATAATCGGAATGGATACGTTCTGCTTAACTGTCCGAATGCTGTCGTACTCAGCTTCGCCGTTGAACAAACAAGCGCGTGTGCGTCCATGAATTGTCAGGGCCTGAATACCGCAGCGCTCAGCCAATTGGGCAATCTCTACGCAGTTGCGGTTGTCGCTGTCCCAACCGGTGCGAATCTTTAACGTAACCGGTACGTCAACTGCATTGACCACCGCCGAGAGGATAGACTTCACCAGCTCAGGGTGCTGCAGCAGTGCCGAACCTGCCATTTTCCGATTCACTTTTTTAGCCGGACATCCCATGTTGATGTCAATTACCTGCGCACCTGATGCAGCATTGATGCGTGCGGCTTGTGCCATCTCTTCCGGGTCACAACCTGCAATTTGCACGGTACGAATACCTGGCTCATCACTGTGTACCATACGCAACCGCGATTTATCGCTGGCCCAGACTTCAGGGTTAGACGACAACATCTCGGATACGGTCATTCCAGCGCCCATTGAATAGCAAAGGGTCCTGAACGGCCTGTCGGTGATCCCGGCCATCGGGGCTGCAATCAATCGATTACGAAGCTGGTGATTTCCTATGCGCATGAAAAAAAAGTGACCATAGTGTGTCCGCAAGGCGGCGTATATTACGCATTTTTTCAGGAAGATGAAAGGCCAAACTTTGAACAATCCATCACTTGCGGCCCGTGGCGAACGTAGTGCCGACAGTCTAATTTAATTTAGTTCATATAAAACAATGAATTAAAAAAATATGCTGAAATTGTATACAAAGATTTTTCTTTTTTTGTGACCAATATAACAACATTTTTCACGTCAGATTGGATGTTATTTGGCACATGTGACGCAAGGAAAGCGCTGGCACAGTGCTAATGACCTGTGCCAGCGAAATTTTAGCGACGGATGCCGGTGATGCGACACCACTCCTCTTTCTCGGCAACCGGGTCGAGCGTGAACGTATCTGTGTAGGCTTCGCAGACGCTTTCTGCCTGGCTCGCCAGCACGCCGGAAAGCCCCAAATGGCCGCCGCTTTTTGGCAACACGCTAATCAGCGGTGCCAGTTCACGTAGCGGGCCAGCAAGGATATTGGCGACCACCACATCGGCGCTGAGATCGTTGGGCTGCTGATGAGGCAGGTAAAGCGACAGACGGTCAGCAACGCCGTTACGCTCTGCGTTATCGCGGCTTGCCTGAATGGCCTGAGGGTCGATGTCAATGCCGATCGCCTGTGCGGCACCCAGCTTGAGTGCCGCAATGGCCAGAATACCGGAGCCGCAGCCGAAATCGATCACCGTTTTGCCCGTCAAATCCAGTCCATCAAGCCAGGCGAGACAGAGTGCGGTCGTAGGATGGGTCCCCGTGCCAAAGGCCAGGCCCGGATCGAGCATCACGTTTACTGCTTCAGGGTCAGGCACATCACGCCAGCTTGGGCAAATCCACAGACGCTGGCCAAACTGCATCGGGTGGAAGTTAGCCATCCACTCGCGCTCCCAGTCTTTGTCTTCGATCTGTTCGATCTTATGGCGAAAGCCCGATCCCAGCAGCGGGTGTTGTTCAAGGCCTGCGATAACGTCCGGCATCTCGGTTTCAGCATCAAACAGGCCAATCACATCGGTGTCGCCCCACAGACGGGTTTCGCCAGGCAGCGGTTCGAAAACCGGATTATCGTGCGTATCCTGGAAGGTCACCGATACTGCGCCGTTTTCAATCAGTGCGTCACCCAACTCTTCAGCCTGAGCACCGGTCGTATTAATTTTCATCTGTATCCAGGGCATAGTCATTCTCTTATTCAAACAGGGTGGAGGTCTTCTGCGCTTCAACGGCAGAGTGACCAAAATGGTTACCGGTAATAAAGGCCAGCAGGCTGAGCAGCAGCGCGGGGACAATGGGGTGAAAACCCATCGGTTCAATCTGCAGGCTGGCCAGCAGTGTGTAGCATGCGGCACCGGTGATCATACTGCTCAGTGCGCCAGCGGCATTCGCCTTTTCCCAGTACAGTCCCAGCACCAGCGGCCAGAGGAAAACGGCTTCAAGCCCTCCGAAGGCCAGCAGATTCAGCCAGATAATCATATCGGGTGGGTTCCAAGCCGCCAGCAGCAGCAGCAGGCCCAGCACCAGCGTCACCAGGCTGGAAAAGCGTTTCAGCAGGCGCTCGTTCGCCATGTGCTCAGGCCGTGCACGCAGGTAGAGATCTTTCACGATCGTTGCCGATGATTGTAGCAGCTGGGCATTGATCGTTGACATGATCGCCGCCATGGGCGCGGCAAGAAAAATCCCCGCCGCCAGCGGCGGCAGTACCTGGATCATCAGCGTTGGGATCACCCGATCGGGGATTGCCAGATCCGGCAACACGGCGCGACCCAGGGCACCGGCCAGATGCATACCGAGCATCAGCACGGCGACCACGATGGTGCCGAGGACGATCCCCCTGTGAACCGCCTTGCTGTCTTTATAGGAGATACAGCGCACGGCGGTATGCGGCAGTCCAATCACCCCAAAGCAAACCAGCACCGAAAAAGAGGCGAGGAAAGTCGGCGTCAGCATGTTATCCACACCGGAGGGGGTAATCAGCCGTGGATCAATCTCTTCAAGCCGGGCAACGGCGCTGTGCATGCCGCCTGCCGCGTGGATCACAGCGAAAAGCAACAGAAACGTTCCCAGCAGCATGACCAGACCCTGCATGGCATCGTTAAGAACGCTGGCGCGGAAGCCACCAAAGGCGGTATAAAGCGCAATGCTGCCACCGAAAATCAGCAGCCCGGTATCGTAAGGAATACCCGCGGCCGTCTCCAGCAGCCGTGCGCCGCCGATAAACTGCACCGTCATTGCACCAATAAAGGCAACCAGCAGACTGAGGCTTGCCAGCCAGACCAGCAGCGGGCTGCGGTAGCGTGCATAGAGCATATCGTTGAGCGTAACGGCGTTATAGCGACGGGCAAGAATGGCAAATTTTTTCCCCAGTACGCCTAACGCCAGCCAGACGGCGGGGACCTGCACCATTGACAACAGCACCCAGCCTAAGCCGTACTTATAGGCGGCACCGGGGCCACCGATAAACGAACTGGCGCTGATATAGGTCGTGGTCAGGGTCATCGCCAGTACAAAGCCGCCCATCGAACGGCTACCGAGGAAATACTCGGTCAGGAAGCTTCCTTCGCGGCGCTTGCGCACAGCAAATACCGACAGACCGGCAACCAGCAGCAAGTAGCCAATCAGCGGTAAAATGATCTCAAGCTTCACTATCATGCTCCAGGGGGATATCGCGAAAAATCACGCGAACCATCAGCCAGCAAAGAAATATAAACAGGCCGGGCACCAGCAGGCAGGAGAGTTCAAACCAGTGTGGTAATCCTGTTATGCCGGGCCTGTCGTCCCACAGCCAGGCAGTCAGCACCCAGCAGGCAAGATAAGCTACCGCCAACCAGAACGACCAGCGTGCTTCTTTATTTGCCTGTAGAAAACGCGTATCCATCCGTATCTCCTCAGAGTGACGGCAAAGGTTCTTTCATGCAGGGATAGCAGCGTTAAAGCTCATGACCCGGCAATACCTTTCGAAGTGACTTACGGGGAAGGAGAATGGGCCTGACGATGCAGGCCCACGAGCAGGCAGGATTACTTCTCTTGCAGGCCGAGTTTCTTCTCCAGATAGTGGATGTTGGTGCCACCATGCTGGAAGTTCTCGTCTGACATGATTTTCATCTGCAGTTCGATGTTGGTTTTGATACCGTCGATAATCAGCTCCGCCAGCGCATTTTTCATGCGGGAGATAGCCACATCACGGGTTTCACCGTAGGTGATGAGCTTGCCAATCATCGAATCATAGTACGGTGGCACGCTGTAACCGGCGTAGATATGCGATTCCCAACGCACGCCAAAACCACCCGGCGCATGGAAGCGGGTGATCTTACCCGGGCTCGGCAGGAAGGTGCTCGAATCTTCGGCATTGATACGGCACTCTACCGCATGGCCACGAACGATCACTTCTTCCTGTTTGATTGACAGCGGCTGACCGGCAGCGATACGCAGCTGCTCTTTAATCAGGTCTACGCCGGTAATCATCTCGGTAACCGGGTGCTCAACCTGAATACGGGTGTTCATTTCAATAAAGTAGAACTCACCGTTTTCGAACAGGAACTCGAAAGTACCCGCACCGCGATAGCCAATATCCACACAGGCTTTAGAACAGCGCTCGCCGATATAACGACGCAGCTCTTCGGTAATGCCTGGCGCTGGCGCTTCTTCCACCACTTTCTGGTGGCGACGCTGCATTGAACAGTCGCGCTCGGCCAGATAAATGGCGTTGCCCTGACCATCGGCCAGTACCTGAATTTCGATGTGGCGCGGATTCTCCAGGTATTTCTCCATGTACACCATGTCGTTGTTGAAAGCCGCTTTGGCTTCCGCTTTCGTCATGTTGATGGATTGTTCCAGATCTTTGTCGCTGCGCACAACGCGCATACCGCGACCGCCGCCGCCGCCCGAAGCCTTGATGATTACCGGATAGCCAATGCGTTTCGCAAAGGCACGGTTTTTATCCATGTCCTCGGTCAGTGGACCGTCAGAACCGGGTACGGTAGGCACACCGGCTTTTTTCATCGCGGTGATGGCTGACACTTTATCGCCCATCAGGCGAATGGTGTCGGCTTTTGGCCCGATAAAGATAAAGCCAGAGCGTTCAACCTGCTCGGCGAAGTCAGCGTTCTCTGACAGGAAGCCGTAGCCTGGGTGGATAGCTACCGCGCCGGTGATTTCCGCCGCAGAGATCAGCGCCGGAATATTCAGATAGCTTTTTACCGACTGAGCCGGGCCAATACAGACGGTTTCGTCTGCCAGCAGTACGTGCTTCAGGTCGCGATCCGCAGTGGAGTGCACCGCAACGGTTTTGATGCCCAGCTCTTTACAGGCACGCAGGATACGCAGCGCAATCTCACCACGGTTTGCAATTACAATTTTATCAAGCATGGTTCGCCTCGTTATTCGATGACTACCAGCGGCTCGTCAAATTCAACTGGCTGACCGCTTTCGACCAGGATCGCTTTTACTACGCCGGATTTATCGGCTTCGATCTGGTTCATCATTTTCATCGCTTCAACGATGCACAGAGTGTCGCCAGCATTAACTTTCTGGCCAACTTCAATAAAGGCTTTTGCATCCGGGCTTGGGGTACGATAGAACGTACCAACCATTGGAGAGCGCACGATGTGGCCACTGATCTCAGCTGCCGCTGGTGCTTCCATCGCCGGTGCGCTGGCAGGCGCAACGGCGGCGGCCAGAGCTGGCTGAGGCTGCTGCATCATAGGTGCAGCGTAAGCCTGCTGCATCATTGGATAACCAGCGTTAGCCGGAGAACGGCTGATGCGAACTGACTCTTCACCTTCAGAGATTTCCAGTTCAGCGATACCTGATTCTTCAACCAGTTCGATCAGTTTTTTAATCTTACGAATATCCATAAGTGTGGTTCCGTACTCTGTTTAATTAGATGATGACAGGCGTTTTACCGCTGTCTGTAAAGCCCAGGAATAACCGTCGACGCCAAGTCCACAGATCACGCCGGCAGAAATATCAGATAGATATGAATGATGGCGAAAAGGCTCGCGGGCATGCACATTTGACAGATGCACTTCGATAAACGGGATACTGACTGCCAGCAGCGCATCACGCAGTGCTACGCTGGTATGAGTGAATGCCGCCGGATTAATGACGATGTAATCCACATTGCCTTTTGCCTCATGTATGCGATCAATCAACGCATGTTCCGCATTGGACTGGAGATGGCTCAGAGCGACATTCAGTGCTGCGGCCTGTGCCGTCAGATCGCTGACAATCTCGCCCAGCGTCGTGTGGCCATATTTTTCCGGCTCACGCGTACCCAGCAGATTAAGGTTGGGACCGTTCAAAAGAAGTACATGAAACTTATCCGTCATCTTGCTGCTATCTCCTGCGATAATTGAGGCATCGCACAAAATACATCGCCAAAGCCGGTTTGTCACCTCATTCAGGTGAAAATTGATGCTGGCTGGCGAATGAAGCCGGGCATTATAACGATATCAACGCAATTAGCAGCTAAATACTGGTCTTATCAGCGAAGATAATTCATCGCCCTGAGAGAAACACGCCGAAAACTGCCCCTTTGATGCCAAAAGAACAGGCCATCTGCGGGCATGAACTCGTCACTTAGGCCACCACTTGCGGAAGGTTTTATAGCGAAATGCCAGCAGGATCGCAGCAACCAGCGCATAAATCCACGGCTGTGGTGAAAGCACCTTCACCGACCAGAGGTAGTGAACAGGCGCCAGTATGGCTACCAGATAGACAGTGTAGTGCAGCGTTTGCCAGCGTTTTCCCAGTCGGCGCTGGGCTTTCTGAAAGGATGTAGCGGCCAGCAGCAGCAGGATAACCCAGCTGATCATTCCCAGCGTCAGATACGGGCGGGAAATCAGCTCCGAACCCAGCAGGCCAAGATTGTTAATACCGAGTTCCAACAGCGAATAGCTGAGCAGATGCAGGGTAGCCCAGGCGAAACACCACAGGCCCAGCAGGCGGCGCACGCGGATCAGCAAGGGTTGTTTGCCGTAGCGGGCCAGCGGCGTTACGGCCAGACTGGCCAGCAAAAATTTCAACGCCATTCTGCCGGTAAAATGCTGAATATCCTTCGCCGGATCGGCACTGAACCCGCCCTGATTCAGGGCAAACAGCAGCCACAGCAGCGGCAGAAAACCCGCAAGATGTAGCAGAACCTTCAGGATGGTAATTTGTTTAGCATTCAGGCGTATCATTTAAAAATTTTTCCGTAAATCAAGGCCACGGTAGAGCGAAGCCACCTGTTCTGCATAGCCGTTATACAGCAGCGTAGGCTGGCGCTTAACATCAAGAATACCGCCTGAACCAATCACGCGTTCGGTGGCCTGCGACCAGCGCGGATGATCAACGTGCGGATTCACGTTGGCATAAAAACCGTATTCATTGGGGGCCAACAGGTTCCAGGTCGTAGGCGGCATATCTCTGACCAGGCTGATTTTGACTATCGATTTAATGCCCTTAAAGCCGTATTTCCACGGTACGGTCAGGCGAATCGGCGCACCGTTTTGCGGCGGCAGGGCTTTGCCATAGACGCCGGTGGTCAGCAGGGTGAGTGGGTGCATGGCTTCATCCAGCCGTAATCCTTCCACGTAGGGATAATCCAGCCCGCCGCCGATAAAGCGATCCTGCTGACCCGGCATTTCGTCCGGAGCATAAACCGTCTGGAAGGCGACATAGCGGGCATTGCTGGTGGGTTCCGCGAACTTCAGTAATTTACCGAGCTCGAAACCGATCCACGGCACCACCATTGACCAGGCCTCCACGCAACGCATGCGATAAATTCGCTGCTCCAGTGGAAAGCGCCTAAAGATATCATCCATATCTAAAGTCAGAGGTTTTGCCACTTCGCCGTCGATGGTGATTTTCCAGTCGTTGGTTTTCAGCGTGCCCGCATTGGCAGCGGGATCGGCCTTATCCAGCCCGAACTCGTAGAAGTTATTGTAGCCTGTGACTTTATCTTCCGGAGTGAGTGGCAGATCCGCCTGATACTGCGCGGGTTGACTGAATTCCAGCGGCTTTCCCGGCGGCGCCTTGGGACGATCGTTGCCTTTAAACCACGAAAGCAAATCGGCTCTGGCTGCAACGGGCAGGGTGAGAGCTGCGGCGCTGATCCCTAAGGTTTTTAACAGCGTTCGGCGACGGGTATGAAATACGCTTTCCGGCGTGATGTCTTTTTCGGACAGTTTATCTATGATTTTCATGGGGCATTCTCGCTAGAACCTGTGAAGATTAGAGCATGGCCTGGATAAGAAGTTTCAGCGAGGGTTTGCAGAAAAATAGAGAATTGGTGGGTAACCTGCCCCGGCGAGCAAACCGGGGCGAAGGAATCAACGAATCCGTACCAGCGTCCGGCCAGTTATCTGATTATCTAACAACTTTTCAGCGGCCTCCGCGGCCTGTGACAGCGAGATTTCGCGCGTGACCTGCTGATAAAACGAGGCTGGCAGCACTTTTACCAGGCGTTTCCAGGCGGCAATGCGGCGTGCTGTCGGGCTCATCACGGAATCAACGCCCTGCAGACGGACGTTACGCAAAATAAACGGCATCACGCTGGTGGGCAGATCGAAGCCGCCGGCCAGGCCGCAGGCGGCAACGACGCCGCCCCATGCGGTTTGCGCCAGTACGCTGGCCAGCACCTGACCACCAGCGGCATCGATCGCGCCGGCCCAGCGCTGTTTCTCCAGTGGACGGGAAGCATCGCAAAATGCGCTGCGCGGTAAAATGTGTTGTGCGCCCAACTGGCGTAAATAGTCGCAGGTGGACGCGCGGCCACTGACGGCAGTGACCCGATAACCCAGCGCGTGCAGCAGCGTGATGGCCGTGCTGCCTACGCCGCCACTGGCCGCAGTGACCAGCACCTCGCCGCTTTCCGGCGTCACGCCACCTTCTTCCAGCGCCATTACACAAAGCATGGCGGTCAACCCGGCGGTACCAATAATCATTGCCTGACGTGCCTCCAGGCCTTCAGGGAGTGCAACCAGCCAGTCCGCTTCTACTCGCGCCTGTTCTGCCAGCCCGCCCCAGTGATTCTCGCCAACGCCCCAGCCGGTGAGCACCACCGACTGGCCGGTATGAAAGCGGGGATCGCTGCTGGTACGGACTTTTCCAGCGAAATCAATACCGGGAATCATTGGAAACTGGCGGACAATCTTTCCCTTACCGGTAATGGCCAGCGCGTCTTTATAGTTAATCCCTGACCACTCAATATCGACGGTCACTTCACCCGGTGGTAGACGACGGCTGTCGACCTGCTGAAGGGTGGCCAGCGTTTTGCCGTCTGCCTGTTCAAGAACCAGTGCCTGCATACGAATCTCCTGAAATCGGTTGTTCAATGAAAAAAGTACCCCGGACGGCTATACTCGCAGAAAACTCTGATTATCTGACACCAGACAAGCAAAGGTTATCCGGGTTGTGGTATTTTTCCATTCCGTGTTACTCAGGCGAGGGTGCCTGATATCCACCTGCCATTAATCTACGTGCATTTAATACCGTTAATGGCGTATCTGTCACCGCAGTTGAATGGGCACAAGGATGCGATTAACCACCAAACTTTCTGCGATTATCACGCTGCTCTGTACATTAGGGATGTTGCTAATGCTGGCGGGCTGCGTACTCAGCTTCTTTTATGTGAGCAGCCAGAAAGCAGAGTTTCGGATTGAGCGTATGGCTGATGATGTCGATACCGCTTTATCTACCCAATCTCCGCAGGAAATTTCTTCCTGGCTCTATCAGGTCATGAACCCCTTGCAGATCGAGCGCGTCGAGCTTAACGATGGCAGCAGCACGTTGCTGCAGGTTACCCGGCATCAGCAGTCGCTGCGGGATGATGGACCAAACCGCTTTCGCCAGACCGATATTCATCTTCGCCAGCATCCTCATTTAACCCTGCGCATTATGCGGATCGATCCGATCAAAACCTGGTTCAGCTCGATGATGGGTGCCTCAACGCTGCTGGCTATCGTGGCGGTTGTCGCAATCATGGCATTTTTACTGGCACAGGCCCATCGCTGGCTTTACCGACAGCTGAAAGGACTGGAGAAGCTGGAGGTACGTGCCGAAGCGGTAATCCGCGGCGAGCGCGCCAGCGTACGACCGGGATCGGTACATGAATGGCCAGCAAAAGCCAGCAGCGCAATTGACCTGCTGCTGGCCGATCTGAAAGAGGCCGGTGAGCAGCATTTTCGGGTCGATACGCTGATTCGTACTTTTGCCGCCCAGGATCCGCGTACGGGACTCAATAATCGTCTGTTCTTTGACAATCAACTGACCACGTTGCTGGAAGATCCCGAAGCGGTGGGCACCCATGGTATGGTAATGATGATCCGCCTGCCGGATTTTGACACGCTGCGTGAACGATGGGGACATAGCGAGGTTCAGGACTATCTGTTCGCCCTGGTTAATCTGCTGTCGACCTTTGTTTTACGCTATCCCGGTGCGCTGCTGGCACGTTACTTTCGCAGCGACTTTGCCGTGTTGCTGCCACACCGCAGCGTTAAAGATGCGGATGGCATTGCATCACAGTTGATCAAGGCCGTTGATACGCTACCTCCCACCCGCATGCTGGATCGTGAAGATATGATCCATATCGGGATCAGTGGCTGGCGCAGCGGGCAGACCACGCTGCAGGTCATGGAAAACGCGGAGCTGGCAACCCGCCAGGCAGCACTGCAGGGGGGGAACAGCTGGTCGGTGGGTGAAGGCGCGCTCCAGGAACTGGGACGTGGTAGCGTAAAATGGCGCACGCTGCTGGAGAATACCGTTAACCGTGGCGGTCCCCGTCTTTATCAGAAACCGGCGGTGACCAGCGAAGGTAAGGTCCATCATCGTGAGATGATGCCACGCATTTTTGACGGCGAAAAAGAGCTGCTGGCCGCAGAATATTTGCCTCTGGCGTTGCAGCTTGGACTGGCGGAACGCTATGACCGTCAGATGGTGACGCGGATCCTGACGCTGGTCGAATTATGGCCTGAAGAAACGCTGGCGATTCCCCTGACGCTGGACTCCTTACTACAGCGTAGTTTCCTCAACTGGCTGCGCGACAGCCTGCTTCAATGCACTAAATCACAAAGAAAACGTATTTTATTTGAACTTGCAGAAGCGGATGTGTGTCAACACTTCAACCGGTTAGATCCGGTGTTTCGTTTGATTTATGGTTTCGGCTGCCGCGTGGCCATCAATCAGGCAGGGTTGACGGTGGTGAGCACCGCTTATATACGGCAGTTTCAGGTGGAGCTGATCAAGCTGCATCCGGGGCTGGTGCGGAATATTGAGCGGCGTACGGAAAACCAGCTGTTTGTACAAAGTCTGATTGAGAGCTGCAAGCATACATCAACCCGGGTTTTTGCCGCCGGCGTGCGTTTTAAAGAGGAGTGGCAAACTCTGGTTGAGCTGGGTGTTACCGGTGGTCAGGGGGACTTTTTTGCGTCCTCGCAGCCGGTCAACAGCAACGTGAAAAAATATTCGCAAAGATATCGAGTTTAGCCTGCCGTAAGCAGGTTTTTCACGTAGAATAGCCGCGCGGTGTGGTTCGAAGCGGCTACCTTGCCAGCCGAAGCGAAACTAAAATGTTAAATATTATGTATGTTATGTCCGCTATTTGCGTCTAAACCCCAGGCAGGATGCCACGTTGTCAGCATTTTTCGCAAAGGAAGCTGCTGAAGGTTGTGACACCGGTGCGAGATAGCATGATTTTTCACCGAAGTAGAACGTTTTTGCGCCTTGTCGCTGCTTCGTGTGGTTGGTAAAGTAAGCGGATTTTATTTTCCGCCCCCAGCTTGCAGGATTATCCTTTAGTATGTTTAAAAAATTTCGTGGCATGTTTTCCAACGACTTGTCCATCGACCTGGGTACAGCCAATACCCTGATCTACGTGAAAGGACAGGGCATTGTTCTTAATGAGCCTTCCGTCGTTGCTATTCGTCAGGATCGTGCCGGTTCTCCTAAGAGCGTGGCGGCAGTCGGTCACGATGCCAAACAGATGCTGGGGCGTACGCCTGGCAATATCGCAGCTATTCGTCCAATGAAAGACGGTGTTATCGCTGACTTTTTCGTGACTGAAAAGATGCTGCAACACTTTATTAAACAGGTACACAGCAACAGCTTTATGCGCCCAAGTCCGCGCGTGCTGGTGTGTGTGCCGGTTGGGGCAACGCAGGTTGAGCGCCGTGCTATCCGTGAATCTGCCCAGGGGGCAGGCGCGCGTGAAGTGTTCCTGATTGAGGAACCTATGGCGGCGGCAATCGGTGCAGGCCTGCCGGTGTCTGAAGCAACCGGTTCGATGGTTGTTGATATCGGTGGGGGGACAACAGAAGTTGCCGTGATTTCCCTTAACGGGGTGGTTTATTCTTCTTCCGTCCGCATTGGTGGTGACCGCTTCGATGAAGCCATCATCAATTATGTGCGTCGTAACTACGGCTCGCTGATCGGTGAGGCGACCGCGGAACGTATCAAGCATGGCATTGGCTCGGCCTATCCGGGTGATGAAGTGCACGAAATGGAAGTGCGTGGCCGTAACCTGGCTGAAGGGGTTCCGCGTGGTTTCACCCTGAACTCGAACGAAATCCTGGAAGCGTTGCAGGAGCCATTGACCGGTATCGTGAGCGCCGTCATGGTTGCTCTGGAACAGTGTCCACCAGAGCTGGCTTCTGACATCTCCGAACGCGGCATGGTATTGACCGGTGGTGGTGCGCTGCTGCGCAACCTGGACCGCCTGCTAATGGAAGAGACCGGCATTCCGGTCGTCGTTGCAGAAGATCCGCTGACCTGCGTAGCTCGCGGTGGTGGTAAAGCGTTGGAAATGATTGACATGCACGGCGGCGATTTGTTCAGCGAAGAATAATTTGCCTGAAGGGAGTGACGGGACGCTGCCCGCACTCCTTTTTCATGTTGTCGAGGAAAACGCCGATTTTATGAAGCCAATGTTCAGCAGGGGGCCTTCCCTGCAGTTACGCTTATTTTTAGCGGTTATTGTGGCAATAGGCGTGATTGTTGCCGATAGTCGTATGGGGGCTTTTACCCAAATACGTACCTATATGGATACCGCCGTTAGTCCATTCTACTTTCTGGCCAATGGGCCGCGTCAAATTCTGGACGATGTTTCTGAAACATTGGCCTCCCGCCAGCAGCTTGAGCTTGAAAATAAAGCCTTACGTCGTGAGCTGATCCTCAAAAACAGCGAATTGTTGATGCTGGGTCAATTCAAGCAGGAAAACGCTCGCCTGCGCGAGCTGCTGGGTTCACCGCTGCGTCAGGATGAACACAAAATGGTGACCCAGGTCATCTCCACCGGTAGCGATCCCTATACCGACCAGGTGGTCATTGATAAAGGCAGCATAAACGGTGTTTACGAAGGTCAGCCGGTTATCAGCGATAAAGGCGTAGTCGGACAGGTTGTTGCCGTTGGTAAAATCACCAGCCGCGTGCTGCTGATCTGTGATGCCTCACATGCATTGCCAATCCAGGTGCTGCGCAACGATATCCGCGTGATCGCGGCAGGCAATGGCTGCACGGAAGATTTGCAGCTTGAGCATTTGCCGGGGAATACCGATATTCGGGTTGGCGATGTCCTGGTGACGTCGGGCCTCGGTGGGCGCTTCCCTGAAGGTTATCCGGTTGGCGTCGTGTCATCGGTGAAAGTGGATACGCAACGTGCTTACACGGTGATTCAGGCGCGCCCGACCGCCGGACTGCAGCGTCTGCGCTATCTGCTGCTGCTGTGGGGCGCGGATCGCAACGGCACCATGCCAATGGCGCCGGATGAAGTTCACCGCGTGGCCAATGAGCGTCTGATGCAGATGATGCCTCAGGTGCTGCCGCCGGTGAGCGAGATGGGGCCACCGGCGCCGTCTGCTGCCAGTGAAAATGGGAGTTCTGCGCCAGGTACGGCTGCGGTAACGGGATCCGCCTCAGCTGAAGCTGCGCAGATTCGCCGTCAGTCACCCGTGCGCGGAGGTCAGCCTTGAGTCGCTACCGCAGCCATGGCCGCTGGGTCATCTGGCTCTCATTCCTCGTCGCATTGGTGTTGCAAATTATGCCCTGGCCGGAACAGATTTATATGTTCCGGCCATCATGGCTGTTGCTGATTTTAATTTATTGGGTGCTGGCACTGCCGCATCGGGTAAATGTCGGCACGGGATTTGTGATGGGATCTATAATGGACCTCATCTCGGGCTCAACGCTGGGCGTGCGCGCGCTGGCATTGAGTATTATCGCTTATCTGGTGGCATTTAAGTTCCAGCTGTTTCGCAATCTGGCGCTTTGGCAACAGGCACTGATGGTCATGGTGCTGTCGCTGGCGATGGATGTGATTGTCTTCTGGGCCGAATTCCTGGTCATCAACGTTTCATTCAGGCCAGAAATTTTCTGGAGCAGCGTCATTGACGGTATTCTCTGGCCCTGGCTGTTCTTATTGATGAGAAAAATTCGTCGCCAGTTTGCCGTGCAATAAAGGACAATTATGGTATCCCTGTATCTGGCTTCGGGTTCTCCACGTCGTCGTGAGCTACTGACTCAGCTTGGTTTGTCATTTGAACGTCTTTCTACTGAGGTAGAGGAGCAGCGTGGCCACGGCGAACAGGCCGAACACTACGTTCGTCGGCTGGCGCTGGAAAAAGCACGGGCTGGCGTGGCTGTAGCCAGTCTGGATCTTCCCGTACTGGGTGCAGATACCATTGTCGTATTACATAATGAAGTGCTGGAAAAACCAGCCGATGCCAGTACTGCTGCCGAGATGCTGGCAAAGCTCTCCGGTCAGACCCATCAGGTAATGACCGCCGTTGCGTTTGCTGACAGGCAGCGGGCGCTTGATTGCCTCGTTGTCACCGATGTGACATTTCGCTCACTGACACCAGATGATATCAGTAACTACATAGCCAGCGGTGAACCGATGGACAAAGCCGGTGCGTATGGTATTCAGGGACTGGGTGGAAACTTTGTCAGAAAAATTAACGGAAGTTATTACGCAGTGGTGGGATTGCCTCTGGTTGAAACAGCAGAGCTGTTCAGCAACTTTCTGGCGCTGCGTGAAGTGAGAGGACAAGATGACAGCTGAACTGCTGGTTAATATTACGCCGTCGGAAACCCGCGTTGCTTACATTGACGGTGGCATTTTGCAGGAAATTCATATTGAGCGTGAAGCACGGCGTGGCATCGTCGGTAATATTTACAAAGGCCGCGTCAGCCGGGTACTGCCCGGTATGCAGGCAGCGTTTGTTGATATTGGACTGGAGAAAGCGGCCTTCCTTCACGCATCCGATATCATGCCGCATACAGAATGCGTTGCGGGTGATGAGCAGAAAAACTTCTCGGTAAGGGATATCTCCGAATTGGTTCGTCAGGGACAGGATCTGATGGTACAGGTGGTGAAAGATCCGCTGGGAACCAAAGGTGCGCGTCTGACCACTGATATTACACTGCCATCTCGCTATCTGGTGTTTATGCCGGGCGCCTCCCACGTTGGCGTTTCACAGCGCATTGACAGTGAAGCTGAACGCGATCGCCTGAAGAAGGTGGTTTCCAGCTACTGCGATGAGCTGGGTGGTTATATCATTCGCACCGCTGCGGAAGGCGTGGGTGAAGAAGAACTGGCCTCGGATGCGGCATTTCTTAAGCGCCTGTGGACCAAGGTGATTGAGCGTAAGAAACGTAATCAAACCCGCTATCGTCTGTACGGTGAAGTTGCGCTTTCGCAGCGCATTCTGCGTGATTTTGCCGGTGCCGCGCTTGACCGCATTCGCATTGACTCGCGGCAGACCTTTGAACATCTGGTTGAATTTACGGGCGAATATATCCCGGAAATGACCGCAAAGCTGGAGCTGTATACCGGCAAACAGCCAATTTTCGACCTGTTCGATGTGGAAAACGAAATCCAGCGTTCGCTGGATCGTAAAGTTGAGCTGAAATCCGGTGGCTATTTGATTATCGACCAGACTGAAGCGATGACCACCATCGATATTAATACCGGTGCGTTTGTCGGACACCGTAATCTTGAAGAGACCATCTTCAATACCAATATCGAAGCCACGCAGGCCATAGCCCGCCAGCTGCGGCTGCGTAATCTCGGCGGCATCATTATCATCGACTTCATCGATATGTCTAATGAAGACCACCGTCGCCGGGTTCTGCACTCGCTTGAGCAGGCGCTGAGCAAAGACCGGGTGAAGACCGGTATTAACGGCTTCTCACAGCTTGGCCTGGTGGAAATGACCCGTAAGCGTACCCGCGAAAGTATCGAGCACGTGCTGTGCCAGGACTGCCCGGTATGTAAAGGGCGCGGCACCCTGAAAACGGTGGAAACCGTGTGTTATGAAATCATGCGTGAGATCGTTCGCGTGCATCATGCTTATGACTCCGACCGCTTCCTCGTTTACGCTTCTCCTGCGGTGGGTGAGGCACTGAAGAGCGATGAATCCCATGCGCTGGCAGAAGTGGAAATCTTTGTCGGCAAGCAGGTTAAAGTACAGATTGAGCCACTCTATACGCAGGAACAGTTTGACGTAGTAATGATGTAGAGTAAAAGCGGCTACCCCGGAACCAAACAAGGAGAGGCATGTGAGGCAACTGCCGAGGATTTTGCTACTGGCTGGCGCAACGTTGGTTGTGATAATTGCCCTGCTGGTTAGTGGCTTACGCCTGGTAATGCCGCATATGAACACCTGGCGCGAGCCGATGCTGGCACGCGTCTCGTCCGCTGTCGGCGGCCAGGTGACCGCCAGCTCACTGGCTGGCAGCTGGGAATCTTTCGGCCCGCGTCTGGAAATCCGGGATATTCAGGTGGCGCTGTCTGACGGTGGCAGCGTCAGCATTCAGCGTGTCACTCTGGCACTGGATGTCTGGCAGTCCCTGCTGCATCTGCGCTGGCAGTTTCGCGATCTGACCTTCTGGCAGCTTAAACTGGTAACCAACACCCCGCTCACCGGCGGCGGTCAAACCGATCTGAAAGCTGACCGCCTCAATAACCTGTTTCTGCGGCAGTTCGATCACTTCGATCTGCGTGACAGTGAAGCCAGCTTCGTTACCCCGTCGGGTCAACGAGCCAAACTGGCCATCCCTCAGCTCACCTGGCTTAATGAAATCAATCGTCATCGGGCAGAGGGGCTGGTCAGCCTCTCCAGCATTACCGGTCAGCATGGTATGGTGCAGGTTCGCCTCGATCTGAGTGACAGCAACGGTTATCTGGATACCGGCCGCGTCTGGATGCAGGCTGATGACGTCGACGTCAAGCCGTGGCTGGGGCAGTGGATGCGCGATAATACCAGTCTCGACAGCGCAAAATTCAGCCTTGCCGCCTGGATGGAAGTGAAAAACGGTGACATCTGGGGCGGTGATGTCTGGCTGAAGCGTGGGGGAGCGAAGTGGGAAGGTGACGATCAACCGCATCACTTACGCGTCGATAACCTGACCGCACATATCAGCCGATTCAATCGTGGCTGGCTGCTCAATATACCCCAGACGCGTTTCATCACCGACGACAATCCGTGGCCTAAGGGCCAGCTGTCAATGCTCTGGCTGCCGCAAGACAGCGAGCTGCCGGGACCCGATAAGCAGGCGGAACTGCGCGTGCGCGCCACGCATCTGAACTTAGGTTCGCTCGACCCGCTGATTCCGCTGTTTGCCAAACTGTCACCAGAACTGCTGGAAAACTGGCGCGCACTGCAGCCGCGGGGTGCAGTCACATCGTTGGCTGCGGATATTCCCCTGGGTCAGCCAGAGCTGACGCGTTTCCAGGCCCGTTGGCAAAATCTCAGCTGGCAGCAGTGGAAGCTGTTGCCGGGCATGACGCATCTGAACGGTTCACTTTCCGGAAGCGTGGCAGACGGGCAGCTGGCGTTTGCCGTGCAGCAGGCCACCTTACCCTACGGTGATATGTTCCGCGCGCCGCTGGAAATCAGCCGGGCCTCCGGCGCACTAAGCTGGCAGCATAGCGCCGGGGGGGTGTCATTATCCGGCGAGCAGCTTGACATACAGGCTCGTTCGCTCTGGTCACGCGGTGATTTTCATTATCAGCAGCAGAAGGGGCAACCGCCACATCTGGATATTCTGGCTGGCATCAAGCTGACCAATGCCGCTGATGCCTGGCGCTACTTTCCGGAGCCGCTGATGGGCACCTCACTGACCAACTATCTCAGCGGCGCACTGAAAGGCGGAGAGGTGGATAATGCCACGCTGATCTTTGCCGGCAATCCGCATCAGTTCCCGTTCAAGCACAATGAAGGCATGTTTGAAGTCGCGGTGCCACTGCGAAAAGCCACCTACGAATTCGAACCCGGCTGGCCGCTGCTGGAAAATCTGGCGATCGATCTCGACTTTCTGAACAATGGCCTGTGGATGAAGGCTGAAGAAACGAAGCTGGGTGACGTGCGGGGGCGTAATATCTCGGCGGTAATTCCTGATTATCTGGAAGAAAAACTGCTGATCGATGGTGAAATTAGCGGCAGCGGTAGCCAGGTTCGTGACTATTTTAACGACTCCCCGTTGAAGGCATCGTTGGGTGCTGCACTGGATGAACTGCAGGTCGGCGGAGATGTGAGTGGTAACTTACATATTGATATCCCGCTGGATGGCAAGCAGGTCCGCGCTACAGGTGACGTTAACTTTAAAAACAATTCTCTGCATATTAAACCGCTTGATACCACCTTTGAGCAGCTGTCCGGGCGGTTCACCTACGAAAATGGTGATTTGAAAAGCGATCTGATGCAGGCCCGCTGGTTTGGCCAGCCGCTGGCGGTCAGCTTTACCACTCAGGAAGGCGCGAATGACTTTAAGATTGGCGTGAATCTGCAGGCCGACTGGCATCCGGGTGAGATAACCGCAATACCGGCGGCGGCAAGATCGCAGCTGGCGGGAAATCTCCCCTGGCAGGGTAAAGTTCAAATTGCACTCCCTCACGGTGGTGGCGCCAGTTATCAGGTTGATATTGACAGCGATCTGAAAAATGTAAGCAGTCACTTACCTTCTCCGCTGGATATTAATAAACCCGCGAATATGCCGGTTAAGCTGACGGCGAAGGGGAATCTGACCAGCTTCAATCTCAGTGGTGCAGTGGGTAACAGCCATCGCTTTAACAGCCGCTGGCTGTTGGGTAAGGAACTGCGTATCGATCGTGGCATCTGGGAAAACGATGTAAAACGTCTCCCCCAGCTGCCTGATGCTCAGGGCATGGTGCTGAATCTGCCGCCACTGGACGGTGGCGCGTGGATAGCACTGCTGGCTGGTGCAGGTTCGGAAAGCCAAAAAGCAGGAAGCAGCACGTTACCGGGTGATATCCGGCTGCATACGCCAGCCCTGAAGCTGGCTGGCCAGCGTTGGCAGGATCTCAATCTTACGCTGAGTCAGGAAGCCTCTGGTGATACAACGGTACAGGCGCAGGGTAAAGAAGTAGACGGTTCACTGGCGATAAAACGCGCTGGCCCGTGGAGCGCCCAACTCAAGTACCTCTACTATAACCCGCAGTGGGAGAATTCGGGCGGCGGTGCTCCATTACCCGGTGAGGCCTCCCGTGTCGATTTCAGCCGCTGGCCCGCGTTGAATCTCAACTGCGTCGAGTGCTGGCTGCGCGGGCAAAAATTTGGCCGGATGCAGGCTTCTCTTACTCCGGTTGGCGACACGCTAAAACTGGAGAATGGCCTGATCGATAGTGGTAACGCGCGCCTGACGGTGAGCGGTGAATGGGTTAACCGGCCTGACGCGCAGCGCACTTCGTTCAAAGGCGTGCTGAGTGGCAAAAAAATTAACGAAGCGACCAACTGGTTTGGCATCAGCAGCCCGCTGCGCGATGCGCCATTCAATCTGGAATACGATTTACACTGGCGTTCTTCACCGTGGCAGCCTTCACAAGAAACCCTGAGCGGCGTGCTGAAATCGCATCTTGGCGCGGGGCAGATTACCGACGTCTCTACCGGGCGGGCCGGGCAGCTGCTGCGTCTGGTCAGTTTCGATGCGCTGATCCGCAAGCTGCGCTTTGATTTCAGCGACACTTTTGGTCAGGGCTTCTGGTTTGATTCGATTAACGGCACCGCGTGGATAGAAAATGGCGTGATGCACACGGATAACCTGCTGGTGGATGGACTGGAAGCAGACATTGCCATGAAGGGTAAAATGGACCTGGTCACACGTCAGATAGATATGGAAGCAGTAGTGGCACCGGAAATTTCTACAACGGTTGGAGTTGGCGTGGCGTTTGCCGTTAACCCGGTCGTCGGCGCCGCCGTGTTTGCCGCCAGCAAGGTGCTGGGACCACTGTGGAACAAAATCTCAGTGCTGCGTTATCACATCAGCGGGCCAATTGATAAGCCTGAAATCAATGAGGTCATGCGTAAACCGCGAGAGCGCAACGATAAGTGAATTTGACGTGGCTATGGAATTGCCTCACGCTGTAAACATAGCGAACCTAAATGAATATTGAGGGCCAGTCTCAGCTGGCTCTTCCATACTAAGTGAGAATTCATGAGTCTGAATTTGGTGAGTGAGCAGTTACTGGCTGCCAACAATATTAGTCATAACGACCTGTTTGCCATTCTCGGCCAGCTCGCCGAGCGCAAGCTGGACTATGCCGACCTCTATTTCCAGTCCAGCTATCATGAATCCTGGGTTCTGGAAGATCGCATCATTAAAGATGGTTCCTACAATATCGATCAGGGTGTGGGCGTACGGGCGGTGAGCGGTGAAAAAACGGGCTTTGCCTACGCCGATCAGATCACGCTGAATGCACTGCATCAGAGCGCGACAGCGGCGCGAAGCATCGTGCGTGAGCAGGGTAGCGGTCAGTCACATACCCTGGGCGCAGTGCTGCATCGTCCGCTGTATCCTGCGCTCGATCCACTGCAAAGCCTGACCCGTGAAGAGAAAATCGGCCTTCTGCATCGCGTCGACAGCGCCGCACGCGCTGCCGATAAGCGCGTGCAGGAAGTTTCTGCCAGTCTGACGGGTGTCTATGAGCTGGTGCTGGTTGCGGCAACTGACGGTACGCTGGCGGCGGACGTTCGCCCGCTGGTCCGCCTTTCCGTAAGCGTACAGGTGGAAGAAAACGGTAAGCGTGAACGCGGAGCCAGCGGCGGCGGCGGTCGCTACGGCTATGAGTTCTTCCTGGCGAATGAAGCCGGTGAAGTTCGTGCTGATGCCTGGGCGCGTGAGGCGGTCCGTATGGCGTTGGTTAATCTGAACGCCGTGGCTGCGCCGGCGGGTTCGGTCCCGGTAGTTCTGGGCGCTGGCTGGCCTGGTGTACTGCTGCATGAAGCGGTCGGTCACGGTCTGGAAGGTGACTTCAACCGTCGTGGTACCTCAGTATTTAGTGGCCAGATGGGAGAACTGGTGGCGTCCGAACTGTGCACCGTCGTCGATGACGGAACCATTGAGGGGCTGCGTGGTTCACTGGCCGTTGACGATGAAGGCGTGCCGGGTCAGTACAACGTGCTGATTGAAAAAGGTGTTCTGAAAGGCTACATGCAGGACAAGCTTAACGCGCGACTGATGGGGGTGAAGCCAACCGGTAACGGTCGCCGTGAGTCCTATGCGCATCTGCCAATGCCGCGTATGACCAACACCTACATGCTGGCCGGTCAATCCACGCCGTCAGACATTATTGCCAGCGTTGAATATGGCCTTTACGCCCCGAACTTTGGCGGCGGTCAGGTGGATATCACCTCCGGCAAGTTCGTCTTCTCAACCTCGGAAGCCTATTTGATTGAGAACGGTAAAGTGACCAGGCCAGTGAAAGGCGCGACCCTGATCGGCTCCGGTATTGAGGCGATGCAGCAGATTTCGATGGTGGGCAACGACCTCGCGCTGGATAAGGGCGTTGGCGTATGTGGTAAAGAAGGTCAGAGCCTGCCGGTTGGCGTCGGTCAGCCAACGTTGAAGCTGGATAAACTGACTGTAGGCGGTACGGCTTAACTCACAGCCGGACTCTTTTTGTCGCATCTGTTGTCAACGGGCGATCGCACAGGCGACCGCCCGTTTTTTTGCCCCGTGCTACACTTTGCGGAATTCCCGGTAGATCTCATCCACCTTATCGAAATAGCTAATCAGGTAGTTGATACAGACCTGAACTTTGAGCGGCAGCTTGTCTTTTTGCGTGTAGAGCGCATAGACCGGGCGTGGAATCGAATGATAATGGGTAAACAGGATCTCTACCTCACCTGCGTTAATCTCTTCAAGCACCCACATTAACGGTACATAGGCAATGCCGGTACCGGCCTTTAGCCAGCGGATCAACGTCTGGGCATCATTGGTGGCAAAACGCCCCTGTGGAGATAACCGTACAGATTGTCCTTCCGGTGAGGTCAGTTCAAAGTCGTTGTCGGTGCGCACGCTATATTCAAGCCAGGAAAAGTTACTGATATCGGCAGGATTTTCCGGCGTGCCGTGCTGCGCCAGATAGCTCTTCGCCGCACAGACCACCATTGGCATCGACCCCAGTCGTCTGGAGAACAGGCCTGAGTCCTGAAGTTTCCCCACGCGTAAGACTAAATCCAGGCCATCGGCAATCAGATCGGGAGCGGGTATCCCAGTGACCAGGTTTATCGTCAGGCCGGGATAGTCTTTCAGCATCTCCACGGTCATTGGGGCCAACAGGTTTTGCGACATGGTGGAAGAACTACCGATACGTAATGTACCGATCAGCGTATTGTTAAATGCCCACAGCTGTTCATGCACCTGCTGGACCTCATTGAGCATTCTCCGGCAGCCCTGAAAATAGATTTTTCCGGCTTCGGTCAGCCCGATGCTGCGCGTGCTCCGGTTAAGCAATTTGACCTGCAGTTCGTCTTCCAGCCGGGCCACTATCTGGCTGACCGCCGAGACGCTAAGCTGAAGCTGCTGCGCGGCGGCGGTAAATGAACCCAGCTCAACGACCCTGGTAAAAACGGACATGCCTTTTAGTCTTTCCATTATTAACTCTGGCTTAAAAGTGATTTAGATCACATTTGGTAGATAACTCATAGTCATGCACGTTACTATAGCAGCGCCGGAGTAACGTTCTGAAGTCCTGGTCTTTTTTTAACGCTCGCTTTATAAGCTATTATCTTGTGAGTATCGGTTGTGAACCTGGCCAAAATCGGTGGCCATCACCAGCCTGAGCTTTAAACTGCCCTCAAACAGGCAGGAGAACGTTATGCCTCTTCAAATTCCGGTTTTGTTTTTACAAGGATAAGAGATGAGTGTGCTTCCTGTTATCGTGGTTTTTGGGCTTTCTTTTCCGCCTGTATTCTTTGAAATTATTGTGTCACTGATGCTGTTCTGGCTGGTTCGCCGCCTGCTGATGCCGACCGGATTGTATGACAGCGTCTGGCATCCGGCGCTGTTTAACACAGCCCTGTATTGCTGCCTGTTCTACCTTGTATCCCGCTTGTTCGTCTGAGGTCATCGTGAAAGCACTAATAAGAAAAATTTCCCGTTTCGCCATCACGCTAATTTTAGTGGCGATCGCGGTGGTTCTGATTTTCCGCGTTTGGGTGTTTTACACCGAATCTCCCTGGACCCGCGATGCTAAATTTACCGCCGATGTGGTCGCGATTGCGCCCGATGTCAGTGGCCTGGTCACCGATGTGCGCGTGCATGATAATCAGCTGGTTGAGAAGGGCCAGGTGCTGTTTGTGATTGATCAGCCGCGCTACCAAAAGGCACTGGAAGAAGCGGATGCCGATGTTGCTTACTACCAGGCTATTCTTGCTGAAAAACGCCGAGAAGCGTCGCGACGGAATCAGTTAGGGGTTTCTGCGATGTCACGGGAAGCAATCGATCAGGCTAACAATGATTATAAGACCACCGAACATCAGCTGGCTAAATCAACCGCCATGCGCGATCTGGCAAAGCTGGATTTGGAGCGTACAGTGGTGAAAGCGCCGTCGGCCGGGTGGATCACTAACCTGAATGTTTATGCCGGTGAGTTTATTACCCGCGGCTCCACGTCGGTGGCACTGGTCAAAAAGGATTCGTTCTATGTGCTCGCCTACCTGGAAGAAACCAAGCTGGACGGTATCCGTCCGGGCTATCGCGTTGAAATCACGCCACTGGGCAGCAATCAGATCATTCTTGGATCGGTTGACAGCGTCGCCGCCGGGGTGACCAACAGCAGCAGCACCGTAGACAGCAAAGGCATGGCGACCGTCGATTCGAATCTGGAGTGGGTGCGTCTGGCGCAGCGCGTGCCGGTTCGTATACGTCTGGATAAACAGCCGGGTAATCTTTATCCGTCAGGTACCACGGCGACTATTGTGGTGACCGGCGAGCACGACCGCCAGGAAAAAGACATTTCACCGCTGATGAAAATGCTGCATCGCCTGCGTGAATTTGGCTAGGGTGGAGTCAATCATGCAGTGGTATCGTTTACGATTTCCGGTCAAGCTGACCTTTGCCATTATTCTGGCGCTGGTTGTTGGCTTTGAATTCAACCTTGAGACCCCGCGCTGGTCGGTGATGACCGCTGCGATTGTTGCAGGTGGTACGGCCTTCGCCGCGGGGGGAGACCCCTTCTCCGGGGCGCTACGCTATCGCGGTATGCTGCGTATTGTTGGTACCTTTATCGGCTGTATTGCTGCACTGACCATCATGATAGCGACTATCCGCGCGCCGTTACTTATGCTGCTGCTGTGCTGCCTGTGGGCCGGCGTGTGCGTGTGGCTTTCCTCGCTTATCAAGCTGGAAAACTCCTACGCTTTAGGGCTGGCGGGTTATACCGCACTGATTATCGTCGTCAGCGTTGATTCAAGCGGCTCCCTGCTGCTGGCGCCCCAGTTTGCCGTAGAGCGCTGTAGCGAAATCATTATTGGTATTGTCTGTGCCATTCTGGCGGATATGCTGTTTTCACCACGCTCCATCAAGCAGGATATTGACCGCGAGACTGATGCGCTGCTGCTGGAACAGTACAGGCTGATGCAGCTTTGTGTCGCTCATGCGGACAAAGATGAAGTGGATAAAACCTGGGCCGGTCTGGTGCGTCGTACCACTGCGCTGAAGGGGATGCGTTCGCTGTTGATGATGGAGTCAGGCGGATGGCCGAAGGTGGAGCGTCGTATGGCGGTAATGAATACGATTTCGCTGACGCTCATTACTCAGGCCTGCGAAACGTTTCTGATCCAGAATTCTCGTCAAAACTACGTCCCACCTCAGTTTCTTATGCTGTTTGAAAAACCGGTTGAAAGTACGGCTGATATCCGTAAACGACTGAAAATCATGCGCCGGATCATTACTGCCAGCGGCAGCAAAAATACGCCAGCGACCATCCGCAGCTGGATAGGAGAGGCGAGTCGCTATTTACTGCTGATGAAGGGAATACACACCAACAGCAGCATCAGCCGAATCGAAGAAGAGGTACTGAATGCCGAACCGGTGGTCAGAATGCGCTCGGCAGAAACCCGTCATGCGTTGATTAACGGGATCCGCACTTTTGTTGCAACAGCCGTGGGCTCGATTTTCTGGTTGTGGACCGGCTGGGCCTCGGGCAGCGGGGCGATGATTATGCTGGCGGTGATTACCGCACTGGCGATGCGTATGCCTAATCCGCTGATGATGGCCAAGGATTTTCTTTATGGCATGCTGTTCGCTCTCCCGCTTGGCGCACTCTACTACATGGTGATTATGCCAGCTACCCAGCAAAGTATGCTGCTGCTGTGTATCGCCCTCGGTGTGATGGCATTCGTGGCCGGTATCTTTATTCAGCGGCGTCAGATCGGCACGCTGGGTGCGCTGGTCGGGACGATTAATATTTTGACGCTGGATAACCCAATGGCTTTCCACGTCAGCACGTTTCTTGACGGCGCGTTGGGGCAGGCTATCGGCTGCTTTGTGGCACTGCTGGTTATTCTGCTTATTCGCGACAGCTCCAAAGCGCGCATCGGTCGAACGCTGCTCAACCGGTTCATGTATGCGGCAGTGTCAGCCATGACGACTAATGCGGCCAGGCGGCGTGAAAACCATCTTCCCGCGCTTTATCAGCAGCTCTTCATGTTGCTGAATATTTTTCCGGGTGATATTGATAAATTCCGCCTGGCGCTGACGCTGATTATCGGTCACCAAAGGCTACGTGATGCGGAGATCCCGGTAAATGAAGACCTGTCGGACTTCCACAAGCAGCTGCGCCACACCGCTGATCGGGTGATTTCAGCGCGCAGCGATACGAAGCGGCGGCGCTACTTCATTCGCCTGCTGGCCGAGTTTGATCTTTACCAGCAAAAGCTGGCGTTGTACGAAGCACCGGCTAGCGTGACTGAGCCGGTCGCCCGTCTGGCCCAGATGCTGAAAAAATACCAGAATACCCTGATTCAGATTTGATCCTGCCGCCGGTAGTGCAGGCTACCGGCACAGACCTCGTACTTTTCCGCCTGACGATATCATTCCGTCACAAAACGGCATGAGTTTGCCATCTATACTGATTCAGATAACGGCAATTCACACAGGAGGAATCATGACGATCTCATCATTTAAGGATAATGAACTGTTCCAGACCGGATACCTGGCTGCGGGAAAGTGGCTGCAAACGGAGAGCACGTTCCCGGTTCTGAATCCTGCTACGGGGGAAACGATCGCTGAAGTGGCTAAGGCGGGCAAGACCGAAACTGAACAGGCCATTGCGGCCGCAGCGGCAGCCTTCCCGGCCTGGCGCGCGAAAACGGCGAGCCAGCGTTCGGAAATTCTTTATCGCTGGTATCAGCTGATGCTGGAAAACAAAACCTGGCTGGCACAATTGATGACCGCAGAGCAGGGCAAACCACTCAAAGAAGCTGAGGGAGAGGTGCTGTATGCCGCCAGCTTTATTCAGTGGTTTGCCGAACAGGCCAAGCGCGCTAATGGTGAAATTATTCCACCTGCCCAGCCCGGAACGCGAATCTTTGCGACTCGTGAGCCAATAGGCGTGGTGGCGGCTATCACCCCGTGGAATTTCCCGATGGCGATGCTGACCCGTAAACTCGGCCCGGCGCTGGCTGCGGGCTGTACCGGGATTATCAAACCCGCCAACAACACCCCTCTGTCGGCCTTTGCACTGTTAGCGCTGGCGAAAAAAGCTGGAGTGCCCGACGGTGTGCTTAATGCCGTGGCCGGTGATACTGAGGCTGTCAGTCACGCTATTATGGCCAGTAAAGAGGTGAGAAAAATTTCCTTCACCGGCTCTACACAGGTTGGCAAGCTGCTGATGCGCAATGCGGCAGAAACGATGAAAAAAGTGTCGATGGAACTGGGGGGCAATGCACCTTATATCGTGTTTGAGGATGCGGATATCGATGCTGCAGTACAGGGGGCAATAGCCAATAAATTCCGCAATGCTGGTCAGGTTTGCGTCAGCGTCAATCGTTTCTATATTCACAACAATATCTATGACCGCTTCGTAAACCAACTGGCTGAAGAAGTGAAAAAACTGAAAGTCGGTAACGGAACAGAAGAAGGGGTCATCGTCGGACCGCTTATCGACGCTTCAGCGCTGAAGAAGGTCGAAGAACACGTTGATGATGCCGTGGCTAACGGAGGACGTATCGTTGCTGGTGGGGCGCGGCATCAACTCGGCGGTAATTTCTGGCAGCCAACGGTCATTGCCGATGCCAGTGAAAAGATGAAACTGGCAAAAGAAGAGACCTTTGGCCCGGTGGCCGCCTGCTTCCGTTTCGATAATGAAGACGAGGTGATTCGCCGGGCCAACGATACTGAGTTTGGTCTGGCGGCGTACTTTTACACGCAAAATTTACAGCGGGTATTTCGCGTATCAGCGGCGCTGGAAAGCGGTATGGTGGGAATCAATCAATGCGCGGTATCAACCGAGCTGGCTCCCTTTGGTGGCGTGAAAGAATCCGGCCTGGGGCGAGAAGGGTCGGTACTGGGCCTGGAGGAATTTCTTGAGGTGAAAGCCCTGCATATTGGCGGACTGTAACCCGGCGGGCGGTGTATGCCGCCCGGCAGTTTTTTCAGCGGAGCAGCCTTAATGAGAAAAGAGATTTTTGACTTTAACGTGATTGTCGATAGTGCACATTTTTACCGTCAGTTCAGCGAACGCTTTACACTTGAGCCGCACGGTATTAGCGATCTCGACAGTTTATGGGATGTGCTGATCGCGGCGAAAGTGCCGTTGCCGCTGGAAATTGAGTTCATCAACCTGGGAAGTGGTCAGAAGCGTCGCTATGGTGCGCTGATCCTGCTGTTTGAGGAAGTGGAAGAGGAGCTTGAAGGCAAAATCTGTTTCAACGTGAGATAGCTTCTTTCAAAAAGGGCCCCTGCGAACGGGGCCAAAAAGTTCGTCTTAGCGGGCTATCAACGGATAGCCATGACGAGGAATTACTTGTAAATTTCAGCGGTGACGTGCCAGCTGTCCTGATTACGGGCCTCCACAACGCGGTAAGCAGTGGCACCCTGCATATCCGCTTTCTGTGACAGCTGCTGGCGAATGTCCGATGGTACTCCGGCCACGCCGCTTAAGGTAATTGTTCCCGCAGATTGCAAGTTCTCTGCCTGATGGCTATTAACCGGTTCGGCTGCAGAAGCGCCAAAACCGACGACAGACAGAAGACTTAATGCAGCGAGAGTGGTTTTCATTTTCATATGTAATCTCCCATTTGCAATCAACAACCTACGGGCCACAGCATAAAGACCTGGTCGTCGATATTCTCACCGGAAGTACGGCATCCGGTTCAATAGCTTATTTATACAGTTCCGCCGTTGCGTGATAGTTGCCATCGTTGTGTGCTTCGATCACGCGATAAGACGTTGCCCCCTGCTGGTCGGCTTTATCGGACAGCTGCTGACGGATATCACTTGGCGCAGCGTCAATACCGCTCACGCTGACGGTGCCCACAGACTGGAGATTCTGTTGAGCCACCTGTTCGTTGGTGACCAGCTGCGCAGCGCTGGCACCGAATGAAATAACAGAAGCAAGACCTAACGCAGCAAGAGTGAATGCAGTTTTCATGATAGTGACTCCAGATAATGTTCTTCGATAACCGAAAGGATTAACAAGCATTTATTATTCTTGGGGTTATCGTATTGATATTGAATTACGTTCTATAACGGTTTTATTGATAAATCTCAGCGGTCGCATGCCAGTTACCGTTTTGATAACTCTCGATAACACGGTATGCACTGGCCCCTTTGTCCGTGGCTTTCTTGTCCAGCGCCTGGCGGATATCCATGGGTGAACCAGTGATGCCGCTGACACTAATTACACCGATTGGCTGGAGATTTTGCGCCTGAGTGGTGTTAACTGATTCTGCGGCAAAAGTACCGAATGACAGAGCAGAGAGTACGCTTAGAGCAGCAATAGTGGTTTTAATGTTCATAATTTCATTCCTCGTCAACTTTTTTATCTTTTTAGTTACTGTGATTCTCATCACAGAAACAAGTATAGATCTGATAACGGGAAATATTAATAGCACGCTAATAATAATTTTTTGGGATTTATTGGGGCTTTGTGCGCTTTTAATAACTTTAGGTTATAAGAATTGTTTATAACTTGCGCTTTCCTCGTTAAATTCGAGTAAAAACATCAGGCTGGAACAATTTAACTGTTTGTGCTGTTATGCGTGGAAGATCACACTGCTGAAATAAATGGTCACCGGCCGACCCGCTTTTCCCGATTGAAAAGCCAGTCATATCTGCTGTCGTAGCAATTTTTACCAGATGGATAACAGGCGCTGTTTCAAAACAGCCCTGGAATAACCTCGTGTAACAGATGTCATTACGAGGTTAAACGTAAAGAGGGGGAGAGAGCGGGCTTATAACTTGTGCCTGTTAAAGCTCCTGTTCAAACAGAACCAGGATGGCATCGTGCAGCTGCTTAACGGTGAAAGCGCGGGCAGGGGTTATGAAGATGGTGTCGTCCCCGGCTATAGTGCCAAGAATACCTTCGGCCTTACCCAGTGAGTCGAGAAGGCGGGCAATTAATTGTGCAGCACCCGGACTGGTATGGATCACCACCAACGCATCATTGAAGTCGACATCAAGCACCAGGTTTTTTAGCGGGCTGGTGGTGGTAGGAACCCCCAGCTCGGCAGGAAGGCAGTACACCATCTCCATTTTTGCATTTCGGGTGCGAACCGCGCCGAATTTGGTCAGCATCCGCGAGACTTTTGACTGATTGATGTTCTCGAAACCTTCCTCCTGCAGCGCATTAACGATTTCGCCCTGCGAGCTGAATTTTTCTTCTTTCAGTAAGGCTTTAAACGCCTTAATCAGTTCTTCTTGCTTTGATGGGTTACGCATAGGTTACCGATAAAAGGGAGTTAATGGGTGATACCCAAACGGGATAATAGATTATTATGCAATTAAATGAATTTTTATTCAAATTCGAAATGTCAGGCGAGGTTGCAGCTTTAAGGGCGGGCGCAGTCTAACAAATTTTGGTACTGAAAAGAAATTTAACCGGCGTGCACTACCCTGCGCAATTAGTGAACAATTTGTTATAAAATTGATGTTGTTTGGATAAGTGCTATAGGTGTAAGGTACGCCGGATCACGATGTCTGCATGTTGCAATGACTGGCGACCAGCAATACAGAATGTAATGCGGGCATATCTTCAGCATTTGCTGCTTTTTAGTGCGTAAGCACGCAAAACGGCAAACCCGCTATCGTTATTATTCCGCAGGTCGTCTAAGGTCGTAAGCAGATGGATTTCCCGGCATAACATGCTCAAAATAATAAGGAGTTTAGGATGAAAGTTGCAGTTCTCGGTGCAGCGGGTGGTATCGGTCAGGCTCTGGCCCTCCTACTGAAAACCCAGCTTCCGGCTGGTTCAGAACTCTCTCTCTATGATATCGCCCCCGTGACCCCGGGTGTTGCGGTAGACCTTAGCCACATCCCTACAGCAGTTAAAATTCAAGGCTTCAGCGGAGAGGATGCAACCCCCGCTCTGAAGGGCGCTGATGTCGTTCTGATTTCTGCCGGTGTGGCACGTAAACCCGGTATGGACCGTTCCGACCTGTTTAACGTGAATGCGGGGATTGTGCGCAATCTTATTCAGCAGGTTGCTGAAACCGCGCCAAAGTCACTGATTGGGATTATTACTAACCCGGTGAATACCACGGTGGCCATTGCGGCTGAAGTGTTAAAAAAGGCCGGCGTGTATGACAAAAATAAGCTGTTTGGTGTTACCACGCTGGACGTTATTCGTGCCAACACCTTTGTTGCTGAGCTGAAAGGTAAGCAACCTCACGCGCTGAATGTTCCGGTGGTGGGAGGCCACTCAGGCGTTACAATTCTGCCTCTGCTGTCGCAGATTGAGGGCGTCAGCTTTACCGATCAGGAAGCCGCGGATCTGACTAAACGAATTCAGAATGCCGGGACCGAGGTTGTTGAAGCCAAGGCCGGTGGCGGCTCAGCAACGCTTTCTATGGGCCAGGCAGCTGCACGCTTTGGCCTGTCACTGGTGCGCGCCCTGAAAGGGGAAAGCGATGTTGTGGAATATGCCTATGTTGAAGGTAACGGCGAATACGCCCGTTTCTTCTCACAGCCTCTGCTGCTGGGAAAAATGGGTATTGCTGAACGCCGTCCAATCGGCAAGCTGAGTGCGTTCGAACAGCAGTCGTTGGATAACATGCTGGATACGCTGAAAAAAGATATCGCCCTTGGCGAAGATTTTATGAAGTAAATCCGCATCTCGCCCCGTTGGTCAACGGGGCGAGACCGCCAGGTCATTACCCGCTACTGGCTCTTATTCTCTTCAGGATATTCCTGCACCGTGACGGGCATTGTTATCTTCTTATCATTACGCAGGATCTCAACGTCGATCACTGTGCCGGGGCGGATTTCGGCAACCTGATCCATGGTCTCCATCGCTGAAACGGCTGGAGCATTGTTCACTCGCGTAATGACATCGTGGATTTGTAAGCCAGCAGCCTTCGCTGGCCCGGCAGGGTTCATACCGGTTATCACAATGCCCTGTGGGTGCTCCAGTGGGGTATTCTGACCGGTAAAGCGTGGGATCTCCTCACCGGTAATTCCGATGTAGCCACGGATCACTCGCCCGTCGCGGATCAGCTTATCCATGATTTTGGTGGCCAGGCGTGTCGGGATCGCAAAGCCCAGTCCTTCAGGGGTTTCACCGTCGCTGCTTTTATCAAATGAGAGCGTGTTAATCCCCATCAGCTCGCCCAGCGAGTTAATTAGCGCTCCGCCAGAATTTCCTCGGTTAATCGAAGCATCCGTTTGCAGGAAGTCCTGATGGCGCGATGGGCTCAGTCCCACACGGCCGGTAGCGCCAATAATGCCCTGAGTGACCGTCTGACCGATGTTATAAGGGTTGCCAATGGCCATCACCAAATCGCCAATGTGCGCGACGCGTTTCGGATTGATGGGAATAACCGGCAGATTAGATGCGGTGATTTTCAGCACGGCGAGGTCGGTCAGCGAATCTGAACCTACCAGCATCGCTTCAAAATAACGGCCATCCTGCAGACGAACGATAATCTGGTTCGCATCGTTGATAACGTGTTTGTTGGTCAGAATATAGCCGCGGGGATCCATAATGACCCCGGAACCGAGGACATCGGAGGCATTGCTGGCGCTGCGATTATATACGTAGACCACTGCCGGTGCAGCGCGCCGGACGGCATCATTGTAGCTGACGGGTTCCTGATCGGCGCTGTCGCCAGGCTTGGACAGCAGATCGCCGCCGACCTTAAGGCCCGGTATGGCTACCAACAGAATACCCGCCACAATCAGGCCGAGTATCACGGAACGTAAAAGTTTAGGGAACATGGCTTTAAGCGGTGAATGAATGTACGCAACGCAGGATAACATGAGTTGTGCGGGCACAGTAGCCTGTGCCCGCAAAGGGGCTACTGAAGCAGTAAATAGATGCTGTCACTGCCGCGAATGATATTCAGTGCCAGCAGCGGAGGCTTGCCTTCCAGCAGCTTACGCAATTCTGCCAGATTCGGAACCGGGGTGCGGTTCAGGCCGACAATTACATCATCTTTCTGCAGGCCAGCGAGCGCCGCAGGCGTACCTTTCTCAACGCTCTCTACCTTAATGCCTTTGGTGCCATCTGCGGCTGCCCCGTCGCTAAGTCTCGATCCCTGAAGGGCCGGAACCAGCTGTTCTGCACTCACGGTGCCCTGGCTACTGTTATCCAGTTTAACGCTGACGGTGGTCGGTTTACCTTCATGCAGCAGGCCGACCTTCACCTCCTGCCCTGGCGCGGTGGTGCCAATTTTCACCCGCAGTTCGGCAAAATTATTCACCGGTTGGCCGTCCACGCTGGTGATAATGTCGCCTGCTTTAATCCCCGCTTTCGCTGCTGCTGAACCGGTCAGCACTTCATTAACAAAGGCACCGCGCTGCACGTCAACATTAAAGGCTTTGGCCATATCAGCGGTCATTTCTGTGCCTTTAATGCCGAGCTGTCCACGTTTGACCTCGCCAAACTGAATCAACTGCTGTGCCAGATTCATCGCCATGTTGCCTGGGATGGCGAAACCGATACCAATATTGCCACCCGCCGAGGAGAGAATTGCCGTATTCAGGCCAATAAGATCGCCGTTGAGGTTAACCAGCGCACCTCCGGAGTTGCCTTGGTTAATCGCGGCATCGGTCTGGATAAAGTTTTCCAGCCCTTCCAGGTTCAGGCCGCTGCGCCCCAGCGCCGAAACAATGCCGGAAGTCGCCGTTTGACCTAAGCCAAAAGGATTGCCAATCGCAACGGTAAAGTCTCCGACTTTTAGCTGGTCCGAGTCAGCGATGGTGATCTGAGTAAGCTTTGTGGCACCTTCCAACTGAATCAGTGCCACATCGGTTTGCTCATCGGCACCCATCAGTTTGGCATCAAACTCGCGGCCGTCGCTAAGCTGCACTTTAATCTTGTTTGCACCGCTCACCACATGATTATTGGTTAACACGTAGCCTTTAGCCGCATCAATGATCACACCGGAGGCCAGGCCTTCAAAAGGCTGTTGTAAGCCTTCATCCTGCTCGCCATCCTGCCCCAGAAAACGTTTCAATTGCTCAGGGATCTGCTGGTCTTGCTTCTGCGTGCCCTCAACGTAGACGCTGACCACGGCAGGTAACACTTTTTCCAGCATAGGGGCCAGGCTGGGCAGTGGTTGTCCTTCCACCTGCGCAGGAAGTGATGCCTGGGCTGAAGGGGCAACCAGAGCAAGATGAAGGCCGAGACTGAAGGCTAATGCGCTTAACAGAAATGATTTTTTTTTCATCGCTACGACGCTCTCGTTACCGGAGAAGTGATATGAATAACCCGCATATGCAGGCTCTGAGGTGTGGCTGACAGCGATATGTGCAACAAAATGGGGTGCCAGGCACCCCATAAGAATGGCTTACTTTCCTGCCGGGCGTTCACCGCGCAGCAGGCCGGAAGCGCTATCAGGATAGTCCCTTGGCATCTGTACCGGAGCCTGATCGTTATCGGCTTCTGATTCGGTCAGCTGATAAACAAAGGGATTTTTTTCTCCCGGCAGGTTCGGTAACAGATCGTTAGACCCTTTTGCCATATGCTGGTACAGCTGGCGATAATCCCGAGCCATGTTGTCCAGCAGCTCGGCGCTGTGGGCAAAATGGTTGGTTAATTCTTCACGGTATTCCGACAGCTCAGCTTTACTTTTTTCCAGCTCATACTGCAGCGAGCGCTGCTCTCGCAGTTTCCTGTTACCAAAACGCATTGCTACCGCGCCGATAATAATCCCAACAACTAACCCAATAAGCGCGTATTCCCAGGTCATAATAACTCCCGTTTTGTCTTCGTTGTTCCGTAGGGTCTTTCCATTCAATATTAGCCACTATAACCGCTAATGTTATGGAAGTGGAATCCTGTGGCCGCTTCGCTTAGTGTAGAACGACTTTTTTTTCGACAATCAACCCCCCGGCAAGGCCATTTTTCAGGGAATGTGAATAAATTATGCAAAAGATGTCTCCTCTGGCGCTTTATCAACAGGCGCTGGAAAACGACGAGTTTCAACCTGATGAAGTACAGCGCGAAGCCATCACCCGGCTTGACGGCATATGGCAGAAGCTGAGTGGTGCCCGTCCCGTTCCGACCCAGCGCAGCGGTGGGCTGTTTGGCAAATTAAATAAGCTGTTAGGCAAAGGGAAAACTGACACCCAACCGCCGGCACGTGGCCTGTATATGTGGGGGGGCGTCGGGCGTGGAAAGACCTGGCTGATGGACATGTTTTTTCAGGCAATTCCTGGAGAGCGCAAGCAGCGTCTGCATTTTCACCGTTTTATGCTGCGCGTGCATGAGGAACTGGCCGAGCTACAGGGAAAAAGCGATCCGCTTCAAACCGTCGCCGACCGCTTCAAGGCGGAAACGGATGTGCTGTGCTTCGATGAATTTTTTGTCTCTGACATTACTGATGCGATGCTGCTGGGCACGCTGATGGAAGCGCTGTTCAGTCGCGGTATTACCCTGGTGGCGACATCAAACATTCCACCGGACGATCTCTATCGTAACGGTTTGCAGCGTGCGCGTTTTCTTCCGGCTATCGAAATGATCAAGCAGCACTGCGATATTATGAACGTCGATGCCGGTATTGATTACCGCCTGCGCACGCTGACTTCCGCTCATCTGTGGATGACACCGCTGGGGGAGTCCACCTCAAAAGAGATGGAGCGAATGTTTGTTGCGCTGGCCGGTAAGCCAAGGGGGGCACCTGAATCGCTGGAAATTAACCATCGACAGCTGCCCACGCTCGGTATGGCGGAGGGCGTGTTAGCGATGAGTTTCCTCACCCTGTGCGGCGAGGGTCGAAGCCAGCACGACTATATTGAGCTATCTCGCCGCTTTCACAGCGTATTGCTGTATGATGTGCCGGTGATGATTTACAAGACCGAAGATCAGGCCCGGCGTTTTCTGGCGCTGGTGGATGAGTTTTACGAGCGTCACGTGAAACTGGTGATTTCGGCAGAAACATCACTGTATGAGATTTATCAGGGTACGCGGCTTAAGTTTGAGTATCAGCGATGCGTTTCCCGCTTGCAGGAAATGCAGAGTGAAGAATACCTGCGGTTGCCGCATCTGCCCTGATGAAAAAAGGACCTGGCGGAATGGCAATTTTATCGTAGAAAGTGTTCGATTTTTATGAGCGACTTCTCTATAATCTTGCGACCCCACGTTACAGCAAAGGTTTTTTTCCCAAAACTCTTTGTGTTCCAGTAACTCTATCCGAAGGGGTGGGCTTACTGGTCAAGATGGTCGTGTGAGCTCCAACCGTTTATTCAAGCGTTTGGGATTTCACCAACGTGTAACTTAATTTGGGTAAGCTTTTAGATGAAAACTTTTACAGCTAAACCAGAAACCGTCCAACGTGACTGGTATGTTGTTGACGCAACAGGCAAAACTTTAGGTCGTTTAGCGACTGAACTTGCTCGTCGTCTGCGCGGTAAGCATAAAGCGGAATACACTCCGCACGTAGATACTGGTGATTACATCATCGTTCTGAACGCTGAGAAAGTTGCCGTAACCGGTAACAAGCGTAACGATAAGATCTATTATCATCACACCGGCCACATCGGTGGTATCAAGCAAGCGACCTTCGAAGAGATGATTGCTCGCCGTCCTGAGCGTGTGATTGAAATCGCGGTTAAAGGCATGCTGCCAAAGGGCCCGCTGGGTCGTGCTATGTACCGTAAGCTGAAAGTTTACGCGGGCAACGAGCACAACCATGCGGCACAGCAACCGCAAGTTCTTGACATTTAATCGGGATTACAGGCAATGGCTGAGAATCAAAACTACGGCACTGGTCGCCGCAAAAGCTCTACCGCTCGTGTATTTATTAAGCCGGGCAGTGGTAACATCGTAATCAACCAGCGTTCTCTGGAACAGTACTTCGGTCGTGAAACTGCCCGCATGGTAGTTCGCCAGCCGCTGGAACTGCTGGACATGGTTGGTAAATTCGATCTGTACATCACCGTTAAAGGTGGTGGTATCTCTGGTCAGGCTGGTGCGATCCGTCACGGTATCACCCGCGCTCTGATGGAGTTCGATGAGTCTCTGCGTGGCGAACTGCGTAAAGCAGGCTTCGTTACTCGTGATGCTCGTCAGGTTGAACGTAAGAAAGTCGGTCTGCGTAAAGCACGTCGTCGTCCACAGTTCTCCAAACGTTAATTTACTCTGCTTCGGCAGCGTCAATTATCGAAAAACCCGGTGCCTGGCACCGGGTTTTTTATTTTCTACTGGTGCAAAAAACGCGAAAGTTGTCCTGCTGCAACACTTTTCCCCTGCAAATCGGCATTCGCCTCCGCACAAGCTGACTAAAATCTGGTAAACTATGCGTCACTTTGTGCCTGCTTGGCCAGTCAACAATGACGCGTCGTTCTCGCCTGTGGCTGGAGCGTTCATCATCGGGCTAAGGGCAATAACGAGTCGCCGCGTGGATGGCTATTCGCAGTAATTTTCTGGATAAACTTGGAGGTTTACATGGCTGTCGCTGCCAACAAACGTTCGGTAATGACGCTGTTTTCTGGTCCGACTGACATTTTTAGCCATCAGGTTCGTATCGTACTGGCTGAGAAAGGTGTTAGCGTCGAGATCGAGCAGGTTGAAACAGATAATCTGCCCCAGGATCTGATCGACCTCAACCCGTACCGTACCGTGCCAACACTCGTTGATCGTGAGCTGACGCTGTATGAATCTCGTATCATCATGGAATATCTGGATGAGCGTTTCCCGCATCCTCCATTGATGCCGGTCTACCCGGTTGCGCGTGGTGAAAGCCGTCTGATGATGCATCGCGTTGAACAGGACTGGTACAGCCTGATGCGTAAAGTTGAGAACGGCACTGCGCAGGAAGCTGACGCGGCCCGCAAACAGCTGCGTGAAGAACTGCTGGCTATCGCTCCTCTGTTCTCCCGCACGCCGTTCTTTATGAGCGAAGAATTCAGCCTGGTTGACTGCTATCTGGCTCCGCTGCTGTGGCGTCTGCCGCAGATGGGCATTGAGCTGAACGGTGCCGGTTCTAAAGAGCTGAAGGGCTATATGACTCGCGTCTTTGAGCGTGATTCATTCCTCGCTTCTTTGACCGAAGCCGAGCGTGAAATGCGACTGCAAACGCGGGGCTGATTACGATGGAAATGTCGCAACTTACCGCACGTCGTCCTTATCTGTTGCGCGCTTTCTATGAGTGGTTGCTTGAGAACCAGCTCACCCCGCACCTTGTGGTCGACATCAATCTGCCGGGTGTGATGGTTCCTCTGGAATATGCGCGTGATGGCCAGATTGTACTGAATATCGCGCCGCGTGCCGTCGGCAACCTGGAGCTGGGCAACGATGAAGTTCGCTTTAACGCTCGCTTTGGTGGGGTGCCACGTCAGGTCAATGTTCCCCTGGCGGCGGTGCTGGCGATTTATGCCCGTGAGAATGGCGCCGGTACGATGTTTGAACCTGAACCAGCCTACGAAGGCTCCGGAGAATTTGATGCTTCCGTCGAACAGGATGAAGCACCGGAAACCCTGATGTCGGTGATAGACGGCGATCGTCCCGATGACGCAGGCGACGACAGTTCACCTGATGACGATCCACCCCCACGCGGTGGCCGTCCGGCGCTCCGCGTTGTGAAGTAGGTCAGGATAAAGCTGCATAAAAAAACGGGCCAACGGGCCCGTTTTTATTTAGCCGGATACCAGCGGTGGATGCGGGCTGGCCCGCATCCGAAAGAGAATTAATAGACGTCGCGCAGATAGCGCTTCTCTTTCTTCAGCTGATCGATGTAGTCAGCGGCGCGCTCATCAGACATGCCGCCAAACTGAGAAACGATTTCATACAGCGCTTTATCAACGTCTTTTGCCATGCGTGAAGCATCGCCGCAAACGTAGAAGTAAGCCCCTTCCTGCAGCCAGGCAAACAGCTCAGCTCCCTGTTCCAGCATACGGTTCTGCACGTAAATCTTTTTCGACTGATCGCGTGAGAAGGCGAGATCCAGACGAGTCAACAGGCCACTTTCCTGCCAGCTGTTTAGCTCATCCTGATAAATAAAGTCGTGTTCCTGATGCTGATCGCCGAAGAACAACCAGTTTTTACCGCTGGCACCGGTTGTCTGGCGTTCCTGCAGGAAGGCACGGAACGGTGCAATACCGGTGCCCGGGCCGATCATGATCAGCGGAGCGTTGCCGTTTGATGGTACGCGGAAAGCTTTGTTAGGCGAAATAAAGATTGCCGGTTTGCCGCCCCGGCCAACGCGCTCTGCCAGATAGGTTGAGCAAACGCCGCTACGCTGACGACCGGCGCTGTGATAGCGCACGGAAGCGACGGTCAGGTGTACCTGATTAGGATGCGCCTTCGAGCTGGAGGAAATTGAGTAAGCACGATGCTGAAGCGGACGCAGCAGCGCGATAAACTCCGCTGTAGTCAGCGTACGGGTCAGATCCAGCTGCAGCAGGTCAAGGGTATCTTTGCCCCACAGCCATACGCCCAGCGCATCTTTATCATCATGCTGCAGCACGTGGCGCAGCTCCTGGTTAGTGGTGTTCTGGCCAACCCATTCGATCAGCTTGCGTGAAGGTTCAGAGATTTCGAACTGATAGGTCAGCAGGTCGCCCAGGCTGCGGTCGAAGCCCGGCACCGGGCTTTGATAATCGGACTTTAACTGTGCAAGCAGCAGGTCGACCAGCACCGGATCGTTGACCGGGATCACCCCGAGCGCATCTCCGGCTTCATACTTCAGGCCGCTGTCGGTCAGATCGAACTCGAAGTGACGGATGTCTTTACCGGAGGCCTCGCCAGACAGGCGCTTATTGGTGACCAGGGCTGCGGCATACGGGTTGTTTTTATTGCTGCCGGGGATCACCGGAGCTTCCGGCAGATTCTCCAGAGCGGCGCCGCTGCTGCCTGCGCTGGCGGCGAACTGCGGCATTGAGCTCGCAATCCATTCACCGGCTGGCTCTTCGTAGTCGATATCGCAGTCGATGCGGTCACATACGCGTTTCGCGCCGAGCTGCTCAAGGCGCATATCAAAGAATTTGCCCGCCTGGCAGAAACCGTCGTAGCCGGTGTCGCCGATGGCCAGAATAGCAAAATGCATCTGCTCCAGACGCGGCGCGGTGCTGGCAGACAGTGCCTGCCAGAACAACTCGGCGTTATCCGGCATTTCACCTTCACCGTAAGTGGAGGTAATAATCAGGACGTGACGCATGGTAGCGAAAACGTCGATATCCACTTCGCCCAGCCCCTGAACCACCGGTACCAGACCTTTGGCTCGCGCGGCTTTCGCGGCGCTCTGCGCTAAGGCTTCAGCGTTACCGGTTTGTGAGCCGAACAGGATATGCAGCTGAGTTGTGGCAGCCGCGCCTGTGCTTGCTCCCGCCTGTGGTTTATCTTCCAGCACCAGCAGACGTGAATGTAACCCGGCGAGGAAGCCTGCCAGCCAGAATTTCTGTTCACCGTTAAACGGCGCATCTTCAGGAATATAAGGAATTTTCATGGGTTATCTGTACTCAATCCCGTTTCGTCATGTTCAGTAACCCGCATTGCTGGCGCTGTACCTCGCTGGATACAGCGCCGGTTAACACGGGTTGATTCAGGCTGTTATCAGGCCAGTTTGCCCACCGCAGCGGCTAACTCCGGCAGCGCGGCACGTGCAAACAGTTCCTCAAAGTCAGGCAGTCCTCCCAGCACCTGACGGTTGCTCGCATCCTGGTAGATGATCCAGCCGTAGGTCGCCAGACTATCCATTGAGCGGATGTTACGCTGAGTCAGCGCTGCCTTGTAGTCCGCCATGCGTTTTGCTGCAATCAGGCAGGACAGCTCCTGGTCATTGTAATTCTCAATTGCTGCGCGAGCGTGGCGCTGCAGCTTCGAGATAAGGGCAAAGTCTTCCGTCATCAGCAGATTGCGTACTGCCTTCTCCACGGCGGCATCATCTACCGCGGTGCCTTTCGGCAGGCGGGAGAGCGCCAGCTGCTGAGCGGAACTGAGCACGGTGTAGTTATTTAACAGCACCAGCATTTCCGGCGTATCGGTCGCGCCGTAGGCCGGTACTGCACCGTTTGCAATCGGCTTACCTTCACGCCAGGCAGACTTGAATTTTGCGACCTGATGGCCGGCCAGAGCGGTAGACAGCTCTTCCAACAGATCTTTGCGGCTCTTCGCCTTAAGGATTTCTGCACTGTCCTGATAGAGCAGCAGGGAGCGCGGCATCACGTAGACGAAGTTCTGGCACTCGGTTTCCCAGTGCTCCAGCAGCCAGGCGGCGCGAGGTGAATTCGTTGCTTCCAGGTGCCAGTTCAGCATGGTGAACACGGCCTGTTTGTGCACGCGGGCCATTTCGTTGTCTTCGGCGACGGATCCGAACAGCACGGAGTCACCGGCAGCAAGGCTGGCCAGAGAGCCGTAGGGATCGTACTGGTAGGCGAAGCCGCCGCTCATCCCGTTACCGAAACCTTTGCCGAAAGTGCCGAGGTTCAGAACGGCACCATTGGTCATATACTCACAGCAGAAATCACCGACGCCTTCCACCACCGCGGTGGCACCGGAGTTACGTACCGCGAAGCGGTCACCGGCCTGGCCCTGAACAAACAGACGACCACCGGTGGCACCGAACAGTGCGAAGTTACCGATCAGCACGTTGCCTTCAGCATCGTCAGATCCGCCACCCGGTGAAACAACGATGATTTCGCCGCCGCACTGACCTTTACCCACGCCGTCATTACAGGTACCGGAATGCTTCAACTGCATCCCGTCGTTGCAGAACACGCCATAAGACTGGCCGGCAGAGCCTGAGGTGAAGATGTTGACCGTACCCGGTGCCAGGTAACGGCGGCCGCGATCGTCCAGCAGCGCGGCAGGAATGTTTTTCAGCTGTTCAGCGCTCAGCGTGTGGTTCAGACTGCGCTCGATATCAATGGCCAGCTGACCGCCAACGCTCTTGTTACGGTTGTTCAGCGTGATGCCATTGCCCAGATGAATATCAGTGCTGCCCTGAACAACCAGCGCATCGTTCAGCAGTTCTACCCAGTTGTCATCGAGGGCAAAGTCTTTTTCCAGATAGACCGGATTAGCGATCTTCACTTCCGGTACCACGGTGAGCATGGCACGCAGATCGAGTTTACCGACTTCCAGTGGGTGATCCATCAGATGCAACAGGTCCGAGCGTCCGCGCGCTTCACGCAGTGAATGTAAGCCCAGACGCGCCAGCATCTCACGGACTTCATGCGCGACGTTGATGAAATACTGTGCCAGCTGGCGAGGATCGCCATCAAAGGCTTCGGCATTGGTCGTCAGGCCTGCCGGGCATTTCACGTTACAGTTTTTCGCCATCACGCATTTCAGCATCATCAGCGCCGTTGTACCAAATTCAAAGCTGTCGCCACCAAGCAGGGCTGATTTCACCACGTCGCTGCCGGTCTGCTGTGCGCCGGAACAGCGCAGCTGAACTTTTTCACGCAGGCCGTTGGCGCAGAGTGCCTGGTGCACTTCGGCAATACCGATTTCCGCAACGCGGCCGGTGTATTTCAGACTGGTCACCGATGCTGCGCCGGTGCCCCCGGTGTTACCCGCAACGTTGATCACATCGGCACCGGCTTTCGCCACGCCGACAGCGATTGTGCCTATCCCTTCAGACGAAACCAGCTTCACGATGACGCGAACGCGTGCAGCCTTACAGTCGTGGATTAGCTGTGCCAGATCCTCGATAGAGTAGGTATCGTGGTGCGGAGGTGGTGAAACCAGCTCCACGCCCGGCGTACCGCCACGGGCAGCGGCAATCTCTACCGTTACCTTCGGCGCAGGCAACTGACCGCCTTCACCCGGTTTTGCACCCTGACCGATTTTGATTTCCAGCTCTTCCAGCATTGGATCGGCCAGATAGGCCGCCCAGACGCCAAAACGACCGGACGCCAGCTGTTTAATACGCGAGGCGCGGATCGTGCCGTGGCGAGAATAGTGCTCGCCGCCTTCACCGCAGTTGCTCATGCCGCCAACCATGTTGGTGCCGTGAGCGACGGCTTCATGTGCCGGAGCAACCAGCGCACCGTGGCTCATCGCACCGGAAGCGAACGTGCGGGTGATTTCGCAGGCAGGCTGAACTTCACTCAGCGGCAGGGAGGGCTGAGTGGCGAAGAGGCGTGACAGATAGTCAGCCGCTTTGCCCTGTGCCGTGATCAGCAGGCCGTCGGCGGTGATTTCAGTATGTTCAATTTCATCCTGGAAGCGACTTTTCAGCGCGCCAGCCAGCGCCAGCAGACGCTCGTGCTCTGGCTTCAGGCCCTCAATCGCATCGGTCAGGCGCAGGGTAAACTGGCCTGCGCTTCCGGCTTCACAGGTCAGCCCGCGTACGGCGAAGCTGTTGTTGACCAGCGAGTAGCGTCCCAGTTTGCGGCTGAATTCAGCCTGGCTGTCAACGTGGGTCAGATCGCACGGGAAGGCCAGAATGTCGCGCAGCGCGGCCGGACGGCGTTTACGCTCTTCGTGCATCAGACTGGAGAACTGGCGGTAATCCGGCGTGATGGTAAAGGCGTTAATCACATCGTCAGGAATGCGTTCAAAGCTGCTGTCAGTAAAGGATTTCGCTTTAATATTGAATGCGTTATCAAGTTTTGCCAGCGTTAACAGACGAATAAACTGATCTTCTTCTCGCTGCTTGTCCGCGAAGCGAATAGGTTGCTCGGTCATGTCAATAAAGGTACGTACGGCGATAGTACCGTAGGAGTGACCGGCACCTTCCGCACGTTCTTTAAACAGACCCAGCAGCGGCACTTCAGCCTCTCCCTGAATTTTCAGGGCGCTCTGGTGCCAGTCCACGGCCATCTGAGCGATCGATGCGAAGCCCGCACCGCCCACCGGCGTTTTAATGTTCGGGAAGTATTTCTTCAGCACGCGATCTTCCGTATCAAGGAAGTTGGGCTCGAAGAATTCACCGCAGCTGTAGCTTTCGACAGTACACAGGCCCACTTTGCCCATGGTTTTCATCAGGGCTTTTTCTGCGGCTTTAGCGTAGCGCTTAAAGGCTTTATTCCCTTCTTCACCTTCGCCATATTTCTCTTCGGCACGCATCTGCACGCCCAGCGGATAGATAGCGGATGCTCCAAAGCCCAGCGCAGCGGCGATATGGTGCGAAGAGATGCTCTGACCGCTTTCAACCACCAGAGACACATCCAGGCGCAGACCTTCCTGTACCAGGCGCTGGTTGATGGCGGAGACCACCAGCAGCATCGGCATTGCCGCTCTGGTCGAAGAGATGTGGCGATCGGTTAGCACCGCAATGCCACCCTGTTCACGCGCGAAATCAACCACCTGTTGGGCAAGATCATCAATTGCCTGTTCCAGTGCGTCGGCATTTTTCTGACGGCTGGCCGCATCGCTGCCCAGTACCGGCACGTAGAGCATTTCAAAACGGGCGTACGGTGCCACATCCTGTTCGCGCAGCTGCAGCATATCCAGATGCGTCAGGATTGGCGTTGGCACGATAATCTGGCGACCCTTACTGCGGCCCAGATGCGGCTTGGCACCGAGTGCCACGCGTAGCGTCATGCCATCAACTTCGCGGATAGAGTCTAACGGTGGGTTTGTCACCTGCGCAAAGCGTTGGGAGAAGTAGTGCGCCATGCCGCCTTCATGATCCGATAACGCGTTAATCGCGTTGCCGTAGCCCATGGCTGAAATTTTCTCAGCGCCGGTACTCAGCATCGGATCCATCATGAACTTGAAGCTTTCCTGGTTGTAGTAGTAAGCCACAAAACGCTGATAGGTTTTCAGATCGCCGCTGTAGCGCAGCGGAGAACCCTGTTTTTCAGCCGGAACGACCGGCAGTTCTTGCAGTGTGATGCGAGCTTCTGACAGCAGTGCCGGATAATCTTTTTCCGTTGCCAGTTTTTCCAGCGCTTCTACGGTGGTGTAGCTGCGCTTTTCACGGTGATCGTAGTACAGCATCCCGCCTGCCTCGATACGACCGCGACGCAGTACGCTTTCAGGTGGGAAGGCGATCTGTCCGGCTTCGGACATCGCACCAATGTATTCAGCTGTTTCCACCGAACGCAGCGGGCGCAGGCCCAGGCGGTCAAGGCGCGCACCGATGATTTCACCATTGCCAAAGATCAGCGCCGCCGGGCCGTCGTTCTTCTCTTCGTAAAGAGAGAAGTATTCGAGCATTGCGCGGACGTTCTCAGAAAGAGAATCATCGTTTTCCCAGGCGGGTGGCATCATGGAAACCACGGCGTTAATCAGGTCGAGGTTGTCTTCCATCAGGCGGCTGTGGATGCTCTGATCCAGACGTGAGCTGTCTGACTGTCCTTTAGGACGGACGATTTTCTTACCGCGCGCGGATGCCAGTGCGGATTCCGCAATACGGTTTTTACGATCGGTATTCAGCTCACCGTTGTGCGCCATCAGGCGGAACGGCTGTGCCATCGTGGTATGCGGATCGGTGTTGGTTGAGAAACGGGTATGGAAGAACAGACCACGAACGCGATGATCAGGATCGGTCAGATCTTTGAAATAGGGGATCACTTCATTGGAATTCAGGCGTGCCTTGAACACCTGGGTCCGTGAAGAGAGCGACAGCGGGTACAGGCCGCCAAATTCACTTTCGGTAAAGGCACGAGCTTCGATATCCAGCAGGGCGCGATAGATACGTTTTTCGAAATCATTTTGATTATCGATATCCTGTGGAACCGCAAATACCCATTGCGCGATAGGCAGCTGTGACGGAATGGCGGCCGGACGAAGCACGTTGGTGTCCAGCGGCATATCACGTTTCAAAATCACCGACATACCGTAGGCCGCGAGGGTCTCTTCAACCAGACGTTCGGCATTAGCACGCAGTTCGCTGTCTTTTGGAACAAAGAAATTGCCTACGCCAAAACGACCAGACTCAAGCTGCTGACCGGTAATTTTGCGGAAGAAATGCAGTGAGATGTCCACGTTAACGCCTGCGCCATCGCCGACGCCCTCTGCAGACATGCCGCCGCGATGAGGAACGGTACACAGAGCACTGTGCGCCATCCGGAGGACCTCATGAGTTTGCTCGCCGTCCTTACGTGTAATGAAACCCACGCCACAGCTATCACTCTCTTTCGTTGGATCATACAAGCCATAGGGATAAGGTTTTGAGTCAGACATCGAGGGCCTCCTTAACTTCTTTTGTACATTACCTATATTATTCAGGCACAGAACGCAGCTGAGTGGTCACCTCAGGGTCTGTATCAATTATTTTGCCGCTAAACCGCGGACACCATGACTCCGAGCATTCCATCCTGAGACATAAGCACATCGTCCGTGAATGAAAAACTCTCTGGATTCCTGGCCTCATTTAGTGGAGATATCCGGTATCACGAGGGAGTCGTCTGACTGCATATGTATGCCGAGACACTGGCCCGTAAGCAAAGCTTTCAGCGGATTCCCAACTTATCGGGAAAGCGGACAGAGGTCAAATACCGATCTTTCTTATGCCTTTTTGTGTCTTTAATTGATTAATGCATTGATATTTAATGGTAATTTAATGGATTTTATCTCTTTGAACAGGGGGGCGGCAGGTAAAGAAGTGTGAGCTGTCTCACTATAGTGCAGCGAGCAAATTGCTGCACCATGCTGGTATAGTGCCCGGTTGCAGCATAATATGCTGAATGAGTGACCATGCCCACATCAACGCACTGTTTTTAATGAGTGGGGATATTTGAATTAAACAGGGGGGGTTATTAGCAAAATTAATTACGTGAAGAGTGATTAAACCTTCATAATTTATGAATGGTTATTCGTTGGGTGTAAAAAAGGACAGGCGAATGACCTGCATCATCGCTATGAAAAGTGATATTAAAGCTCAGCACACTGGGCTGTGAGCGGCTTTATAGATTATGCAGTTAAAAAATTTAGTCAATATAAGCCGCAGCACTTTTTTCTCCCGAGCCAGAATATTGAATAAACAGGGGCGAACTCGCGCCAGTAAAGGCTGAAGACGAAATTGGAGCCTGGTCACGCAGCCACACTCAGGCGAAGAAAATTCCATAATAATAACGCTTAAGTTAGAGACTGTGCTGCACTGAAATTGTGCAGCAGATTAATGAATTCAGGTGTAACGATCGATAATCGTGCAATTAACGAGTGAGGTATCTGTCCATGAACAATAAGCGTGCATTCTTAACGTTGAAAGTGGTGAGTTGCACTAGTTTTGTGCAATGGTTTGCGCGTATTGGCGTGTAGGACTTTTGTTCGATTCCGGTATGATTAGACGATACAGACCGGAAGGGATCCTAAATGAAACAAATTCGATTATTAGCGCAGTACTACGTTGATTTAATGGTCAAGCTGGGCCTGGTTCGCTTCTCATTGCTCCTCGCCTCGGCTCTGGTGGTTCTGGCCATGATTGTCCAGATGGCCGTCACCATGGTGCTGCGTGGACATGTGGAAAGTATCGACGTGGTACGTTCGGTGTTTTTCGGTCTGCTGATCACTCCCTGGGCCGTGTATTTCCTTTCGGTCGTGGTTGAACAGCTGGAAGAGTCGCGCCAGCGGCTGGCGCGGCTGGTCGATAAGCTTGAGGAGATGCGCAACCGCGATCTTGAGCTTAACCAGCAAATGCAGGAAAACATTACGCAGCTTAATCAGGAAATTACCGATCGTATTAAGGCAGAAGAAGCGCGACTCCAGGTGATGGCCAAGCTGAAAGAGGAAATGGCGCGGCGCGAACAGGCGCAAATCGAACTGGAACAGCAGTCAACCTTCCTGCGCTCGTTTCTGGATGCTTCGCCGGATCTGGTCTTCTATCGCAACGCCGACCAGCAGTTTTCCGGTTGTAACCGGGCGATGGAACTGCTGACGGGAAAAAGTGAAAAGCAGCTAATAGGGCTCACCCCGAATGATGTTTACGATGTTGATGCGGCGATAAAGGTGCTGGAAACTGACGAGAAAGTCTTCCGCCACAACGTTTCTCTGACCTATGAACAGTGGCTGCAGTATCCAGATGGGCGCAAGGCCTGCTTTGAGATCCGTAAAGTGCCTTATTACGATCGCGTAGGTAAACGCAGCGGCCTGATGGGCTTTGGACGCGATATAACAGAGCGTAAGCGATACCAGGACGCGTTAGAGAATGCCAGCAGGGAAAAGACCACTTTCATCTCTACAATCAGCCACGAGCTTCGTACGCCGCTTAACGGCATTGTGGGACTGAGCCGAATTCTGCTGTATACCCATCTGAACATGGAACAGCTGAAGTATCTGAAAACCATTCATGTCTCTGCGATAACCCTCGGTAATATCTTTAACGATGTTATTGAGATGGACAAAATTGAGCGAAGGAAGGTCCAGCTGGATAATCAACCGCTCGATTTCACCGGCCTGCTTGCCGATCTGGAAAACCTCTCCGGCCTGCTGGCCGAGCCCAAGGGGCTGAAATTTATTCTTCAGCCGGAAGGGCCGCTGCCACACAAAATTGTCGCGGACGGCACGCGCCTGCGGCAGATCCTGTGGAATCTGATCGGCAATGCAGTGAAATTCACCCAACGCGGCGAAATTATCGTTCGGGTTGGCTATCGCGATGAAGACTGCCTGTGTTTTGAAGTGGAAGATTCCGGAATGGGAATTCCACAGGATGAACAGGAGAAGATTTTTGCGATGTACTATCAGGTGAAGGATCAGCGCGGCGGTAAGCCGGCAACCGGTACAGGTATTGGACTGGCCGTTTCCCGGCGTCTGGCGCAGGCCATGGGCGGTGATATCAGCGTCCGGAGCGTACAGGGGCAGGGATCGTGTTTTACGCTGACGCTGAATGCGCCACGGGTGAAAGAAGAAGTTGAGGATGAGCAACCTGAAAACGCGCTTCCTTTGCCTGCGCTGCATGTGCTATTGGTGGAGGATATTGAATTAAACGTGGTGGTAGCGAGGTCGGTGCTGGAGAAACTGGGTAACAGCGTTGAAGTGGCGATGACCGGACAGGAAGCGCTGGATATGTTCGATCCGGATGAATTTGATCTGGTCCTGCTGGATATTCAGCTGCCAGATATGACCGGGCTGGATGTGGCGCGCGGCATCCATCAACGTCACGCAGGTAAATCGCTGCCGCCGCTGGTGGCGCTCACTGCCAACGTGCTAAAGGACAAGCGAGAATACCTGGATGCAGGCATGGACGATGTGCTGAGTAAACCCCTTGCGGTGCCTGCACTGACGGCGATGATTAAGAAGTACTGGGACTACCAGAGCGAGGAGCGGGTGCTGCCTGCGCAGGTAAGCAAGATTGACGAGAAAAAGCTGGCGCTGCTGGATATCGTGATGCTGGAGCAATATATCGAACTGGTTGGGCCGAAACTGATTCATCAGAGTCTGGAAATGTTTGAGCAAATGATGCCAGGTTATCTGGAGGTACTGGATTCCAATATGATGGCTCGCGATCAGAAAGGTATTGTTGAAGAAGGGCACAAGATTAAAGGTGCAGCCGGTTCCGTGGGGCTGGTGCATCTGCAGCAACTTGCCAAACAGATCCAGAGCCCGGAGCTACCGGCCTGGTGGGACAATGTGCAGGAGTGGGTTGATGAGCTTAAGCTGGAGTGGCGTGGGGACGTAAGAGTGTTGCGCGAATGGGTTTCGGATGCAGAAAAAAAATGACCCCGACCGAGGCCGGGGTGCGCGAATACTGCGCCAACACCAGGGAAAATGGAAACCCACGCTATTCTGATTAGAATCGTCTGGAGCGCAGGCCGGGTATTGGGTAAAGCTCTTAGACACTACCTTAGCAAATCTCACATCACATGTTACCAGATTCATTAAAATGTGTGATGTGGAGCAGTGTTTGCAAATAGAAGACATCAAATTAGTTTCTCAGTCAAGCAGGTAATTCATTTTGATCTTTTTATGATGAATTATTGTACGATTGTTGTGTTTCCTCCATCGGGTTTCTTGACGAGACAGGCGAGAAGATTGGATCGCTGAAGGTCCACTGCTGAACTTTTCTTCAGGGTTTCTGGAGTGTTTAATCTGTTGCCAGCGTTGTGTTCTTGTTTGTTTTTGCTGGGTTTTTCCGAATCGTTTCGGTTTCAGTTCGACCAGGCTGCCATCGGGCTACGATACAGCAGATTGCTGCTGATGCAGTTCAAGCTGTTAAACGAGGCTGTTAATTATTAATCAGCATAATACAGGCGCGTTTCCGCTACCTTCATCGATGCTTTTCTATTTCAAATTTTGTGCTTTCGAAATGTACACAGTGAAATTTATAAGCAGTGTAAATCAATTAAAAATGATTTTCTCTGTCGGAGAGCAGCCGCCTAAAATGTATTAAACTATGACGCTTAACAGAAGCGATGCCTGCCAGGGCATCATCCGGAACCCGGGCGAAAAACAGTCACGAGAGCACTATGATGGAGTCAAGGCATGAGCCGTAACCGACATATCGGATGGGCCGGGATAAAAAAAGTCGCGTTGCGTTTGCTGGTGGGTGTTTTCGGTTTTTGGCTGGGCGGCATTGTGATCTTTGCGGTGACTCCGGTACCGTTCTCTGCGGTTATGATTGAAAGGCAACTTGGTGCCTGGTTGCAGGGTAATTTCAGCTATGTTGCTCATTCCGACTGGGTGGGGCGGGATGAAATATCTCCGTGGATGGCGCTGGCAGTGATCGCCTCTGAAGATCAAAAATTCCCCACGCACTGGGGGTTTGACGTAGATGCGATTCAGTCGGTTCTGGACAACAACGGAGAAAAGACGCGCATGCGTGGTGCTTCAACGCTGTCGCAGCAAACGGCAAAAAATCTGTTTCTCTGGGACGGTCGTAGCTGGATACGAAAGGGACTGGAAGCGGGACTGACCGTTGGTATTGAGACGGTGTGGACTAAACGGCGCATACTGACCGTTTACCTGAATATTGCTGAGTTTGGTGAGGGTGTCTTCGGCGTGGAAGAGGCGGCGCAGCGTTATTTTCATAAGTCTGCCAGCCGCCTGACGATGTCCGAAGCCGCGCTGCTGGCCGCCGTGCTGCCTAATCCAATACGCTTTAACGCGGCAGCGCCTTCAGGTTATGTTCGCCAGCGTCAGCAGTGGATCATGCGGCAGATGCGCCAGCTGGGCGGCGAGGCGTTCCTGTCCAGAAATCATCTTAATTAACCGAATATGACTGCTGCAGAAGGGGTTAGTCTTCGTCGAATCCGGCGTTGAACAGTTCGATCACCGCTGCCAGCGCTTCGAGCTCCTGTGGTCCGCTGGCTTCAATTTCGATATGCCCACCTTTGGCAGAGTCCAGCATCAGCAGCGCAATCACGCTGCTGGCTTCGGCCTCGGTACCGCTTTCGTTCCTCAGCAACACCTCAGCGTCAAAACTCTGCACCAGTTCAAAAAGCTTCATCGCAGGACGAGCGTGCATGCCCAGTTTATTTCTGATCTCAACGGTTTGCTTAACGGTCATGATTTACGTTTTTCCAGCGTACGGTGGCGAGACTGTACGTTTTTACCACGCGAACGGAAATAGTCGGCTAACTGTTCCGCAATGTATACCGAACGATGTTTACCGCCGGTACAGCCAATTGCCACGGTCAGATAGCTGCGATTGTTGGTCTCCAGCATCGGCAGCCAGAGTTCCAGATAGCTGCGCGTCTGGTAGATAAAATTATGCACCTCGGTATGGCGATCGAGAAAGGCTGCCACAGGGCGATCGAGGCCGGTCATCGGACGCAGTTTCGGATCCCAGTGCGGGTTCGGCAGAAAGCGGACATCAAAGACATAATCGGCGTCAATCGGAATACCGTGCTTAAAGCCGAATGACTCAAATACCATCGTCAGCTCACGCTCACGTTTGCCCAGCAGCCGGGTTCTTAACATCTCGGCCAGCTCATGGACGGACATTTCCGACGTGTCAATAATCAGGTCGGCGCGGGAACGCAGCGGTTCCAGCAAGTCGCTTTCTTCATCGATAGCGCTTTCCAGCGACAGATTTTTGCTGGACAGGGGATGCAGGCGGCGCGTATCACTGTAGCGCCGGATCAGCGTGTTGCGATCGGCATCCAGGAACAGCAGCTGCGGCGAAAAACAGTCGGGAAGATTGTTAAGCGCCGTTTCGAAAACTTCGGGGGATTCCGGCATATTACGTACGTCAATACTGACCGCAGCAGACATATTGCGTTCAGAGAGCGAATTGGCAAGATCGGGTAGCAGTACAACGGGAAGGTTGTCCACGCAGTAGAAACCCATATCCTCCAGTGCGCGAAGCGCCACGGATTTACCTGAACCAGAACGACCGCTGACGATCATCAGCACCATTAACTCTTCCCCCAATTAACCTGTTATCACGGAACGCGTGATGAATATATTTCAGCCGGCTTAATCGTTATCTTCCGTGATGATCTCGTACAGCTCTTCATCGCTTTGAGCCGCGCGCAGGCGCCGACAAACCGTTTTATCGGCCAGACGTTTTGCCACCAGTGAAAGCGTATGCAGGTGAGTCTTACACTGATCCGCCGGGACTAACAGGGCGAACAACAAATCCACTGGCTGATTATCAATAGCATCAAAGGCAATCGGCTGATCCAGATGGATAAACACGCCAACCGCACGCAGCGTATCTTCAAGTAATTTACCGTGCGGGATAGCAATCCCGTTGCCAATACCCGTACTCCCCATCCTTTCGCGAGTCAGAATCGCTTCAAAGATTGTCTGATGCGGAAGGTTAAGCTGTTTGGCCGCCAGTTCGCTGATAATTTCCAGTGCCCGTTTTTTACTTTGGCAATGTACACCATTCCGGGTGCAGGACAGGTTCAGGACAGAGCCCAGTTCCAGTTTCAGATCGTTGTTCATCATAGTTTCACTTACGTGTTCACATCCGCATGGGGGTTAACCACAGCCAGTTTGACTGGCCGTTGCTGCCCCCTGATTGATGAGCGGCTCGTACCCTGTTAAAGATACGAGCCGCTGCTGGCCTTAGCATAACCCGATATGGGATACCGCAGAAACAATCAGCGCATGGTGAAATTTAGTGTTGTTTAAGCTTGTCTTTGTGTTTATTTAACTGGCGAGTCAGCTTGTCAACCAGGCTATCAATCGCCGCGTACATATCTTTTTCTTCTGCGGTTGCATGCAACTCCCCGCCGTTCACATGCAGCGTTGCGTCTGCAATTTGAGTCACTTTTTCCACCTTCAGAACAATATAGACCTGATTGATCCGGTCAAAATAGTGTTCTAACTTACCGAATTTCGCCGTAACGAATTCGCGCAGTGCTTCGGTAATTTCAACGTTTAGTCCAGTGATATTGAGTTGCATGATGTCTTCCTTCTCAGTTCTTTCAGACCAGCTGTTTGCGCTGATTTGATGGCGGGATGGATAAAGACTCTCGATATTTTGCCACAGTACGGCGCGCGACCATAATTCCCTGCTCAGAAAGCAGAGAGGTCAGCTTGCTGTCGCTTAGCGGCTTGGCGGGATTTTCCGCCGAAATTAATTTCCGCACCAGCGCGCGGATAGCGGTTGAAGAAGCTTCACCGCCTCCCTCAGTGCTCACATGGCTGGAGAAGAAATATTTCAGTTCAAATATACCGCGCGGGCTGTGCAGATACTTCTGCGTTGTTACACGCGATATGGTTGATTCGTGCATATCGACTGCGCTGGCGATGTCTGCCAGGACCATCGGCCGCATGTGCTCTTCACCCTGCTCGAAAAACGCCTGTTGTTGATCGACGATACAGCGGGTGACTTTTAGCAGCGTGTCGTTGCGGCTCTCAAGACTTTTGATCAGCCATTTTGCTTCCTGCAAATTACTCCGGATAAACTGTGAATCACTGTCGTTGCGGGTAGAACCGCCCATTGCAGCATAGTGCTGGTTGATCTTAAGACGCGGCACGCTGTCGGCATTCAGCTCAACGGTCCAGCGCTTGCCAACCTTGCGTACCAGCACATCAGGAATAACGTATTCAGGTTCCTGGGTATTGATCGACTGTCCCGGACGAGGATCGAGTGACTGAATCAGCTGTACTGCGCCTTTCAGGACATCTTCCTTCAGCCGGGTTAAACGCATCAGGCTGCGGAAATCATGGTTAGCCAGCAGATCAAGATGATCGCTGACGATCAGGCGCGCTTCTTTCAGCAAGGGCAGGGCATCAGGAAACTGAGAAAGCTGCACCATCAGACAGTCGCGCAGATCGCGGGCGCACACCCCCACCGGATCGAATCTCTGCACGCGCTTCAGCACCGCTTCAACCTCATCCAGGCTCAGCTCTTCATTCCCCATACTGTCGAGGATATCGTCCAGAGAGACAGTCAGGTAGCCGGTTTCATCCACGGCATCGACGATTGAGGTGGCGATGGCGCGATCGGTATCGGTAAACGGAGTGAGTTCCACCTGCCACATCAGATAATCCTGTAGCGACTGGGTGGTTTCCCCCTGATACACCGGCAGTTCGTCGTCATGATAGTCTGTCCCGGTGCCGGAAGGCGTGCCCGCGGTATAGATTTCATCCCAGGTTGCATCCAGCGGCAGTTCTTCAGGCATATCCTTTTGCTCAAGCGCTTCTCGGGTATCGAGCGCTTCGGTTTCCTGATATTCACGGGAATCGATCTCTTCGTGAACATCGCTCTGTTCGAGCAACGGGTTGCTTTCCAGCGCCAGCTGAATTTCCTGCTGTAGTTCAAGCGTAGAGAGCTGTAGCAGACGAATAGCCTGCTGCAACTGTGGCGTCATGGCAAGCTGTTGGCTCAGCCTGAGTTGTAAACCTTGCTTCATATTCAGGATAGTCGTTCCCTAAAAAACAAACCTATGGACACCTTATCAGAGTCTGAACTCTTCTCCCAGGTAGACGCGTTTCACCTGCTCATCGGCAAGAATTTCATCAGGTGTACCGTGCGCGATAAGATGTCCCTGGCTGACGATATAAGCACGCTCACATACCGCCAGCGTTTCACGGACGTTGTGGTCAGTAATCAACACGCCAAGCCCGCTATCACGAAGATGCTCGATAATCTTTTTAATATCAATAACGGAAATAGGGTCAACCCCGGCGAAAGGTTCATCCAGCAGGATAAATTTAGGATTTGCAGCCAGCGCACGGGCAATTTCGACCCTGCGGCGTTCGCCTCCTGAAAGAGCCTGGCCAAGACTATCGCGCAGATGTTCGATGTGGAACTCAGCCATCAGTTCGTTAGCGCGATCTTCTCGCTGCTCGCTGGTCAGATCGTCACGAATTTGCAGAACCGCCATCAGATTATCATAAACGCTCAGACGGCGGAAAATAGAGGCTTCCTGAGGCAGATAGCCAATACCACGACGCGCACGGGCGTGCAGCGGCAGGATACTGATGTCTTCATCATCAATCACTATACGGCCTGCGTCACGCGGGACGATACCAACCACCATGTAAAAGGTGGTCGTTTTACCTGCCCCGTTGGGGCCCAGCAGACCGACAATCTCACCGGATTTCACTTCCAGACTGACGTCTTCAACCACGCGGCGGCCCTTATAAGCCTTCGCCAGGTTTTCCGCAATTAACGTTGCCATGTTTGTTAGTTACTCTTTTTCTGACCGTTGGATGGTGTGCTTTTATCCTGCAGCTGCGATGGCACAAGTACGGTGGTTACGCGTTTGCCGGAGCTACTGTAGGCCTGCATTTTCTGTTGTTTAACCAGATAGGTAATGCGATCGCCTTTAACATTGCTGTCCAGCTGCTCCAGATAGGCATTTCCGGTCAGCTCAACCAGATCTTTATCCAGTTCGTAGTGCATCTTCTGCGCATGGCCCTGAACCGGTTTGCCATTGTCCTGCATCTGATAGAAAGTGGCAGGGTTACCATAGGCATCGACGAGGGTTTTTTTGCTGTCGCCGCCAGGACGGGTGACCACGACTTTATCAGCGGTGATCCTGATAGACCCCTGGGTAACGACCACTTTACCGGTAAAAGTGGCCACATTGCCCTGCATATCCAGCGCCTGGTTTTCCGAGTCTACGTTGACCGGCTTATCGGAATCTCCGGTCAAGGCCAAAGCGGGTAAGCTGGCAGCCAGAAGCAGAGATGCCGTCAGTAACTTAAGGCTGTTGTTCATTTTGAATTTCATAGGATGTTTTGACCTTTTCAATCAACTCGGCAGTTTTCTTCCGTAAATTTCCGCGCATCTTCATTCCCGTAGAGTTAAAGCTGCGGCCATAAAGCGTAACCCGATCGTCAGAGGTGACATCCTGAGTGGTCAGGTTAACCACCGCATTATCGGTTGTAATTTTTTCCAGCTGTGCATCTCTGGTCAGACTTTTCACTTCTACATTGCCGTACAGAAACAGCATTCGATCGTTAGTCAGCCTGGCTTTATCGGCGCGCACTGACCAGGTGGCAACTTTGTTTTCATCGTAAGTCGTCATCTTCGGGTTGTCGAACCAGCTAATGGCGTCAGTGGAAAAGTAAGTGACCTTATCGGATACCAGTCGGTAGCTCAGCCCACCTTCGGGGTTGTAGACGACGGTATGCGAGTTATCGCTCAGATAGGTGGGTTCGCTGTCATTGTTGCTGACGGTATCGTCACCATTATCCGAATCGGCCAGATTCCAGCCAATCAAAATGATGGCGATCAGCGCCAGTAACAGTGTAATCCAGCGTCTTGTTTTACTCATACAGACTGCCCTATGGCCTTATCAAACGTTCCCTGAGCAATTAAGATCAGGTCGCAAAGCTCCCGGACGGCACCACGACCCCCGGCAATCCGGGTCACGTAGTCCGCTTTAGGAAGCAGTACCGGATGCGCATCCGCAACGGCAACACTCAGGCCAACCTGGGCCATGACCGGCCAGTCAATCAGGTCATCACCGATGTAGGCAACCTGACTGGCATTCAGCGCTAGTTTATCGAGAAGTTCGCGGAAGGCCAAAGTCTTATCGGACTGCCCCTGGTAAAGATGAGTAATGCCCAGTGTGACACAACGATCTTCCAGCAGCTTTGCTCTGCGGCCGGTAATTATCGCCACCTCCACATCCGAGGTCAGCAGACAGCGAATGCCGTAACCGTCACGAACATTGAATGCTTTCAGTTCTTCACCGTTGTTACCCTGATAGATCACGCCATCAGACATCACCCCATCCACATCGCAAATCAGTAGTTTAATCTGTTGCGCCTGCGCCATAACCTGCTGGCTTACCGGGCCATAGCAGGTTTCAACGGGGGCTGCTGGATTACTCATTATCGTTATGTTCCTTATCAAACAACACCCGCACGCAACATATCGTGCATGTGTATCACGCCCAGCAGACGATCGTCGTCGGCCACCATCACGCAGGTAATATTCTTGTTCTGCATCAAATTGAGTGCATCTACCGCCAGCGTATTAGGTCTGACGCGGATCCCTCCGGGAGTCATCACGCTGGCGATGCTGGCGTGCTGAATATCAATGCCCATATCAAAAACGCGGCGCAAATCGCCATCGGTAAAAATGCCTTCGATTTTCATCAGGTCGTTGCAGATGACCGTCATGCCCATATTTTTACGGGTGATTTCCAGCAGTGCATCACGCAGCGATGCATCGTTGCTGACATGCGGTATTTCATCCCCGGTATGCATAATATCATCAACCCGTAGCAGCAGCTTACGTCCCAGCGCTCCGCCCGGATGCGACAGCGCAAAGTCTTCGGTGGTAAAGCCACGCGCTTTAAGCAGGGCAACAGCCAGTGCGTCACCCATTACCAGTGTAGCCGTGGTGCTGGTGGTTGGCGCAAGGCCCAACGGGCAGGCTTCCTGCGGCACTTTAACACACAGATGAATATCAGCAGCACGTCCCATTGCACTGTCAGGGCGGCCGGTCATGCAAATCAGGGAAACGTGCAGCCGTTTGAGCACCGGTATCAGAGCCAAAATTTCGGAGGATTCTCCTGAGTTAGAGATGGCAATAACCACATCATTCGGGCTGACCATGCCGAGATCGCCGTGACTGGCCTCGCCGGGATGGACGAAAAACGCGGGTGTCCCGGTACTGGCAAAGGTCGCGGCGATTTTTTTGCCGATATGTCCGGACTTGCCCATCCCCATCACGACGACTTTACCCCGGCAGCGGGAAATCAGCGCGCAAACCTGGCTGAAATCGTCATTAATATACTGATCCAGCTGCTCCAGTCCTTCGCGTTCGGTCTGCAATACCTGTTTTCCGGCTTTAATAAAGTCAAAATCAGTATCGGTAATGATATGCGCCATAACTCTTCAGTCCTTTTTACCAGAAAGTCACTGAGGGGAAACCATACAGCATGACCACCCAGAGGATAAATCCGCACAGCAGCAACGCTCCGGCAATCCGGCCAATCCGACGGTTGCGTTGCAAACAGATCAGCGTAAACAGGGCGCTGACGCCCAGCATAACCCAGTAATCGCGGGCAAAGGCACTGACATCAAAGCTGCCGGGATGAATCAGCGCCGGGATGCCCAGAACAATCACCATATTATAAATGTTAGACCCAATCAGGTTGCCGATGGCAATATCATCTTCGCCCTTCAACGCCCCGGCAATCACTGTAGCCAGCTCCGGCAGGCTGGTACCCACCGAGATAATCGTCAGTGCAATCACCAGCTCACTGATGCCGAAATAGTCGGCAATAACCGTGGCATTATCAATCACCATACGCGTTGAAACCGGCAGCAGAATCAGCGCAACGGCCAGCCACAGGAACGCGACAGTGTTACCAACGTCATCCCGAGGCAGCTCGGCCAGCTGCTCGCGGGTCAGGGTATCATTATTTTCGCGCTCGGCGCGTCGGGCGATTTTGATGGTACACAGCAGCCAGCAGGCGGCGATGGCGATCAGTGCGAGCCCGTCTTGACGGCTCAGCGCGTTGTCGAAAAGCATAATGCCGCACAGCAGCGTGATCAGCAGCATCAGCGGCAGCTCACGGCGTATCAGATTGGAATGTACGGTCAGAGGATGCAGTAGCGCTGCCCCCCCGAGGATCAGCAGGATATTGGTAATATTAGAACCGAGGGCCGTGCCGACGGCGATGTCCATTTGACCGTGGGTAGCTGCTGAAAACGACACAATCAGTTCGGGCAGGGAAGTGCCGATACCGACCACGGTCATCCCGATGATAAGTGGTGGAATGCCAAGAGAGCGACATAAAATGGCGGCGCTAAACACCAGACGATCGGCCCCGTAAACCAGTAAGGCTAAACCGACAATCAATAGTGCTATAGCTACGAGCATGAAATGTCCTTTTATCGGATATAATCGTCTGCTGGTGCAGGTGACGATGCGTTTCGAGTGACTTGTTTTGAGTGCCGCTGATTTTGACGATCTGAAGCCGAAAAGTAAAACGTATGCCAGCTTTAGCCAGGTTATTGCGGTAAGTTTCTGTAAAAGTGTCCAGCCCGGCGGTTAATGCGTTACCATCGGGAGTATATTTAACGCCTGATAATGAGGATCGAGGTCACTATGGGCCAGACGGAAACGAATTTGGTAGATGTCAGGGATGTCTGTTTCTCCCGTGGCAACAGGCCTATTTTCGATAATATCTCCCTGACGGTGCCCAAAGGGAAAATTACCGCCATTATGGGGCCCTCTGGCATTGGTAAAACAACGCTCTTACGTTTAATCGGCGGCCAGATACCACCCGATAGCGGCGAAATCTGGTTCAACGGTGAAAACATCCCCACGCTGTCGCGTTCTCGTTTGTATGCCGCCCGCAAAAAAATGAGCATGCTGTTCCAGTCCGGCGCATTATTTACCGATCTTAACGTTTTTGAAAACGTTGCCTGGCCACTGCGCGAGCATACTCAGCTGCCTGCGCCGCTACTGCACAGTACGGTGATGATGAAGCTGGAGGCGGTGGGGCTGCGCGGGGCTGCTAACCTTAAACCTTCCGAGCTATCCGGTGGGATGGCGCGACGTGCGGCGCTGGCGCGCGCCATCGCTCTTGAGCCCGATCTGATTATGTTTGATGAGCCTTTCGTCGGTCAGGACCCCATCACTATGGGGGTGCTGGTTAAGCTTATCGACGAACTAAATCATTCACTGGGTGTCACTTGCATTGTGGTTTCCCACGATGTACCTGAAGTTTTGAGCATTGCGGATTACGCGTATATCATCGCCGACCAAAAGGTGATTGCTCATGGCACGGCGCCTCAGCTGCAGGAAAATAAGGATGCCCGCGTGCGTCAGTTTATTGATGGCATTGCTGATGGACCGGTGCCGTTTCGTTTCCCGGCGGGAGATTATCTTCACGATTTAGTCGGCTCAGGGAGTTAACAGACTGATGTTTCTACGAGCGCTGACGTCATTAGGACGTCAGGGAATTAATACCTGTGCCGCCTTTGGCCGTGCCGGGTTAATGCTGTTCCATGCGCTGGTCGGCGTTCCCAGTTTTCGCAAGCATGCGCCGCTGCTGGTTAAGCAGCTCTACAGCGTTGGCGTACTGTCGCTGTTGATCATTGTGGTTTCCGGATTGTTCATTGGTATGGTGCTGGGCCTTCAAGGCTACCTGGTGCTGAATACCTATGGCGCGGAAAGCAGTCTGGGGATGCTGGTGGCACTGTCGCTGTTGCGTGAGCTGGGGCCGGTAGTGACCGCGCTTCTTTTTGCCGGTCGCGCCGGTTCAGCGCTGACCGCGGAGATTGGCCTGATGAAAGCCACTGAACAGCTTTCCAGCATGGAAATGATGGCGGTTGACCCACTGCGGCGAATTGTCTCACCACGTTTCTGGGCCGGGGCGATTAGCATGCCGTTACTGACGCTGATTTTTGTCGCCGTGGGTATCCTCGGCGGTGCGGTGGTTGGTGTCAGCTGGAAAGGGATCGACAGCGGCTTCTTCTGGTCAGCAATGCAGAATGCGATCGACGTGCGGACTGATATTATTAACTGTGTGATCAAGAGCCTCGTGTTTGCGATTACCGTGACCTGGATTGCGCTGTTTAACGGCTACGATGCCATTCCGACGTCTGAAGGGATTAGTCGGGCAACAACGCGTACCGTGGTATATGCCTCTTTGGCCGTACTCGGTCTGGATTTTGTGCTTACGGCACTGATGTTTGGGAATTGATTCGATGCAAACGAAAAAAAGCGAAATATGGGTAGGTGCCTTCTTGCTGTTAGCGCTTTGCGCGATCGTTTTTCTCTGTCTGCGCGTTGCCGACCTGAAGTCCCTCGGCAATGAACCGACCTGGAAACTCTATGCGACCTTTGACAATATTGGTGGCCTGAAACCAGGCTCCCCGGTGAAAGTGGGTGGCGTGGTGATTGGACGCGTAACCGATATCACTCTGGACCCGAAAAATTATTCACCGCGGGTCACTATGGATATTGACCAGAAATTCAACAACATTCCCGATACCAGTTCACTGGCGGTTCGCACGTCAGGCCTGCTGGGCGAACAGTATCTGGCGATGAATATCGGCTTCGATGACCCGGAAATGGGGACCGCGATGCTGAAGGATGGCAGTACCCTGCAGGACACCAAGTCGGCAATGGTGCTGGAAGATCTGATCGGCCAGTTCCTCTATAAGAGCGGAAACGGTAACGATAAGAGCACAGATGCAGATAAGGCAGACGACAACGGTGCTCCTGAGCAACCGGCTGCGACAAACACTCCAGAAGAGGACAAGTGATGTTTAAACGTTTACTGATGGTGGCAATGCTGATCATTGCACCAATTGCGGCTAACGCAGCGGCGGATAAAACCAACCCCTACTCGGTGATGAACGAAGCGGCAGCAAAAACCTTCGATCGTTTGAAGAGCGAACAGCCTAAGATCAAGCAGGATCCTAATTATCTGCGTCAGATTGTTAAAGCGGAACTGCTGCCTTACGTGCAGGTGAAATATGCCGGCGCTTTGGTGCTGGGTCGCTATTACAAAGAGGCCACTCCGGCGCAGCGGGAAGCCTATTTTAACGCCTTTGGTGATTATCTGGCGCAGGCTTATGGCCAGGCTCTGGCGCTCTACAACGGTCAGACATACCAGATTGCTCCCGAGCAGCCGCTGGGCAATGCCGACATCATTGCTATCCGCGTTACTATCATCGACAAAAACGGCCGTCCTCCGGTACGTCTGGATTTCCAGTGGCGTAAGAACAGCCGCACGGGCGAATGGCAGGCCTATGACATGATCGCCGAAGGGGTCAGCATGATCACCACCAAACAAAACGAGTGGAGTGATATTCTGCGCCAGAAGGGTATTGACGGATTAACCGAACGGTTGAAATCCTACGCCAAACAGCCAATCACGCTGGATAAACAGCAGTGAGCGATATGACGCCAGGTTTGCTTAACTGGACGGTGGAATCAGGCCTGCTGCGTTTGTGCGGTGAGCTTGAGCGGGAAACCCTGCTGCCCTTATGGCAGCAGCGGGATGAGCTGATGCAGCAGGCTGATGTTATAGACGTGTCCGGGCTTGAACGCGTTGATTCAGCCGGGCTGGCGCTGCTGGTTCACCTGCGGCAGATCGTTTTGCTGAGAGGCAAAACGCCTCACTTCACCGGGATCCCGGATAAGCTGCATTCTCTGATTACGCTGTATAATCTTCAGGAAATTATTGCGGATCGTCGCTAATACCGTATACGGCGGCTTATGCTGCCGTCTTCTGTCGGAACACCTTGAGTTCGTTGATCTTTGTCTTTAGCCCCTTTCCCTCGATCCCGCTGGTTTGCAATGCACATAGCGCCATTCACTCTCATTTAGACTTTTTCTGATGACCCCGGCGTTTATTGCTTGTTTAAGAGTAAGGCGGATTCCACTAATATGTGTGCCTGTTTATTATCAGGTGAATTTGAAAGCATCATGGAAAATAGTGAAATTCAGTCCGTGCTGATGAGCGCGTTACCACTGCAGGAAGTCCACGTTACCGGCGATGGCAGCCATTTTCAGGTGATCGCTGTGGGTGAGCTGTTTGGTGAGCTCAGCCGTGTAAAGAAACAGCAGACGGTTTATGCCCCTTTGATGGAATACATTGCCGACAACCGTATTCACGCCGTTTCAATCAAGACATACACTCCCGAAGAGTGGGCGCGTGACCGTAAGTTAAATGGTTTCTAAGCGGCAGCTGTCCACCGCGCAATGATGTGCTGGCGGGCTGAGCCGTAGATTTTTGGTCTGACAACAGAGAGCAGTTGCAATGGATAAATTTCGTGTGCAGGGTCCAACCCGGCTAAGTGGTGAAGTCACAATTTCCGGGGCGAAAAATGCTGCCCTGCCGATCCTGTTCGCTGCTTTGCTGGCTGAAGAACCGGTAGAGATTCAGAATGTCCCGAAGCTGAAGGACATTGATACCACCATGAAGCTGCTTAGCCAGCTCGGTGTAAAGGCTGAGCGTAACGGCTCGGTGCATATCGATGCCAGTAAGGTTAATGTTTACTGTGCACCCTACGATTTGGTGAAAACCATGCGTGCCTCTATCTGGGCGCTTGGCCCGCTGGTGGCGCGTTTTGGCCAGGGCCAGGTATCGCTGCCCGGCGGTTGCGCAATTGGCGCCCGCCCTGTCGATCTGCATATTACCGGCCTGGAACAGCTTGGCGCTGAGATCAAGCTGGAGGAGGGGTACGTTAAGGCGTCGGTCGAGGGGCGTCTGAAAGGCGCACATATCGTCATGGATAAGGTCAGCGTCGGCGCCACGGTCACTATCATGAGTGCCGCAACGCTGGCAACCGGGACGACAATTATCGAAAACGCCGCGCGCGAGCCGGAAATCGTCGATACCGCCAACTTCCTCAATACGCTGGGTGCAAAAATTTCCGGCGCGGGTAGCGATCGTATTACCATTGAGGGTGTTGAGCGCCTTGGCGGCGGCGTGTACCGCGTGCTTCCCGATCGTATCGAAACCGGTACTTTCCTGGTGGCTGCCGCTATTTCCGGCGGCGCGGTAGTTTGCCGTGCGGCCCAGCCCGATACGCTGGATGCGGTACTGGCCAAACTGCGTGAAGCGGGCGCCGACATTGAGGTGGGCGAGGACTGGATAAGTCTTGATATGCACGGTAAACGTCCTAAAGCTGTCAACCTGCGTACCGCTCCGCATCCGGGCTTCCCGACGGATATGCAGGCGCAGTTTAGCCTGCTGAATCTGGTCGCAGAAGGAACCGGTGTGATCACTGAGACCATTTTCGAAAACCGCTTCATGCACGTGCCTGAACTGGTTCGTATGGGAGCGCACGGTGAAATTGAGAGCAATACGCTGATTTGTCACGGTGTAGAAACATTGTCAGGTGCTCAGGTAATGGCAACCGATTTGCGAGCATCAGCCAGCCTGGTTCTGGCTGGCTGTATTGCGGAAGGGACAACGATAGTCGATCGTATTTATCATATCGATCGTGGCTATGAGCATATCGAAGACAAACTGATGGCACTGGGTGCGAATATCCAGCGGATCAGCGGCGACGAGTAAACGCCTGCAGAACATTTCTGCCTGAGGGTCGGTCATCAGCGCCGGCCCTTTTTTATTTCCTGATGAGTCTCTTTCTGTCGATCAGCTGTTTAGTTTTAGGATCGTAGTAACGACTGGGCCAGATTTCCGCCGGATGTATCTCCAGGGCATCAGCAATCAGCCATTCCCCTTTCGGCCAGGGTCGGGACAGCGTATTTGCCAGCGTGGATGAACTTAAGCCTGCGAGACGTGACTGCTCGGCGAGCGTGGTGCCTCTTTTACGCAGGGCTGCAATGATGTCGGCAGGATGCCAGTCTTGAGAATTATAGGCCACGTGCTCTTTCTCCTTGTGCACTTGTGGAAACAACAGGAAATACTCCACACAGGGGACATTATCCTCTGTGTATCCGCCTTCACCGTGAAAGTCCTGACGATTACAACGGAATTTATAAGTGGCTTTATATCAATTAGTTTCCATTAATTTCCAGTAATTTTTATATCAGTCGCCAGTTTTGCGCAGCCCTACGCAAAAGTGCAGGCAAATTATGTAACGTTACATTGTGCAGCCATACTGAAAGAAGAGAGCGACGTCAGGGGAAGCGGAGTTGAAGAGGCGAAGGGGGAAAAGCGCGGTTTCCCACGCTTTTTCAATCAGAAATCGCGTTGCACTGACATATGAGCAAGCGCTTCAAGTGCACTGCGCCAGGGGGATTCAGGCAGGGCTTTCAGGGCGCTAATGGCTTTGTCCGCTTCCTGCTCGGCGGCGTGACGCGTCCATTCCAGCGACCCACACTGGCTCATTGTTTCCAGAACAGGCTCCAGTAAATGACGACCGTTACCTTCTTCAATCGCTTTACGGATCATGCTGGCCTGCTCAGGGCTGCCGTTGCGCATAGCGTGCAGCAGCGGCAGCGTTGGTTTACCTTCGCTGAGGTCGTCACCCACGTTTTTGCCAAGCGTTTCGCCATCAGCGCTGTAGTCCAGCAGATCGTCAATCAGCTGGAAAGCAGTGCCGATATAGCGCCCGTAATCCTGCAGAGCCTGTTCCTGCTCTGCGGTGGCGCCAGCCAGAATTCCTGAAGACTGCGCGGCAGCTTCAAACAAACGCGCCGTTTTGCTGTAAATAACCCGCATGTAGCTCTCTTCAGTGATATCGGGATCGTTACAGTTCATCAACTGTAAAACTTCACCTTCAGCAATCACGTTTACGGCTTCAGACATCAGCGCCAGAACCCGCAGTGAGCCGAGGCTGGTCATCATCTGGAAGGCACGAGTATAAATAAAATCGCCAACCAGTACGCTGGCTGCATTGCCGAACGCCGCATTAGCCGTTGCTTTACCGCGCCGCATATCCGACTCGTCGACCACATCGTCATGCAGCAGCGTAGCGGTATGAATAAATTCGATCAGTGCCGCCACGGCGATGTGCTGTTTGCCGTCGTAGTTGTTGATGGCACGGGCAGCAAGCACGGCAATCATTGGGCGGATGCGTTTACCACCGCCGCTAATAATGTAATGGCCCAGCTGATTGATAAGGGATACGTCCGAGTTCAGCTGGTCGAGTATTGTCGCGTTGACATCCGCCATATCCTGCGCGGTAAGTTCATTTATCTGTTCTAAGTTCATCAGTCTGTTCAGCTATCGCTCGCTCAGTTTGCTGGTATGATAAGCGCCTTTACGCGTGCCTGTGGCATGAAATGTATGACAGATTGTACTTGAAAAACACAACGGCGAAAGGTCCCCATTCACGTTGCGTTTTTTTTCTGCAATACAGCGTAACTGGCACTTGTCATTGGCGGCGAAGTTGCGTAGAATTCGCGCCCTATTGTGAATATTTATAGCGCAGCCTGATACTCAAAAAAAAGGCAAGCGCGTGAGCGGAGTTTTATATGTACGCGGTTTTCCAAAGTGGTGGTAAACAACACCGAGTAAGCGAAGGTCAGACCGTTCGCCTGGAAAAGCTGGACATCGCAACCGGCGAAACCATTGAGTTCGACCAGGTTCTGATGATTGCTAACGGCGAAGACGTTAAAATCGGCGCACCTTTAGTTTCAGGTGGCGTGATTAAAGCGGAAATCGTTGCTCACGGTCGTGGCGACAAGATCAAGATTGTTAAGTTCCGTCGTCGTAAGCATTACCGTAAGCAGCAGGGTCACCGTCAGTGGTTCACTGATGTGAAGATCACTGGCATCAGCGCCTAAGAGGAGATCTGACAAATGGCACACAAAAAAGCTGGTGGCTCGACCCGTAACGGTCGTGACTCCAATGCAAAACGTCTGGGCGTAAAACGTTTCGGCGGCGAATCAGTTCTGGCTGGTAGCATCATCGTTCGTCAGCGTGGTACTAAATTCCACGCCGGTACCAACGTTGGCTGCGGTCGTGACCACACCCTGTTTGCAACTGCAGACGGCAAGGTCAAATTCGAAGTTAAAGGCCCGAACAACCGTAAATACATCAGCATCGTTGCTGAGTAAGGTTTTCGAGCCGCAGGTGGCTTTCTGGCCACTGAATGCTGCGAAATGAAAAGCCCCGCATTTAAGTGCGGGGCTTTTTACATTCTGCCTGCTGGGAATTTACTGCGTCGACTGCCTCGCAACCGATCCTGTTTTTGCTGTACACTTTATGTTCAGCGGTGTTGCTGTCGGTGATGCGTTTTCTTCGCATCGGGCGGGTGGCTTCGATCGGCGTCTGGGTGACGCTGACGTCTTTTTTACGCTGATATTTCAGCATGATTATCGCCTGGCTGTTTTGCCGTTTCGATACTGGAGCCTTGTGGTTTTATCGGAGCAACGGGCGCGGCGCCAGGTACCCTGTTTTCCGCAATGGGTCATCGCTTATGGCCACGGCGGAGTAATCCCGTTCCGGTGCACAGGCATTGGGCCACGGGCGAATGAGTGACGGAGAAGTAAAATGAAGTTTGTTGATGAAGCGACGATCCTGGCTGTAGCAGGTGACGGCGGCAATGGCTGCGTCAGCTTCCGTCGTGAGAAGTATATTCCTCGTGGTGGTCCGGACGGCGGGGACGGCGGGGACGGCGGCGATGTTTACATGCAGGCCGACGAAAACCTGAATACCCTGATTGACTACCGTTTTGAAAAATCCTTCCGTGCGGAGCGTGGCCAAAATGGTCAGAGTCGTGACTGCACGGGTAAACGCGGTAAAGATATCATTATCAAAGTGCCCGTTGGTACGCGGGTTATCGATCAGGGCACCGGTGAGACGATCGGTGATATGACTCATCACCAGCAGCTGCTGATGGTTGCGAAGGGCGGCTGGCATGGGCTGGGTAACACACGCTTTAAGTCCTCCGTGAACCGTACTCCGCGCCAGAAAACCATGGGTACGCCGGGTGAAAAGCGCGACCTGCAGCTGGAACTGATGCTGCTGGCTGACGTGGGTATGCTGGGTCTGCCTAATGCCGGTAAATCGACCTTTATCCGCGCCGTATCCGCAGCGAAGCCAAAAGTTGCCGATTATCCTTTCACCACCCTGGTACCCAGCCTGGGCGTTGTGCGTATGGATAACGAACAGAGCTTTGTGGTGGCCGATATTCCGGGCCTGATTGAAGGTGCATCCGACGGCGCAGGTCTGGGGATCCGCTTCCTTAAGCACCTTGAGCGCTGCCGCGTACTGCTGCACACCATTGACCTGGCGCCGATCGATGAAAGCGATCCGGTGGAAAACGCCCGTGTCATTCTCGGCGAACTGGAAAAATACAGCGAGAAGCTTTTCCAGAAACCGCGCTGGCTGGTGTTCAATAAGGTCGACCTGCTTGACAGCGAAGAAGCTGAAGCGCGCGCGAAGGCCATTGCGGACGCGCTGGGCTGGACCGACAAGTACTACCTGATTTCTGCTGCGAATCGCGAGGGCGTCAACGCATTGTGCTGGGACATTATGTCCTTTATGAATGCCAACCCCAAACAAGCTGAACTGGAAGTCGCGCAGCCAGAGAAAGTGGAATTCATGTGGGATGACTATCATCGTCAGCAGCTGGAAGAAGCCCAGCCAGCCGTTGAAGACGACGACGACTGGGATGATGACTGGGATGATGAAGACGACGAAGGCGTTGAAATCATTTATCAGCGCTAGTCATTGATAACAAATAGGGACGCCGCGGCGTCCCTGTTTATTTTCTGTCAGCCAATAAGCGCGGTAGTCAGGCGTGAGATACAGCATAGCCGATCGCGATCGTCGAAAATCTCGATCTGCCAGACCTGACTGAGCGCACCGGCATTCAGCGAACGGCAGACACCACGCACCGTGCCGCTAAATACGCTGCGCAGATGGCTGGCGCTGATCTCTGTTCCTACCACATTTTGCCCGTGCCGCGAGCAGAGCCATCCGGCCATGGATCCCAGTGATTCCGCTAACGCCACCGAGGCTCCACCGTGCAGCAGCCCGAAGGGCTGATGGGTGCGGGAATCAACCGGCATGGTCGCTTCCAGAGTGTCGTCAGTCAGACGCGTAAAGCAAATTCCCAGCCCGGCGATCATATTGCCTTCAGCCATCTGGTTCAGTACCTCAGTGCTGCACTGACGCTTCCACAGCGTGGATTGGCTACGCACCGAGCGTGGCTCCACCGTCAACCACAATATCCTGCATAATGATGTGGCTGGCGCTGTCTGATGCCAGGAACATCACCGCGCAGGCGATCTCATCAGGTTGGGCAATTTTCCCCAGAGGAATACCCAGCTTGAACTGCCCGGGATAGCCCGCAATCATCTGCTGCTCATCTTCAGGTCGTTGCCACAGGCTGCGCTGCATAGCGGTATCCGTTGAGCCGGGTGAAACGAGATTACAGCGTACGCCATAAGGTGCCATTTCAAGGGCGACGGTCATACACAGACTGCGCAGCGCTGCTTTTGATGCCCCGTAAGCCGACATGCCCAGGCGAGGCGCATGGGCTGCGTTAGACGCGATCGTGACGATCGCTCCGGCACGCTGCTGGCGGAATAGCGGCAGAGTCTGCTGGAACAGATTAAATGCCCCTCCGGCGTTAACCGCCAGGCAGGCCTGCCAGTCTTCAGGAGCCAGTTCCTCGGTGGAGCCGATGCGCAGAATACCCGCGGCATTGACCAGCACATCGAGATGGCGAGTGTCGGCAAGAACCTTTTGGCAGACATGTTTTACCTGTCTGGCATCGGCAATATCAACAATCTCCCGATGAAAGGGGTAATCATGCTGCGAAAACTGCTTGTCGAAGCCCACCACGGAAGCACCGGCCGCGACAAAGGCGCGCGCGGTGTGATATCCGATACCCTGACCAGCGCCGGTTACCCACACCTGTTTACCAGAAAAATCGAAACGGGCAGACATTACGCGGGTTCCCGTGACAGGAGCTTCCACCAGCCATTGATGCTGGGATCTTTGGCGAGGGAGATAAAATCAATATCGTTATGAACCTGCCGCCAGCGGGCGGCCAGGGCCATCATCCGCACTGAATCCAGCCCATAATCGACCAGGTTATCCGCATCATTGAGGTCATCAGCTTCATCATCCAGCAGCGGCAGGATCTGCGCACGCAGCAGCGCTTTACTGGCGGGAGTGACGGCCAGCAGTTCTGAGGTCGTCACAACCTTACCGCTACGACCTGCGGTGTAGTTCAGCGCCATCAGATGCTCTTCACGGCTGAAGTCAGCCAGCGCGTCAGCAACCATAAACGGTTTAATATCACGCATAAATGCATCGGTCGCGGTAGTCAGGCAGCCGATATGGGCATAAACGCCGCAGATAATCAGCTGATCGCGTCCACTTTCATTAAGGATTGATTCCAGCGATGATCGGTGAAAAGCACTGTAGCGCCACTTGACCAGTACCCGATCCTGTTCATCTGGCGCCAGCGCGCTGACCACGCGCTGTCGATCGGGATGCTGATTCAGCCCCGGCCCCCACATATCATTCAGCAGCGCACGATCCTGGTCACTTTGCTGATTGGGTTGAGCTGTGTAAAACACCGGGATCCCCTGTGACTTACAGAACTGACGCAGTCGGGCAATATTCTCCACCACCTGAGAAACCAGCGGGCTACCTTCTTCCCAAAAATTGAGAAAATATTCCTGCATGTCATGGATCAGCAGTGCAGCGCGTGCGGGATCGAAATCCCACTTTACTTTGTTCACCGGTAGTTCTGCCTGAGCCGGCAGCGCGTAGGACCCGAGTTTTGGAATGGCCATAATGTCTCCTGAAAATTAGAGGCTCTGAAGAGTGGCTAGCTGCTCGCGCAGGCGTTTTTTATCCACTTTGCCGACTGGCGTGAGGGGGAGCGAAGCAACGCATTCGATACGATCCGGGAGTTTGAACTCCGCCACACCCAGCTCACGCAGATGGCGTCGAAGGACCACCGGCTTCAGCACTTCCTGTGCCACAATAAAGGCGCAGCTTTTTTCGCCCATCAGACTGTCTTCCATCGCAACCAGCGCGGCGTGGATCACCTGACTGTGACGCAACAGCAGATTTTCGATCTCTTCAGCCGCGATCTTTTCGCCGCCGCGGTTGATCTGATCCTTTTCTCGTCCCTGTACGGTGATATAGCCATCGGTAGCGATGGAGATCAGATCGCCGGAGCAGTAATAACCCTGTCGATCAAAGCTGGCGGTATTATGGTCAGGGCTGTTGTAATAACCCCGAAAGGTGTAAGGGCCGCGAGTCATCAGCCGCCCTGTCCTGCCAGGAGGAAGCGAATTGCCAAACTCATCGGCTACCCAAACCTCGTCATCTTCGGAGATTGGCCGCCCCTGAGTGGTCAGAATATGCTGACTGTCGTCATCCAGACGGGTGTAATTAACCAGTCCTTCAGCCATGCCGAAGACCTGCTGTAGCTGGCAGCCGATCTCCGCCGGAATGCGAGCGGCCAGTGTTTCACTCAGTCTGGATCCTCCGACCTGCAGCAGGGTCAGGGAAGTCAGCGCGCGATGGCTTCCCCATTCCTGAATAGCTTGTAGCCATAAACTGACGGCAGGCGGAACCAGCGCGGCAACGTTGACCTGATGTTTTTCGATCAGCGGGAAGCAGAGACTGGCACTGGGATCGTTTGCCAGCACCACGGTACCACCTGCGTAAAATACGCCGAGTGCGCCCGGTGAACTCATTGCATAGTTATGTGCGGCGGGCAGGGCGCAAAGATAGCGGGTATTGCTGCTGAACTGACAAATCTCAACGCTGCCACGAATGCTGTAGTAGTAATCATTGTGGGTTCGTGGGATCAGTTTTGGCGTGCCGGTGCTGCCGCCGGAAAGCTGGAAAAAAGCCACTTCATCGGCCGCTGACGGTGTTTCTGTAAAGTTATCGGTCAGTTCATCGGCCATTCCCGCCAGCGACATCACCGTATCGTGTTCATTGCGTAAAGCAATGACGCGCAGTGCCGGAATGGTCTGTTTTAGCTGCTGTAAATAGTCGTCATTGTTGAAGAGCGGATGCTGGCGATCGGCAATCAGCAACGATGGCTGCAGCTGCACCGCGTAGGCAGTCAGCTCGTGGCGCTGGTGGCTGAACAGGGCATTAACCGGGGCCACCCCGATTTTGAGCAGGGCAAAAAAAACAATATAGAAATCAGCGACGTTACCCAGCTGAACCAGCGCGGTATCCCCGCTTTTCAATCCGCGTCGCTGAAGCGCGGCCGCCAGCCGATCTGACCGCTGTGCCAGCTGCTGGTAGCGGTAGTGGCGATCGCCTTCGATGATCGCGACGGCATTATTCAGTGCCTGACGTTGCAGAATATCCGTCATTGGCAGATCGAGCCAGTAGCCCTTAGCGCGATAGCATGCGGCCAACTCTTCCGGCCAGCGGGTATAGGGAATAGTCATGGTTTACCCTTAGTTGAGGCCAAATGCGCGCAGCATGGTATTCAGTTTAACGCCGGTTTCTCGCCATTCAGATTCAGGCGTTGAATCGGGAACAATTCCTGCTCCGGCAAACAGGCGAACCCGGTTTCCAGTGACTTTTCCACAGCGAATAGTAACCACCCACTCACCATTGCCATGCTCATCACACCAGCCGACAATGCCGCCAAATAGATCCCTGTCAAAGGGCTCAAGTTCAGCAATCATTTGCATAGCGCTGGCGTGAGGATATCCGCTCAGCGCCGGGGTTGGATGTAGCAGGCAGGCCAGTGAAAGGGCATTTTCCGCGCCGTGACGCACTTCACCTTCTATCGGGGTGCCAAGATGCCAAAGCGTGCCGGTGGTCAGCAGTTTCGGTTCGGCAGGGATGGCGAGACGCTGACTGCGAGGTTGCAGCACATCACGCAGGGCATCGATCACCAGCTGATGCTCATAGCGGTCTTTGCGCGAGTTCATCAGCTGCTCACCGACCACGCGGTCCTTTTCGCAATCGCGGTCGCGTCGTGCGGAGCCCGCCAGCGGGTGCGTGTAGTAGCGTTGGTCATGCATGCGCAGCAGCAGTTCCGGGCTGGCGCCCAGCAGCGAACCTCCCTGCGCAAGTGGAACGTGGAACGTGTAGCTGTTGGGATTTTGAAAGATGAGCTGTCTCATCAGGTAATCAATATCAACCGGTTTTTCCGTCACGATATCCATCAAACGTGAGAGCACCACTTTATCCAGCTGCGAGGAAGACGTGGCCGCAACGGCTTTGCTGACCATTTGCATAAATTCAGGCTGTTCTGGCAGCGCGTGACGTCGCAGGATAGGGTTAGGCTCATCCTCACGGGGGCTCATCTGCTGCTGAACGCTGTTGCGTTCACAAAAGACGCTTGTTTCAGGAATAAACAAAGCAGAGGGCTGGCGAACATCAAAAGGAATTGCGCCTGCAACGATCGGATGATGGATTCCCTGCCGTTTCGCTTCTGACAGATGCCGCCGGATATCCTGTTGAAACCGTCCCGTCAGGCGTTCACCTTCAAATGCCGGAGTGCTGATTGTGGTAAAGCAGCCTTTCGCTGCGAGGCTGCGCCAGGGAGACATAAAGAAAAAGCCACTGGCGGCAGCGTCTGCGGCAAATTGCAGCGTGCTTTCTGAAGTTAACCATTCCATTCCACGTCCTTACTTAAATGATAAGGTAAGTAATAATTATTATCATTTGCTTTAAGGTTGAGTAAGCTACGATGAAAGTCGTGAAGTGTCAATAAAGGTAAATTGATTTATCAGACCAGTGCTTGTGGGGGAATAAGGGATTTTTACCCTATTTTTAGCGCTTTTTCGTTGATCTGACAGGGTAATTTCATACAGCAGCGGGGCGAAGGGTTAGCGTTGCTAATTAAGGAGCACGAGTATTGGATAAGAATCGCTGGCTCAGTTAAGCAGCTGAGGGAACCGGCATCGGGCATTAAGCCCGCTGCGATCGTTGCGGTTGGTCAGACTCAGCTGCCCATGATGGATTTGCACGATGCGCTGAACGATGTTCAGCCCCAGACCGCTGCCGCCAAAGCGCTGATCCATTCTGCGGAATGCTTTCACGACTTCCTGAACTTCACTGGCATCAATACCCGGACCTTCATCGCGCACGGTCACTTCGCTGCCGCTTTCGGTGGCCGCCATGATCAGCGTAATACAGCTGCCCTGCGGGCTGTAGCGTGACGCGTTCTCCAGCAGATTACGTAGCATCAGACGCAGCAGAACGGCATCGCCCTGTACGCGGCTGTTGTGGCTGGTATCGTCAATCACGAGACGCTGTTGGTTAAGCGCCAGCATCTCTTCCATCTCTAGCCGCAGGGGTTGCACGATGTCTTGCCAGCTCAGAGTTTGATAGTGACCACTTACCATCATTTGACCGGCACGTGACAGCATCAGCAGCTGCTCAATAACATGCATCAGCTGATCGACCCGTGCGACCAGCATCGTACCCAGCGGGTTACCGTCCTGCTCCAGCAGTTCCAGATGCAGCCTCAGGCCGGCCAGCGGCGTGCGTAACTCATGTGCCGCATCTGCCGTAAACAGCCGCTCCTGCTGCAAGGTATGGTCCAGACGCGCCAGTAGCTGATTCAGTGCACCGGTCACCGCCACGATTTCGTCCATATCCGAATGCAACGGCAGGGGCGTCAGATTGTCTGCTGAGCGTGACGCCAGGCTGTTTTGCAGTGAGCGCAGTGGGCGAATGATCCAGCTGATTGCCCAGAAGGAGAGCAGAAGGGTGAAGCAAACCATGACCAGGGACGGCAGCAGCAGCGACGCAATAGCTTCTCTGATCTCGTTTTCAACGTGCTCATTGCGTGCATGGTTATTCAGTGTCTCATTCACCAGAAAACTGATTTGTTCCCGGCTTTCATGCCACAGCCAGAACGCACTCATCAGCTGACAGCTCAGCAGGATCAGCGCGAGCATAATCAGCAAACGCCGACGCATGCTGGTCAATTGCGCTCTTCCAGCCGATAGCCCACACCGCGCACCGTCTTGATGCGATCTTTGCCGAGTTTGCGGCGAAGATTATGGATATGGACCTCTAAAGTGTTGGAGCTGGTATCATCCTGCCAACTGTAAAGATCCTGCTGCAGCGTTTCGCGATGCACCGTCTGGCCCATGCGCATTAACAGGCGTGTCAGCAGAGCGAACTCTTTTGGCGTGACTTCAACAGGAAGGTTCTCGACGGCAACCTGCTGAGAAGAGAGATTCAGTGTGATGTCGCCGCGTTCCAGCAGATTATCGCTGTGTCCCTGATAGCGGCGCATCAGCGCCCGAACGCGGGCTTTCAGTTCAGCCAGGGCAAAGGGCTTGACCAGATAGTCGTCGGCACCGGCATCCAGACCTTCAACCCGATCTTCCAGCGCGTCGCGCGCCGTCAGAATGAGTACGGGTAAATCATTCTGTTCTTTCCGCCACTGACGCAGCAGTTCAGTACCGTCGCGATCGGGCAAGCCGAGATCCAGCACGATCAGGCTGTACTGGCTGCTGCGCAGGAATGCCGTTGCTCGCGCTGCATTTGACGCACAGTCCACGGCGTAACCCTCCCCGGTCATAGCCAGAGTCAGGCCCTGCTGCAGCAGTTCATCGTCCTCAACAATCAATATTTTCAACGATTAATTATTCCGGTAAACGTCCTTATACAGACGACTTTCAAAGCGAACCAGCGGGATTCGGCGTTGGCGCTGATCTTCAGGCGGCACAGCATAGCCGGACAGGAACTGAACGAAGGCCACGCGCTGCCCGCTGGCAGTGGTCATAAACCCGGCCAGGTTGTATACGCCCTGTAATGAGCCAGTTTTGGCTGACACTTTACCGTCAACCCCCGCTTCGTGCAGACCGCCGCGATAGCGCAGCGTGCCATCGTAACCTGCCAGCGGCAGCATCGAGATAATATTGAGCTGCTGGTCGTTCTGCGCGATATATTGCAGTACCTGCATCATGGTAGCAGGAGAAATCAGGTCGTGGCGGGATAATCCGGAACCATCTACCTGTATGCTGTTACCCAAGTCAATATTGGCCTTCTGGCGCAGTATTTGGCGCACTGCATCTGAACCCGCTCGCCAGGTCCCCGGAACGTTAAAGCGCTCATGACCGATTGTGCGGAAGACAGTATCTGCGATCATATTGTCTGACTTTTTCAGCATGATTTTTAGCAGATCGCGAAGCGGGGCCGACTGGGCCTGCGCCAGCACGGTTCCGGGCTGTGTGACCTGAGTCTGGCGTATCAGATGCCCGCTGTAATCAATGCCGGCATTTTTCAGTTCAGATTTCAGGATAGCGCCGGCATAGCTGGCACCGTCCTGGATGGCAAAAGCCAACGGTAAGGGTTCAGCACGCTGAGTCATGCAGCCGGTAAGCGTGAAGCGATTCAGTTCACCGGGAACGACATCCAGTTCGCAGTACTGCGCGTCTGCTGAGCCTCTGGCCAGCGTTCTGACTTGACTGAACATGTTGACCGGGTACCAGGATGCCACGCGAATAAAGGCTTTTTCACCCGGCGTTTGCGCGCTGTAGAGTGAAACCGAGAAGCAGTTACGGTCCACAATGGCGGCGCCCGGTGGTGCGCTGAAGCACTGGGTCATGTCGTTCCACGGCCAGCCCGGCGCTTTATCGTGGCTGGCAAAAACTGAGGTATCAATCACCAGATTACCCGCAATATGCTCCACTCCCTGTTTTTTCAGGTTGGTCACCATATTGCGCAAATCCTGACGCGTTAGCGTGGGATCTCCGCCGAAACGGGCAATCAGATCGCCGCGTAGGGTATTGCCGCTGATGCTCCCCTTGCTTTCAAGCTGGGTAGTGAAGCGGTAATCAGGACCCAGTTGCAGCATGGCGGCCAGCGCCGTAATCACCTTCATTGTGCTGGCGGGTAGTGCCATCTGCTGGCTGTGGTAATCAATAGAGGGCGTAGTTGCCCCAATTTTTTGCACGACAAGCGCCAGGTTTGCGCCATCCGGAAGGTACTGGGTGTAGTCTTCGACGGGGGCTGCCTGTGCCTGTAGCATAAATGCGCAGCTAAGGCCGGTAACAATTCGTGAAAAACGCATAATCTCGCGGTAACTGACAGGTGATGCTGTCATACTACGGTGCATTGTGGTGGAAAGTAAACGATGACCCCCAGGGAACTCTGGGGTAAAATGCGTATCAAATTGAAAATCAGATGCTGGCCTGGAGTTTACTCCGGGTCAGGTTTCTTTTTTTTTAAATTAGTTGAATGCGCCGCAGAATGCCTTTTCTGCATACGGTCCGTCAGGACGACGACACTTTGAACAGGAAAGATTTTAAGAGGTATTGAGATGAATCAGATTCCGATGACGTTAAGAGGCGCAGACAAATTGCGCGAAGAGCTGGAAGAGCTCAAAACTGTAAAACGCCCCAGGATTATTGCCTCAATTGCTGAAGCGCGGGAGCACGGTGACCTCAAGGAAAATGCGGAATATCATGCTGCTCGCGAAGAGCAGGGATTCTGCGAGGGCCGTATCCAGGAAATTGAAGCAAAACTTTCCAATGCTCAGGTGATTGATGTCACAAAGATGGCGAACAACGCTAACGGTCGGGTGATTTTTGGTGCCACCGTCACCGTGTTGAACGTGGATACTGATGAAGAATCAACCTATCGTATTGTGGGCGATGATGAAGCTGACTTTAAGCAAAATCTGATCTCCATCAACTCACCGATGGCGCGTGGCCTGGTGGGTAAAGTAGTTGATGATGTCGCTATCATCAAAACGCCGGGTGGTGATGTAGAATATGAGGTCTTAGACGTCCAGTACCTCTGATTTTTGCTATCCTCAATATGGATGAGGGTTTTGTAAAGATAAGAAAAAGGCCGCGCTGCGGCCTTTTATCGGAATGAGGAGCGTGGCACTTTCTCCTGACCTGAGTTTGTCCGGAAAGGCCGGTCTGCTGACCAGCCGCCCCCTCAGCGCGGAATGGAGATCTTGCGTTCCTTCGTTGGACGGTACAGCACCAGCGTCTTGCCGATTACCTGCACATTTACTGCACCGGTTTCGCGCACGATAGCTTCAACCACCAGGGTTTTCGTCTCACGGTCTTCCGTGGCGATTTTCACCTTGATGAGTTCATGGTGCTCCAGTGCATGTTCGATCTCGGCCAGCACTCCCTCGGTCAAGCCGTTGTTGCCCAGCATGACGACGGGCTTCAGCGGATGGGCCAGACCTTTCAGGTGCTGTTTTTGTTTGGTACTCAGATTCATCGTATTTTTTACTTACATTGGGATTGAAAACGGGTCATTCTACCGCCATCTCGAGTGTATCACCAAATCGGCTTCGCTGATTTGTGCGGTTATTTATCGCTTACGTTGAATCATAGTTGGAAATTGTATGACTGGTAAAAAGCGTTCGGCCAGTTCCAGCCGCTGGCTACAGGAACACTTTAGCGATAAATATGTGCTTCAGGCACAGAAAAAAGGGCTGCGTTCGCGTGCCTGGTTTAAACTGGATGAAATACAGCAGGGTGACAAACTTTTCAAACCCGGTATGACCGTGGTTGATCTCGGTGCGGCTCCGGGGGGTTGGTCACAGTATGTGGTAACGCAGATTGGGTCAAAAGGTCGCGTTATTGCCTGTGATATCCTGCCAATGGATCCCATTGTGGGTGTCGACTTCCTTCAGGGCGATTTTCGCGATGAGGAAGTACTGAAAACTCTGCTGGAACGCGTGGGTGAGACTAAAGTTCAGGTTGTGATGTCGGATATGGCACCCAACATGACGGGTACACCCGCAGTGGATATTCCCCGGTCGATGTATTTATGTGAGCTTGCCCTGGAAATGTGTCGTGATGTACTGGCACCCGGTGGCAGCTTTTTAGTGAAGGTGTTTCAGGGAGATGGTTTTGAAGAATACCTGCGGGAAATTCGCTCCCTGTTTACGAAAGTAAAAATTCGTAAGCCGGACGCTTCACGTTCTCGTTCGCGTGAAGTGTACATTGTAGCGACAGGGCGCAAACTATAACCATCATGGCCGGATCCGTCGCCGCAGTTTTGTAGCGATTCCAGATGTGAAGGATATGTAGTACCCTACGCTGTCTGTTAACACAGTTGTAATAAGAGGTTAATCCCTTGAGTGACATGGCGAAAAACCTAATTCTCTGGTTAGTCATCGCGGTTGTGCTGATGTCTGTATTCCAGAGCTTTGGGCCCAGCGAGTCGAATGGCCGTAGGGTTGATTATTCAACCTTCCTGTCTGAAGTGAACCAGGATCAGGTCCGCGAGGCACGTATTAACGGGCGTGAAATTAACGTAACCAAAAAAGATAGTAATCGCTACACGACCTACATTCCTGTCAACGATCCCAAGTTACTCGATAACCTGTTGACTAAAAATGTGAAAGTAGTTGGTGAACCGCCGGAAGAGCCGAGCCTGCTGGCCTCGATCTTTATCTCCTGGTTCCCAATGCTGTTACTGATTGGTGTCTGGATCTTCTTTATGCGTCAGATGCAGGGCGGCGGCGGTAAGGGCGCGATGTCCTTCGGCAAGAGCAAAGCCCGCATGCTGACAGAAGATCAAATTAAAACCACCTTTGCTGACGTTGCAGGCTGCGACGAAGCGAAAGAGGAAGTCAGCGAGCTGGTTGAATACCTGCGCGAACCAAGCCGTTTCCAGAAACTGGGCGGTAAGATTCCGAAAGGCGTACTGATGGTCGGTCCTCCGGGTACCGGTAAGACCCTGCTGGCTAAAGCCATTGCAGGCGAAGCTAAGGTGCCTTTCTTTACCATTTCCGGTTCTGACTTTGTTGAAATGTTCGTTGGTGTGGGAGCTTCCCGCGTACGCGACATGTTTGAACAAGCCAAAAAAGCAGCACCGTGCATTATCTTCATCGATGAAATCGATGCAGTAGGCCGTCAGCGCGGTGCCGGTTTAGGTGGTGGTCATGATGAACGTGAACAGACCCTGAACCAGATGCTGGTTGAGATGGATGGTTTTGAAGGTAACGAAGGGATCATCGTTATCGCGGCGACCAACCGTCCTGATGTCCTGGACCCTGCGTTGTTACGTCCGGGCCGTTTCGACCGTCAGGTTGTGGTCGGTCTGCCGGATGTCCGTGGTCGTGAGCAGATTCTGAAAGTGCATATGCGCCGCGTGCCGCTGGCACCTGATATTGATGCAGCAATTATTGCTCGCGGTACACCTGGTTTCTCCGGTGCCGACCTGGCTAACCTTGTTAACGAAGCGGCACTGTTTGCCGCGCGGGGTAACAAGCGTGTGGTGTCGATGGTTGAATTCGAAAAAGCGAAAGACAAAATCATGATGGGGGCTGAACGCCGTTCCATGGTGATGACCGAAGCGCAGAAAGAATCCACCGCTTACCATGAAGCCGGGCATGCGATTATCGGTCGCCTGGTGCCAGAGCACGATCCGGTACACAAGGTAACCATCATTCCGCGTGGACGCGCGCTAGGCGTAACCTTCTTCCTGCCTGAAGGCGATGCAATCAGCGCCAGCCGTCAAAAACTGGAAAGCCAGATTTCGACGCTGTACGGTGGCCGCCTGGCGGAAGAGATCATTTACGGCGTGGAACATGTTTCCACCGGCGCTTCCAACGATATTAAGGTTGCTACCTCTATCGCTCGTAACATGGTTACGCAGTGGGGCTTCTCTGAAAAACTGGGTCCACTGCTGTATGCAGAAGAAGAAGGGGAAGTATTCCTGGGTCGTTCCGTAGCGAAAGCCAAACATATGTCTGATGAGACCGCGCGTATCATCGATCAGGAAGTGAAAGCGCTGATCGAGACCAACTACAAGCGTGCTCGTGTGATCCTTGGTGAGAACATGGACATTCTTCATGCGATGAAAGATGCGCTGATGAAGTATGAAACCATCGATGCTCCGCAGATCGACGACCTGATGGCCCGCCGTGAAGTGCGTCCGCCGGCCGGTTGGGAAGATCCGGGCAACACCAATAATTCAGACAGCAACGGTACGCCGAAGGCGCCGCGTCCGGTTGATGAACCCCGTACGCCAAATCCTGGTAATACGATGTCAGAGCAGTTTGGCGACAAGTAAGTTTATCTGCTGATGTTATAATGCTAAACCCCGGCTATGGTCGGGGTTTTTTTATCTCTCATTTTACCGGAGACCGTTCGTTATGAAGCTGTACGCCAGAGACACCGTGCTTGACCTCTCACATCCACGCGTGATGGGGATCCTGAACGTCACTCCCGATTCTTTTTCTGATGGCGGCAAGCACAACGAACTGATCCAGGCGCTGACCCATGCTAACGAGATGATTAACGCCGGGGCCACGATTATTGATATTGGTGGTGAGTCAACCCGGCCCGGAGCAAAGGATGTCAGCGTAGAAGAGGAGCTGGAGCGGGTTATTCCGGTGGTAGAGGCCATTGCGCAGCGCTTTGAAGTCTGGATATCGGTGGATACCTCTAAACCCGAGGTCATTAGCGAATCGGCGCGGGTGGGGGCGCATATGATCAATGATGTACGTTCACTGCAGGAGCCGGGCGCTCTTGAAGCCGCAGCTCAAACCGGCCTGCCGGTATGCCTGATGCATATGCAGGGTGAGCCGAAGACCATGCAGCAGTCTCCAAACTATCAGAATATTCTGCGCGATGTTGATGACTTTTTCGTCCAGCATATCGCTCGGTGCGAAGCGGCAGGGATAAAAAAATCGCAGCTGCTGCTCGACCCGGGTTTTGGTTTCGGTAAGAATCTTTCCCACAATTATCAGCTTCTGGCGCATCTGGCCGATTACCATCACTTTGGCCTGCCGCTGTTAGTCGGTATGTCGCGTAAAAGTATGATTGGTCAGCTGCTGAACGTGGGGCCCGGGCAGCGTTTAACCGGCAGCATTGCCTGTGCGGTGATTGCTGCGATGCAGGGCGCTCATATTTTGCGCGTACATGATGTAAAAGAAACCGTAGAGGCGATGCGCATCGTCGAAGCGACACAGTCAGCGAAGGAAGAATAACGTTATGAGCAACCGCAAGTATTTTGGTACCGATGGCATTCGCGGTAAAGTCGGGGAATACCCGATTACCCCGGATTTTGTTCTGAAGCTGGGCTGGGCCGCTGGAAAGGTACTGGCACGCCACGGCTCGAAGAAAATTATCATCGGAAAGGATACGCGTATCTCCGGTTATATGCTGGAGTCTGCGCTGGAAGCGGGCCTTGCCGCCGCCGGGCTGTCAGCCGCTTTTACCGGTCCAATGCCTACGCCTGCGGTGGCCTACCTGACCCGCACCTTCCGTGCTGAAGCCGGTATTGTGATCTCCGCTTCCCATAATCCGTTTGACGACAACGGTATTAAGTTCTTCTCCACCGAAGGCACCAAGCTTCCGGATGAGGTAGAGGAAGCAATTGAAGCGGAGATGGATAAGCCGATTACCTGCGTCGAGTCGATAGAGCTGGGACGCGCCAGCCGTATTGTTGATGCGGCCGGGCGCTACATTGAGTTCTGCAAAGGGACATTCCCAAGCGAACTGAGCCTTAACGGGTTGAAAATCGTCGTCGATTGCGCAAATGGCGCGACCTATCACATCGCACCGAATGTGCTGCGTGAACTGGGTGCGGACGTGATCTCCATAGGCGTTCAGCCTGATGGTATGAATATCAACAAGGAGTGCGGTGCCACCGATCTACGCCTGTTACAGGAACGCGTAGTGGCTGAGAAAGCCGATTTGGGCCTGGCCTACGATGGTGACGGCGACCGCATCATGATGGTTGACCATCTTGGCCAGAAGGTCGATGGTGACCAGATCCTCTACATTATTGCCCGTGAGGGATTGCGCCAGGGACAGCTGCGTGGTGGTGTTGTTGGTACGCTGATGAGTAATATGGGGCTTGAACTGGCGTTAAAACAGTTGGGTATCCCCTTCGCCCGCGCGAAAGTCGGTGACCGGTACGTGCTGGAAAAACTGAAGGAGAAGGGCTGGCGACTTGGCGCTGAAAACTCCGGTCATGTGATCCTGCTTGATAAAACGACTACCGGCGATGGCGTGGTTGCAGGTTTGCAAGTACTAACTGCGATGGTGCGCAACCATATGACACTGCACGATCTGTGCAGTGGCATGAAGCTACTTCCACAGATTCTGGTCAACGTGCGCTTCAGTGGCAAAAACGACCCGCTGGAAGATGCGCAGGTTAAAGCGGTGACCAGCGAAGTGGAAGCCGAACTGAAAGGGCGTGGCCGCGTGCTGCTGCGTAAATCTGGCACCGAGCCACTGATCCGCGTGATGGTGGAAGGTGAAGACGAAGCGCAGGTTAACGCACTGGCCCACCGTATCGCCGATGCGGTGAAAGCCGTCTGACACAGCATGGAGGCCGGGCGGACACCCGGCCTCTGTTCTTCGTTTCCCGTTCCGCGGAGGCGTGCACCATTTGCTTAAGGTGCATTCACAGGTTTTCTCGCAGAAACCCTAATGGGTAGCGCGTTTTTTCTCCACAACTCCAGCTTTTGCCGTTTTTTTCCGCAATCAGAATGGCGTGGTGAAATTGCCCTTGCACGGAAGTGCGCCTTTGGTTAGTATTCACACCCGCTTCTGATGGGTAGTGATCCACTATCGATTTAACTGGTTTGAAGCTTTTAATGCACATTTAACGTGCAAGGAAGAAGGTTGATTATGTACGAAGCTCTTTTAGTAGTTTTCCTTATTGTGGCAATCGGCCTTGTTGGTCTGATCATGCTGCAACAAGGTAAAGGCGCTGATATGGGAGCATCATTTGGTGCAGGCGCTTCTGGTACACTGTTTGGTTCTAACGGTTCTGGTAACTTCATGACCCGTATGACAGCCGTGCTGGCAACCCTGTTCTTCATTATCAGCCTTATCCTGGGTAACCTTAACAGCAACAAAACCCAGAAAGGAAGCGAGTGGGAAAACCTGACTCAGCCAGCACAGTCTCAGCAGACTGCGCCAGCTAAACCGGCAGCGCCGGGCAGTGATATCCCGCAGTAAGCTCTGAGTCACATTTCGACGCGATAGAAATAAAAAAATCGCAACTTTAGTGCCGTGGTGGTGGAATTGGTAGACACGCT
>CAJYIY010000093.1 GCA_913775305.1 uncultured Erwinia sp. | reverse complement strand
ATTTCCTCATCGCGCATCAGGCGGGTGCAGGGCCCGGTACCGTAGAAGTAGTCGGCGTGCGTGGTGCCCAGCGCCTTCAGCGGCTGGCCGGCCTGGGCCCAAATCGTGGCATGCCGCGAATGGGTGTGTACCACGCCGCCGATGTGTTCAAAGGCACGATATAACACCAGATGCGTGGCGGTATCGGAAGAGGGCTTTTTATCACCCTCCACTACGTTTCCCGTCTGCAGATCGACCACAACCATATCCTCCGGCTTCATCTCTGTGTAATCCACACCGGAAGGTTTAATCACCACCAGACCACGTTCACGATTAATACCGCTGACGTTTCCCCAGGTAAAAGTGACCAGTTGATGAGCGGGTAATAATAAGTTGGCTTCAAACACCTGATGTTTTAATTCTTGCAGCATAGTTGACCTCACGTAATAAAAGTATATTTGCAGACAGGCGCTGACGCGCTGAAAATATTCATTCTGCTAAATAAAAAAGAGATTGATGCGTTATTACGTTACGTCTAATCATCTGCGGCGAGAAGCCTCAACATAAGGAGGTTATCGCAAAACAAATATAAACGGTCAAATTCGGTCATAAATGGTCATCATCAACATGACCGTTTGTGTTGATTTCATGCTGTTAATGAATTTTTATCTTCGATAATGCCCGGAATTACGTGATAAGCATCACATTAAAACGCCAAAGCAACAGGGTTAGAATCATTAACTAGTGACCGCAATCACACTAAGATGCATAAATGAAATAGCCAGGTGGTTTCTTGAAATCAGTCACTTTAAAAATAACTGAAAAGTAAGAGTATTAGACCATGTGATACGCAGTGGGATCGGGCTATTTATGTTACAGGCTGAACGTTACAAGATGATTTGTAGCTATGTGCAACAACATGGCTCCGCACTGGTTGCAGAACTGTCCACTATGTGCCGCGTCTCGCAGGAAACTATTCGCCGCGATTTAAATCTGCTGGAACGTAACAAAAAACTGATCCGCAGCTTCGGCGGTGCCGTCTCGCTTGATGACTATGATGACCGCGCCCATCCCGTGCAGGACGCTTTCTCTAAGGCTGACACCATCGATCGGGCTGAGCCCTTACGCAAAAGAACCGAAGCGCATCCTGACATCAAAATGAAGCTGGCCAAGGCGGCCCTGCCGTTTATCCATCCCGGTGACTGCATACTGCTGGATAACAGCAGCACCTGCTGGTTCCTGGCGCGTCAGATCCCGGATATTGATATCACCGTGGTGACCAACTCGGTCAAAATCATTCAGGCGCTGGCCTGTCGCGATAAGGTGCGCATCATCGGCTGCGGCGGCGAATACTCGGAACGCCACGACGATTTCCACGGTCCGGTGGCGGAAAGCGCTATCCGTAACTTTCAGATCAATACCTTCTTTTTCTCCTGCCAGGGGCTGAACCTGGAAAACGGCATTCGTGACGGCAGTGAAATTAACGCCCGCTTAAAGCAGGTGATGCTGCAGGTTTCCGGCAAGAAAATCCTGCTGGCCGACGCCAGCAAATTCGATCAGTCCGCATTTTGTAAGATCTGCATGCTCGACGATATTGATATTTTAATTACCAACAAGGTGACTGAAGAAAGAAACTGGGGAAGCAGCCCGGCGTTTAGCGTAATTGAAATCGATAAATGAAATTTTTGCGAAAATATAATCTGTTCGTTCTGATGAGATTCACCCGTACGTTAATTAGTGTCAACACCAGTGAAAGTAGTAAGAAAATACCCTGAGCCTTAACCGTCTGCTGATTTTGCCTTAATGAATGAATGCATGTATTCATGCATTATTTTCGTTATATGCATTATTCATTGCCGTTGATTTTAATCAGCAATGACATTCGGCGCGACGAAAGGAAGAAACCGAACAATGCACTATTCGGCATCGATGATAATTAAAATAACCTTCTGAGGACCTGATAATGAAAAAATTACTCTTACCCTGTGTCATCGCCTCACTGATCGCTTCATTTTCCACCTGGGCTGATAACGCGGCGGTCCCTCAAAAAGCCAACAAGCCTTTCACGATGGGCGTGGTGGTGAAAGTCGGGGGAATTCCCTGGTTTAACGTCATGGAACAGGGGATTAAAGAAGAAGGTAAAGTCCTGGGCGTGAACGCCTGGCAGGTGGGGCCAACCACGGCCGACCCGGCCGAGCAGGTGCGCGCCATTGAAGATTTGATCGCCAAAAAAGTTGATGTGATTGGCGTGGTGCCAAACGACGCTAAAGTGCTGGAGCCGGTCCTGAAACGCGCTCAGGAAGCGGGTATCAAGGTTATTACCCACGAATCACCAGCCCAGGCGAATGCAGACTGGGACTTCGAACTGCTGGATACTCAGACCATGGGGGCTAACCATATGAAAGATATGGCCGCCTGCATGGGTGAAGAGGGGAAATATGCCATGTTCGTTGGCAGTCTGACCGTACCGTTAGTTAACGACTGGGCCAACGCAGCCATTGCCTATCAGAAAGAACACTACCCGAAAATGCAGCTGGTTGAGGACCGTTTTGGTGTCGCCGAATCGGTTGATGACTCTATGCGTACCACCAACGATCTGATGTCCAGACACAAAGATCTCAAAGGCATTATGTCCTTCGGCTCTCAGGGCCCGATTGGAGCAGGACGCGCCATCGACAAACGTAAGAAAAACGACGCCATCTGTGTCTTCGGCACCTTCACCCCGGGCCAGGGGATCAAACTGCTGGAGAAAGGCGCGATCGACGGCGGCTATATCTCTAACCCGATGACCGCCGGTAAGGTGTTTGTACAGGTAGCGACCGCAATGATGAACGGTGAGCCGATTAAAGACGGCGTCAGGCTGGGCGACATGGGCGTCATCACAATCAAAGGCAACACGATCCTCAGCGATAACCCGGAAAAACTGGATGTGAATAACACCAAACGTCTGGTGAAACTGGGCCTCTGACCCTGAGCCGTATCGCCGGAGCCCCGGTGCTCCGGCTTTTATCACCTCTGATACCAGGGTATGAACGATGCTCAATAATCACCATGCCGATAACCCCACCGCGCTGATCACGCTGAACGCGCTGTCAAAAAGCTTCGGTGGCCATCAGGCCTTAAAAAACATCACGCTGACCCTAAATCAGGGTGAAGTCCACTGTCTGGCCGGGGCTAACGGCTGCGGTAAAAGCACGCTGATTAAAACCATCAGCGGCGTCTACGCGCCCGATGCCGGCAGTGAAATCATCATTGATGACAAAACCCATTCCCGCCTGACGCCGGACCGTGCGAGGGCGTTAGGCATTCAGGTGATTTATCAGGACCTGTCGCTGTTTCCAAACCTCACCGTCGCCGAGAACATTGCCTTCGAATATAACCTGAAGGGCTATTTCGGCTGGTTTAAGCAGAAAAAACTGAGGGAAAAAGCCCAGCAGATCCTCAACGAACTGGCGTTCAATCTCGATCCCAATGCGCTGGTGCAGCACCTGCCCATTGCCCAGCGCCAGCAGATTGCAATATGCCGCGCGCTGGTCGCCGACGCCCGGCTGGTGATTATGGATGAACCCACCGCTTCGCTGACGCGCACCGAGGTGAACCAGCTGCTGCGCACGGTGAACTATCTGCGCGATAAAAACATCACCGTGGTCTTTGTCAGCCACCGCCTGGATGAAGTGAAAGAGATTTCCGACCGCATTACCGTCATCCGCGACGGTGAGAAGATCGGCACCTGGGATGCCGCCGCACTGTCCACCCGCAAAATCACCGAGCTGATGACCGGACTGGTGATTGAACATCAGCAGAAGCTGCCGAACGCCGAGCTGGGCAGAGTGGTGCTGGAACTGAATCACCTCAGCCGCAGCTCCCAGTTCGACAATATCTCGCTGCGGCTGCATCGCGGCGAGGTGCTCGGCCTGTGCGGACTGCTGGGCTCTGGTCGTACCGAACTGGCGCTGAGTCTGTTTGGTATCACTCATCCCGACAGCGGCGAGATCCTGCTGGACGGTAAAAAAGTGCATATCAGGGACAGCACTCAGGCCAGAGAGCTGGGCATTGCCTACGTCTCAGAAGACCGTCTGACGCTGGGAGCCATTCTGCCGCAGTCGGTCGCCGACAACATGGTGATTTCGATTCTCGACGAAATGAAAACACCGTGGCATCTGATTGACGAGCAGCGCAAAGACGCGCTGGTGCAGGAGTGGATCAGGGATCTGGATATTAAGGTCACCAATCCGGATAACCCGCTCTCCACCCTTTCCGGCGGCAATCAGCAAAAGGTGGTGTTGGCAAAATGGATCCTTACCCGACCAAAAGTATTGATCCTCGATGCGCCCACCGTTGGCGTTGATATCGGTGCCAAAGACAGTATCTACAAGCTGATCCACCGCCTGTCCGGCGTGGGCATTTCGGTACTGCTGATCACCGATGAGGCCCCGGAAGCCTATTACAACTGCGATCGCGTTCTGCATATGAAGCAGGGAAAGATCGTTAACGAGTTAATCCCTTCAACGCTCAGCGAACATCAACTCGCGGAGGCCATCAATGGCTAACATTTTAAAAGTACCGCGTTCGGTCGAAGGCTGGCTGGCCTGGGTTATCGTGTTAATGCTGGTGCTGTTCTCCAACCTGAGCAGTGAGTTTTTATCGATTCAGAACCTGCTCGATTTAACAGAAAGCTATGCCGTCACCGGCATTTTCGCGCTGGGGTTATTTGTGGTGCTGGTGACCGGCGGCATCGATATCTCCTTCGCCGCCGTGGCTTCCGTTGCACAGTATTTTATCGCCTCGCTGCTGCTGAACGACGTGATTGCCAGCCCGCTGCTGTGCATCATACTGGCGATTGTCTGCGGCATCGTCTTTGGTCTGATCAACGCCGTACTGATCTATTACCTCAATATCGTCTCCATCATTATCACCATCAGCATGCAGTCGCTGCTGTTTGGCATGCTGATGTGGATCACCAACGGCCACAGTATCTACGACCTGCCCGACTGGTGGGTAAACCAGCGTACCATTCTGCCGTTTGAATACGGCGGGGAAAGCTATCAGGTTGGCCTGCCGGTGGTGGTCATGCTTGGGATGGCGCTGCTGACATGGCTGCTGCTGAATAAAACCCATATCGGTCGGCAGCTGTACGCCGTTGGCGGCAGTAATGAATCGGCACGCCGTATTGGTATCCGCGTCTCCGTGATTTATCTGTTTGCTTACGGCTATTTAGGCGCTGCGGCGGCGATTGGCGGGATGCTACAGGCGTACCGCATGAGCGAAGTGGTACCCAACGCACTGGTCGGCGGCGAACTGGATGTGCTGGCCGCGGCGGTCCTGGGCGGTGCCAGTCTCTCCGGCGGCAGAGGCTCGGTGATCGGCACGCTGATGGGGGTGTTCCTGATCGGCATTCTGAAAAACGGCCTGAACCTGACTGGCGTCTCCAGCTATTTCGTCAACATCGTGATTGGCGTCGTCATCGTCGCGGCCATCTGCGTCACCCACTATAAGAAACGCAAAGAAACCGATGTCGGCTTCGTCTGACGGAGACTTTTTCATGAAAAATAGAATGTTTTTCCTTCCGGACGCCACCAGCACCGGCCTGCTGAGTATCTGCCTGATTGCAACGGTCGCCTTTTCGCTGGCGATGCCGGGCCGGTTCCTGACCGAAAATACCTTTCTGAGCATTGCGTTTCAGCTGCCGGAGCTGGGGCTGCTGACCTTTGCGATGTTTGTGCCAATGCTCAGCGGCGGTCTGAACCTTTCGATTATCGGCACCGCCAACCTCACCAGCCTGTTTATGGCCTGGCTGCTGATCCACTACGTTCCGGCGGATGCCGGCGTGGGCGTTCAGCTGATGTGGCTGCTGCTGGCACTGCTCGGCGCGGCGGTGATTGCGGTGATGACAGGGATGCTGACCGGGCTGATGATTTCTCGCATCGGCGCCCATCCGATTCTGGTGACCCTCGGCAGTATGACCATTATTAGCGGCATCGGCGTGTATCTGACCAAAGGCGCGGCGCTGAGCGGCATGCCACCGATCGTGCGCAGTATGGGATCGGAGGTGATCGGCGGGATCCCGGTTCCACTGATTATCTTTCTGGTTGCCACCGTATTGTTAGCCCTGCTGCTGGGCAGAACGCGCCTTGGCAAAAACATCTACATGTGCGGTAGCAACATCAATGCCACCTGGTTCAGCGGCATCCGTACCGACCGCATCATGATGGCGATTTATTCCCTCTCCAGCCTGCTGTGCGTGCTGGCCGGGCTGATCATGATGGCGCGGTTCAACTCGGCGCGCATGGGCTACGGCGACTCGTATCTGCTGCTGACGGTGCTGGCCATCGTCCTGGGCGGCACCGATCCGTTCGGCGGCGTGGGAAAAGTGATCCACGTCTTCTGCGCGCTGCTGGTACTTCAGGTGATCGCTACCGGCCTGAGCCTGGCGGGCGTCAGCCTGCACTTCAATCTGGCGGTGTGGGGCATCACGCTGATTTTTGCCCTGGCGTTCAAATTCTTCAAAAACAAATGGCAGGCGCAGCGGGCAATGAAGCTGAACCGCAAAAAATACCAGCAGCTGCTGGCCACTCGTGGGGAAAGATAATGCGTAGACATCCAATCGGGATTTATGAGAAGGCGCTGCCAAAAGGGACCTGCTGGGTTGAAAAACTGGCGATAGCGAAATCCTGCGGGTTTGATTTCGTGGAGATGTCAGTGGATGAGAGCGACGAACGGCTGGCACGGCTGGACTGGACATCGGCGCAGCGTATGGAGATTATCAGGGCGATTCAGCAGACCGGCGTGCGCATTCCCACCCTGTGCCTGTCGGCACATCGGCGCTTCCCGTTCGGCAGCCGCGATGCGCAAATCCGCCAGCAGGCGTATACGATCATGGAGAAAGCGGTGCGGCTGGCGCAGGATCTGGGTATCCGAACCATTCAGCTGGCCGGTTACGATGTCTATTACGAACCTCAGGATAACGACACCATCACCCGCTTTGAGGATTCCGTGGCCTGGGCCGTTGAGCTGGCCGCCGGGGCACAGGTGATGTGCGCGGTGGAAATCATGGACACGCCGTTTATGAACTCCATCAGCAAATGGCAGGCGCTGAATGAGAAGATTAACTCGCCGTGGTTCACGGTTTATCCCGATATCGGCAACCTGAGCGCCTGGGGTAATGAGGTAGACAGCGAGCTGACCGGCGGCATCGATCGTATTGCGGCCATCCATCTGAAAGATACGCTGCCGGTCACGCCGGACTCGCCCGGTCAGTTCCGTGATGTCCCTTTTGGTGAAGGCTGCGTTGATTTTGTGCAGTTCTTTAAAACCCTGCGCCGTCTCAACTATCGCGGCACCTTCCTGATTGAGATGTGGACAGAAAAAGCGGACGAGCCGCTGCTGGAAATCATCCGCGCCCGTCAGTGGATTGAAGATAAAATGACCCAGGCAGGCTGGGGGGAAACCCGCGCCGCGCTGCGCAGCCCGGAGGCAGTATGAGCCACTACTATATGGGCGTTGATCTCGGCGGCACGGTCACCAAAGCGGGGATCTACACCGCCGACGGTCAGGAGATCAGCGTTGTTGAGCTGGCCGTGCCGCTGCTCAGTGAACAGATGGGCTTCTGTGAGCGTAATATGACCGAGCTGTGGTCTGCCACCTGCCAGGTCATTCGCCGGGCACTGGCAGAAAGCGGCATTGCCCCCGAGGCGATACGCGGCGTGAGTTTTTCCGCTCACGGTAAAGGGCTGTACCTGGTCGATAAGCAGGGCCAGCCGGTGCGTAACGGCATCGTCTCCTCCGACTCACGCGCGCAGCCGCTGGTCAGTTGCTGGAAGAGCGAAGGCCGTGACGTTGAAGCCTACAGCCGTAGCCTGCAACAGCTGTGGCCATCGCATCCTGCGGCGCTGCTCGGCTGGCTGAAAGAGCATGAACCAGAGAACTATCGGCGCACGGGCTATATCCTGATGGTTCACGATTACATCCGCTACTGTCTGACCGGAGAGTTTGCCTGCGAAGAGACCAACATTTCCGGCAGCAATCTGTTTAACCAGCAGCAGGGGGCGTTCGATCCCACACTGTTCCGCATCTTCGGTATTGAGGAGATGGCGGAGAAAGCACCGCCGGTGATCGGCTCCGCCGAAGGTGCCGGGTACGTCACCGAACAGGCCGCCGCGCAGTGCGGTTTATCCGTTGGTACGCCGGTCTTCGGCGGGCTTTTTGATGTGGTGGGCGCGGCGCTGACCTCCGGCGTGCAGGACAGTGCCTGCCTGAGCGCCGTGGCCGGAACCTGGAGTATTGCGACCCGCGTTTTCGACCACATTGAGCCCTCTGCCTACCCTTACGTGTGGGGAAAATACTGCATTCCCGGCACCTTCTTCGTTCACGAAGGCAGCCCAACCTCGGCCAGCAACCTCGCCTGGTTTGTGCAGCAGTTCTTCCCGGACCTGCCGGACAGCTATCGGCAGCTCAACCATTGGGTAAAAAATGGCTACGAAAAGGATATCAACATCCTGTTTTATCCATGGCTGTACGGCTCTAACTTCCACGACAGCCTGAACGGTGGCTTCCTCGGACTGAGCGGTCACCACAGCCGCGAAGATATGGTCTACGCCATTTATCAGGGCATCGTCTTTTCGCACCTGCTGCATCAGGACCGCGTACAGGAGCTGGGCACGGGCAGCGACATTATCCGCTTTACCGGCGGCCCCACGCACTCAGATATCTGGATGCAGATGTTCTGTGACGCCAGTAATTTACCGCTGGAAATCGTTGACGTGAAGCAGTCCGGCTGCCGGGCGGCGGCGATCTGCGCGGCGGTTGGCGCAGGGGAATATAAAGATTTTCAGACGGCAATGAAGCACTGCCAGCCACCGACTCTCCGGCTGGAGCCGGACCCGGCCAGACACGCAATGCTGAGAAAACGTTTCGACCGCTTTAAGCATATTGCCGGAGCATTAAGTGAGGTGAAGCCGGTTGCCTGATTTGACCACAACCCTTCTCCCCCACTTATCACCGGGACAGACTGAGGACCGTTAAATCAGGATCTGCTGGCTTTTCTGCAGCGCAGGTTTATCTCTTATCCAGGGGGCGATGATGCCAGTCTCCCCTTTTTATGTTCATCCGGCTCTGCCACCACCGCCGAAACTACCCGCGCGCCGACAGCCACACCGCGTAGGCTTCATCCCAAATCGCCGCAGGAGTGCCAACCTTACCCAGCCCAAAACCGTGGCCGCCTTTAGCAATACGGATCATCTGCACCGGGACGCCCATTCGACGACAGGTGTCGTGCATAATCACGCTGTTTTCCGGGTTGGAGGTAGTGTCATCTTCCGCCTGCGCCATAAACAGCGGTGGGTAGGCACGGGTAACATAGTTCTGCACCGACCAGCTGGCCTCTTCGGCGGGAGAAGGGTGATGACCCACCAGCGACAGATGGGTGTTGGTGTGGGTATAAGGTGCTTCCAGAGTGATCACCGGATAAATCAGCCCCACGCTGTCGACCTTCGGCACCAGTTCGTCCAGCGCATCCTGCGGCGGATAGGCATGATAATCGGGACGAGCGGCGGCCATCCCGAACAGATGTCCTCCGGCGGAAAAGCCGAGCAGATGCACGCTGCGCTCCATCGAGCGCACGAGGCGGATCGCGCGCTGAGCATCCTGTAGCGACACCAGATTGCCATCCTGCCAGTGTTCACCGGGCAGACGATAGCTGAGTACATAGGCCGTATAACCCTTCGACGTCAGCCAGCGCGCCACCGGCCAGCCTTCACGCCCCATGCCGATCCAGCGATATCCTCCTCCGGCGGCAATCAGTACGGCTTTACCATTCGGCTCCTGCGGCTGAAAACGCTGAATGCCGGGGCTGACGATATTCGACCACGAACCGTTAGGCGAGATGCGCAACGCCCCCTCAGGCCCGCCGCCGCCTGGCGGATCGTTGGGCCACAGCGGGAAGAAGTCCTGCCGGGCGAACAGGTTATTGGTGCTCATGGCAAGGACAAACGCGCCCGAGCCAAGCAGCAGGCGGCGGCGACTAATCATCAGACATATCCAACACTCTCGGCAGGGAACAGGGTCTTTCGGGTTGAGCGCCAGGACGGCGGCTCTCAGCGGCGAAATCATATTCACAACAGCGAGAAAATGCCACAGGGGTCACAATTTTTTCATCATTCGCCCTTGCCTGAGCGAAAACAGCACGGCAGTCAGGATATTTATCCGGGCAAATGCCCTGGCCGCCGCCTCCCGGAACACGGCCAGCGGCGTTTATTCCTCAAAGTGCGCTCTGAAGCTGGCCAGCGCGGTTTCCGTGTCCCCCGACGCCCAGCCTTCCAACGCAACCACTCCCCGATAGTTGATGGCCCGCAGCGCTTTTGCCACGGCGCGGTAGTTAATCTCACCGGTTCCCGGCTCACTGCGACCCGGCACGTCCGCCACCTGAATTTCACCTATCGCCCGGCCGCAGCGCTGCACCAGCGCAATCAGATTGCCCTCACCGATCTGCGCGTGGTACAGGTCAAGATTCATCTTCAGATACGGGCTGTTGACGGCTTCCACCAGCGCCAGGGTCTCCGCCGCTTTGGCAAACGGTGTCCCCGGGTGATCGACGGCAGTATTAAGGTTTTCCAGGGTAAATACCCGCCCGGCTTTTTCTCCCAGCGCCGCCAGCTTCTCCAGCGTTCTTACCGCTTTAATCCACATCTCACCGGTCACACTCTCCACGGGCTTCACCGGCAGACCATTGAGATCCAGCCCTGTACCGTGCAGATTTAACGACGGGCAGTTCAGCCGCGCGGCGACCGCCAGTGACGCTTCGGCGCTGATCAGCAGGTTTTCAATTTCCGCGTCATCGGTCAGATTACCCGTCAGATAGCCGGTCATGGAAGTGAAGTGCGCCCCGGTTGCCGCCAGCGCCTCAATATCTTTGTTTTCCCACTGCCAGATCTCCACGCCAAAGCCCAGCTGGTGAAGACGCCGCACGCGTTCGATAAACGGCAGTTCGAGGAAAACCATTTCGGCACTGACTGACAGGCTGTAATTAGGCATGGTGGCAATCCTTATCATTTAAACGGGAGGGTCCGCTGTTCCGGAACTGATACAGGCTAGCGCAAACACCAGCACGCTGCGCACCACTTTGAGGGGGATCACCATCGGCTTTTCGCAGAAGCGGTGAGGAGTTTTGCCGGTAGCACAGCGCGACCGGCAGGGGGGATCAGATTAAGGCTTTATCTTTATCTTTGCGCGACATGCTATCGAGATAGCCCATCACAAACGCTGACAGCACGAAAGTCAGGTGAATAATGACGTACCACAGCAGCTTGTTGTCGGGCACATTGCGCGCGTCCATAAATATCCGCAGCAGGTGAATGGAGGAGATCGCTACAATCGACGCCGCAACCTTATTTTTCAGCGAGCCGGAGTCCATTTTCCCCAGCCAGCTCAGCTTCTCGCGGTGCTCGTCCAGATCCAGCTTGGAGACGAAGTTTTCATAGCCAGAGAGCATCACCATCACCAACAACCCGCCGACCAGCGTCATGTCGATCATCGACAACAGCATCAGCACCATGTCGTTTTCAGACATCTCGATCACGTGCGGCAGCAGGTGGAAGACTTCCTGGAAAAACTTAATGCCCAGCGCCAGCAAACCCAGCGACAAACCAAGATAGATTGGAGCCAGCAGCCAACGTGAGGTGTAAATCAGATTTTCAACGAAACGTTCCATAGCATCCAGTTCAGAGTTCAACACGGGGCACAGTATAACTGATGGTTGTTGAACTTTATCAGGCGCGGGGGACCCGATTCGGAAGAATTTAAACGACTTTACGTTGCGGGAAGGCGATCCCGCAGCGAAGGCGACTGATTTTCGGTTAGCTTGAGGCGTCAGTGATACTGGCGATACTGCACGCGGTAGTCGCGCGGAGTCACATTGAAGTGTTTTTTAAACACCCGCTGGAAGCACTGCTGCGAGGAAAAGCCAAGATCCATCGAAATGGTCATAATGCTTTTGGAGGAATTGACCAGGCACTGTGCAGCCTGATCCAGACGCCGACCGCGGATAAAGCTCGCCAGCGTGATGCCCTTTTTCTCTTTGAATGCACGCTGCAGGTGCCATTTGGAGTAGCCCGATTTGGCCGCAACGGCCTCGATATTCAGCCCCTCATCCAGATGCTGATCGATCCAGTCTACGATAACGTCTACGATTTCATTTTTCATTTTCACACTCCATAACGGCAGAGGGTTACCCGCATCTGCTCCTGACATTCCTGTTTAATGATGGTCTATCTTACTGATTAGTAGATTAAAAATTCGAAATGCAAAAATTAAAAGGACATATCAATAAAAAGTAGAAAGGATGTTATTAGCAAGTTTAAAATAGCTCAAATAGATAATTTGAATCTCCTGCTATAGACAGAGACTATATAAGCCTATGATGGATCTTAATCTGGTTCGGGTATTTATCGCCATTTATGAAACCCACAGCGTCAGCGGGGCCGCCGAACGCCTGTTCATTACCCAACCTTCTGCCAGCTATGCGCTAGCCCGGCTGCGGGCTTTGACAGATAACGAGCTGTTTAAGCGCAGCCGGAAAGGGATGTTACCGACTCCGGTCGCCAGCCATCTTTATCGGGTGTTTAAGCAGTCCCTGAGCGGGATAGAGAAAGCCGTCGCGGATACCCGCAGCTTTTCTCCGGAAACATCTTTTCACAAATTTGTCCTCGCGCTCTCCGACCTCGGCGAGCAGCTGCTGCTCCCCAGGCTGGTTAAGCATCTGCGCGAGCTGGCGCCCAATGTGCAGCTGGAAGTGATACCGATCGAGCTGATGCGTATCGACGAGTGGCTGCTCACCGGAAAAGTCGATGCCACACTGTGCAGCCGCAACGAAAATATTTCACCGATTGCACAGCGCGGTAAAATTATGGACGAGCGCTACGTCTGCCTGGTGAATAGTCAGCATCCGCGTATCGGCGATGTGCTGACAATGCATGACTATCTGGCCGAGCAGCACGTTGTGGTGTCGACCATCAGCGGCCATCATATGGCGGAGAAGCAGATAAGAGAGTATGGCTTTGAGCGGCGCATCGCGCTGGAGGTGCCGCACTTTACCGCACTGGGCGAAATTATCGCCAGCAGCGAACTGCTGGTAACCATTCCACACAGCGCGGCGAAAATCTATGTCGCGCGCGGCAACGTGCGGATCGTTGAACTGCCGTTCCAGCTGCAGAACCTGGAGGTGTACCTTTACGGTCATACCGAAATTGGTGATATCACCGCCAAGACCTGGTTCTATAACACGCTGAAAGAGGCCTGTCCGCTGCTGATGGAAGGCTGAGGCTGCGATTAGCCTCTGCGTCGCGGACCACGACTCCAGTAGGCCATAAAGCTGATGCAGTCCTGCGCCAGACCACGTTCGCCGATCAGATAGCGGCGCAGAGGCTTGACTGCGCTGGACTCCGCCGCCACCCAGCCGTGGAAGCGCACGTCCTCGTGGTCGGCGCGATCCCATACCAGCTGGCCTTCGGCCTCCTCACGCAGATCGTTCTGCGACAGCGCACTGACCGGCAGGCGAACGTGCGCGCGAACTGCACTCAGCAGCGCTTCACCATGGCGGTCACCGCGGGCGTCACGCGGCAGCCAGTGAATCTCCGCAAAGTCATAGTGGCTGAGATCGATGCAGTCACCGCGTTCGGGCACTTCCAGAAAAACCTGCAGCTGCGGCGGATACGGCCAGCAAGCCAGCTGTTCGAGTATCGCCTTCGCCGCGGGTAGCGCAGTTTCATCGGCCACCACCAGTCCCTGCTTCACCAGCGGGTGCGGGTTCCACTCGTAGCCGCCGCTATCCCGGGCATATTCCCGGTTCGGGGCGGCGATTTGCATCTGGTCGCCCGGCTGTGCATTCAGCGCCCAGGCCGAAGCCGGACCTTCGGTGCCATGCATCACGAACTCCACTGTCATCTCGGGTACTTCGGCTTCAGCGTTAAGGTGGCGGAGGGTATAGGTGCGCATGATCGGGCGATCTTCCACCGCCAGCCTGCCGATATTTTCCCACCACGTCAGACCATTATCGACTGACTCCACCTGTTTTCCGCTCGGCGCAGGCAGCAGCAGCTTGATACGCTGGTCCGGTGCCTCAAGCTTCATCTGGCGAACGTCTTCACCGCTAAACACGCAGCACAGCATCGAAGGAGACAGTACCTGCTTGCGCGCCAGTACGACATTGAATAAGCGATAACTCTGAGCAGCCATAGATCCACCTTGTTAACCGAAAGCCGTCGGCGCGTTGATGCACACCGGGCAGCAAGAATAGCAAAGGCAAATGATAATGAGAATGCGTATTAACTAATATTCAGTGTTCACGATTTACCCGCACGTGCCCCACGAACGGAAGGCGTTGATCTCCGCCACGAAAGCGTTCAACGTAAGGTTTTTCTTTCATTGCGGAGTATGTCGATGTCGTTAAGCCTGGTGACGCAGCTGGCCGATATCCCGGCAAGGGAGTGGGATGCCCTGTCCCCTGACGACCAGCCCTTTGTGCGCCACGCTTTTCTCAGCGCGCTGGAAGAGAGCGGATCGGTCGGCGGACGCAGCGGCTGGCAGCCGCAGCATCTGCTGTGGTGCGAGGGCGGCAGCGTACTGGCGGCAATGCCAGGCTACAGCAAGCGCCACTCCATGGGGGAATACGTCTTCGATCACGCCTGGGCAGACGCCAGCCAGCGTGCGGGTATTCCCTATTATCCAAAGTGGCTGTCGGCGGTGCCGTTCAGCCCGGTAAGCGGCGTACGGCTGCTGGGCGAGAAACTCGCCGCCAGCAGGCTGCTCCAGGCGCTACCGGGATTTCTGGCCGCGCACGATTTTTACAGTGGGCACATCAACTTCAACGATACCGCGCTGGGCGTTCAGTTGGCGGAAGATGGCCGCTGGCTGCCGCGCCTCGGCTGCCAGTATCACTGGCACAATCGCGGCTATCGTGATTTTCAGGATTTTCTGGACACGCTGACCTCGCGCAAGCGAAAACAGCTGCGCAAGGAGCGGGAAAACGTTCGCCAGCAGGGCATTGAATTTTGCTGGTATCAGGGCCACCAGCTGAGTGAAGCGCAGTGGGATTTTGTCTACACCTGCTACGCCAACACCTACCTTGTGCGCGGTCGCCAGCCCTATCTCACCCGCCGGTTCTTCAGCCTGCTGGCAGAACGGATGCCGGGATCCCTTCGCATTACCATTGCCAGCCAGCATCACCAGCCGGTGGCGATGGCGCTGAGCCTGGTTGACGGCAGCACCTTCTATGGCCGCTACTGGGGCTGCCTGGCGGAGTTTGACCGCCTGCACTTTGAAACCTGCTTCTATCAGGGGATAGAGTACGCGATCGAGCACGGCCTGCAGCGTTTCGATGCCGGGGCGCAGGGGGAGCACAAGCTGATACGCGGATTTGAACCGGTGCTGACCGAATCCTGGCACCTGCTGCGTCACGGCGGGCTGCACGATGCCGTGGCGAATTTTCTGCAGCAGGAACGCGACGGCGTGCGCGCCTGGGCTGAGGAAGCCCGCAACGCGCTGCCCTACCGGCTTAACGCCGAATAGTGCTACTGCTCACCGACGAAGCCGCCGGTCTGATGCCGCCAGAGCCGCGCGTAGAGGCCGTCCTGTGCCAGCAGCTCGGCGTGGCTGCCGATCTCAACAATGCGCCCCTGCTCCATCACCACCAGCCGATCCATGCGAGCGATGGTAGACAGGCGGTGGGCGATGGCAATCACCGTTTTGCCGCCCATCAGCCCTTCCAGACTTTCCTGGATCGCCGCTTCCACTTCCGAATCCAGCGCCGAAGTGGCCTCATCCATTATCAGGATCGGCGCATCCTTCAGCAGCACACGGGCGATGGCAATACGCTGACGCTGGCCACCGGAAAGCTTCACGCCGCGTTCCCCCACGTGCGCATCCAGTCCGGTACGCCCCTGAAGGTCGGAAAGCAGCGGAATAAACTCATCGGCCCTCGCCCGGTGGACCGCCTGCAGCATCGCTTCTTCGCTGGCGCCGGGGCGACCATACAGCAGGTTCTCGCGGATCGAGCGGTGTAGCAGCGACGTATCCTGCGTGATCATGCCGATCTGCGCACGCAGACTTTCCTGGCTGACGTCGGCAATGTTCTGACCGTCGATCAGAATACGCCCGCCGTTAAGATCGTAAAGCCGCAGCAGCAGGTTAACCAGCGTCGATTTCCCTGCCCCGGATGGGCCAATCAGGCCGATCTTCTCACCGGGGCGGAGGGTCAGCTGCAGACCATCAATCACCCGCCGCTCGCCACCGTAGTCAAAGGTAATACCATCAAAGCGGATTTCGCCACGGCTGACATGCAGCGCCGCCGCATCGGGTTTGTCGCGCACGCTGAGCGGCTGGGAAATGGTTTTCAGCCCGTCCTGCACCATGCCGATATTCTCAAAAATGCCGTTCACCACCCACATAATCCAGCCGGACATGTTGACGATGCGGATAACCAGCCCGGTGGCCAGCGCAATCGCCCCGACGCCGATCAGCGACTGGCCCCACAGCCACAGCGACAGCCCGGTGGTGCTGACAATCAGTAATCCATTCAGCGTGGTGACCACCACGTCCATGCCGGTCACCATCCGCCCCTGGCTGCGGGTTTTTTGCGTCTGGTCGTCCAGCGCTTCACGTGCGTAGCGGCGCTCCAGATCGCCATGGGCAAACAGCTTCAGGGTGGCAATATTGGTGTAGCCATCAACAATAAAGCCCATCAGCCGCGAGCGTGAATCCGAAGAGGCCACCGAACGCGCTTTGATCCTCGGCACAAAATACTTCAGGCACAGCAGATAACTGATAATCCAGATAATCAGCGGAACGGTCAGCCGCCAGTCGGCTTCGGCAAACAGCACCAGCGTGGTCACCGCGTAAATCACCACGTGCCACAGCGCATCAACCATCTGCACTGCGGAATCGCGCAGCGCACTGCCGGTCTGCATGATCCGCTGGGCGATGCGTCCGGCAAAGTCGTTCTGAAAAAAGTTGAGGCTCTGGCGCAGCACGTAGTTGTGGTGCTGCCAGCGGATCATATTGGTCATTCCGGGATTAATCGTCTGGTGCACCAGCAGGTCGTGCAGAGCGATAAACAGCGGGCGGAACAGCAGCGCTACCGCCGCCATCCACAGCAGCTCACCATAGTGATCCTGAAAAAAGCTGGCGGCCGGGGTGCTGTTAACCAGATCGATAATCCGGCTGAGGTAGCGGAACAGCGACACCTCAATCAGTGACGCCACCAGACCAACCACCAGTAGCAGCACAAATACCGGCCACACCTGGCGCAGATAAAACAGATAGAAGGCCCCTACGCTGTCTGGCGGCGTGGTTCCCCGAGCTTCCCTGAAGGTATCGATCATCCTTTCAACGCGGTGATAAAACATAAGACAGGCTCAGTTAACCAACAGAGCCTGAAGCTTAGTGCATCCTGTTGCCTGCCAGGCGTCAGTCAGTGCGTTTCCCTCAAAAAATCTACCTGGTGCAATGCCCACTCTCAGACTCACGCCTGCCGCCTGAAACGCCACTGCCCACGGCTCAACACGTTGTTCAACGGTGACACCCTTGTGCCCTGAATCATGGTTATATCGAAAAATTAGCGCGATCATGATTATCGCACTTATTGTTAATTAACTTATAGTAACTGAAGTTACTATTTACTCATCGGAGGCAAACAACCTCCTCACCCTATAAAAGAAGGAATGAGACGATGAAAACCATTAAAACACTGTCTGTTGCTGCCGTTGCCGCTCTGTCACTGATGTCATTTGGCAGCTTCGCCCAGAGCATTACTGCCACCTCCTCTACCCTTGATGGCGCCGAAGCAAAAATCGCCGCTCAGGCTCAGCAGGTGGGTGCAGGCTATAAAATCACCAGCGCACGCGTTGATAATGGCGCCTACGTTTCTGCAGAACTGATTAAATAAAACCAGCACATCATGACATGATGGAAGAGGTCGCCCAACGGGCGACCTCTTCTGGTTTACTGACGTTGAAAACCCCGATCTGAACCGGACTACGATGATTCAGGGTTCTGCATCGGCTCCCGTGTCATCCTCAATCTTCGGCGGTGCCGCCATCGGCAGCGAAATGATAAAGCTCGCGCCACCCTGCGGGCGGTTTTGCGCAACAATCTCACCGTGATGCATCGCCACAATCGCCTGACAGATAGCCAGGCCCAATCCGACACCCGGCACCGATGACTCTTTATTACCCCGAGAGAACTTCTCAAAAATCTGCCGCTCCTGGCCCACAGGTATCCCTGGACCGCTGTCCCACACCGTGATCTCCAGCCGCGACACGCCGTTGGGCTGCGCCTCAACGCTTCTTGCGTGGATCCCCAGCCCGGCATCCGTCCCGGCATATTTCAGCGCGTTCTCCAGCAGGTTCGCCAGCACCCGCTCCATCAGCGGTGCATCAACGTTAATCAGCAGCAGCTCCGGCGGCAGATCCAGCTGAACGGTGCGCTCGCCCAGCGAGGCGTTCATGCTGCGTAGCGTGCTGCCGATCAGCTCATCCAGCGCCATCCACTCGCGCTTCAGGTGGAAACCACCAGACTGAAGCCGGGCCATATCCAGCAGGTTATTGACCAGGCGAATGGTATTCAGCGTCTGCTCGCGCAGCGCGCTGGCCTGTTGTGCATACGGCGAGTTCTCGCTGGCAAGATCCAGCGTCAGGATCTCCGCCTGGCCGAAGAGTACGGTCAACGGCGTACGCAGATCGTGGGAAAGCGCAGACAGCAGTGCGTTACGCAACTGCTCGCGCTCGGCCGCCAGCCGGGAAGCCGCCTCACGCTGGCTTAGCGCCATCCGCTCCAGCGCATTCGCGATCAGTACCGTAAACGTTTCCACCAGCCGCTGCTGCTCCGGGATCATCAGCTGACGCAGATTCAACGGCTCCAGGATCAGCAGGCCGAGAGTGTCGCTGCCGCTTTTTAGCGGCAGCATCAGCCAGGGCACCCCGGGTAAGGTGTCGGTCCCGGCTCCGGCGGGCTGGCCTTTACTAAAACTCCAGTGGGCAATGGCACGGTCGGGCTGGGTGCTGAGGTGGGTTTTCCCCACCACCTTCAGCTCACCCTGTTCATCAGGAAGATGCAGTTCGCTGCGCGCCTGTAAGGTGCTTTCCAGGCTGCGTTGCAGGGTAGCCGCGATATCCTGATGGCTCAGGGCCCGGCTGAGCGCTTTTGCCATCCCATACAGGTGCTGCGCCCGCTGCTCGCGATAGCGCGCTACCCGGGCCTGATAGCGCACGCCCGCGGTCAGATTACCGACAATCACCCCCACCGCCAGCATCACGCCAAAGGTCACCAGATACTGTACATCCGAGACCGCCATCGTGCCGGTGGGGGCAACGAAGACCAGGTCGAAGGCAATGATATTCAGCAGCGTAGCCACCACCGACGGCCAGCGGCCGAAGCGCAGTGCCACCACCACCACCGCCAGTAAATACACCATCACCAGATTGACGGAGTCCACCCGTGGCAGCAGCCAGCGTCCGGCCAGCGTCACCAGCACGCAAAGCAGCAGTGCCGCCACGCAGCCATGCAGCTGTGCCCGCCAGCGATTGTCATTCACCGTATTCTGTCGCGCCAGCGGCGGGCCAACATCCGCAGGCGGGTCGTCAAGGGCGACAATCAGAATATCGAGGTCCGGCCCCAGCTCGGCCAGGCGATCGGCAAAGCGTTCACGCCACCAGCGTTTGCTGGGACGGCGGCCAAGGATGATTTTGCCGAGGTTATGATCGCGGGCATAGCGCAGCACCGCGCGGGCTTCGCGGGTATCCGAGAGCGTGGCGGTTTCTGCCCCGAGATCGCGTGCCAGTTTCAGCGTACGCAGGATACCGCGTCGCCGCGCTTCCGGCAGGCGATACAGGCGTGGCGTTTCCACGTACACCGCGTGCCAGACGCAGTCGAGGCGCCCTGCCAGCCTGGCGGCGCTGCGCACCAGTTTTTCGCTGCCGCCATTGTCACCGATACACAGCAGGATCGCATCGCGCGTGTGCCAGACTTTTTCACGGCCCTGCGTGTCGCGCCAGGCGCGCATCTGATCGTCTACGCGATCGGCGGTGCGGCGCAGCGCCAGCTCGCGCAGAGCAATTAAATTGCCCTTGCGGAAGAAGTTTTCGATGGCGCGTTCCGCCCCTTCGCCGATGTAGACCTTGCCCTCTTTCAGCCGCTGGCGAAGATCGTCCGGCGGGAGATCCACCAGCACCACCTCATCGGCGGCGTCAAAGAACGGGTCCGGCACCGTTTCCCGCACGCGAATGCCGGTGACGCCGCCCACCACATCGTTAAGGCTTTCAAGATGCTGCACGTTGACCGTGGTCATCACGTCGATACCCGCGTCCAACAGTTCTTCAATGTCCTGCCAGCGCTTCGGGTGACGCGAACCACGGGCATTGCTGTGCGCCAGTTCGTCCATCAGGATCACCGCGGGATGGCGGGCCAGCGCGGCGTCAAGGTCAAACTCCGGATAGCGCTGCTGCCCGGTGGCACGCTTAGGCAACACGGTCAGCCCGCCCAGCAGCGCGGCCGTTTCCGGGCGATCGTGTGTTTCCACAACGCCCACCAGCACCTCCAGTCCCTGGCCGCGCAGACGCTGCGCTTCCTGCAGCATCGACCAGGTTTTTCCCACCCCGGCGCAGGCCCCGAAGTAGATCTTCAGTTTCCCGCGGCCTTCATCCGTCGTCTGGCGCAGCAGCGCATCCGGGTCCGGTCGCTGGAGTTCGTCGTTCATAGTGCTCCCTGTGGTCAAACCTGCGAATAGCCGCACCGGCGTCAAATCGCGGTGCGGCCGGTTGTCTCAACCCACGTTCGTCAGCGCATAACGCCGCCCTTCTCTCTACCTCGCATCCAGCGCCAGATTCAACGCCAGCACGTTGACCGTGGGATTGCCAATAAATGCAGGCAGCGGTGTGTCAATCTGCTGCTCAATCAGCTTCTGCACCACGCCCAGCGGCAGCTGCCTTGCCGCAGCAATGCGCGGAGCCTGCCAGCGCGCTGCCTGGGGCGAAATCTGTGCATCAAGGCCGCTGCCCGAAGCGGTCAGCAGGTCGACCGGTATCGGTCCGACCGCCTGCGGATTGGCCGCCCGCAGCGCCGCCGCCCGCTGTTCCAGCACCCGATCCAGCGCCGGATTGCTGGCTGCCAGATTGCTGCCGGAGGAGGCCAGCGGATTATAGGGCACATCGCCGGTGGCGGATGGACGCCCCTGGAAGTAGCCTGGCTGACTGAAGTTCTGCCCAATCAGCGCGGATCCACGGGCGGCTCCCCGCAGCTCAATCAGCGAACCCGCCGCCTGATGCGGGAACCACCACTGCGCCAGCCCGGTGGCCAGTAAAGGGTAAAACACGCCGACGATCAGCGTCAGCATTAACAGTAAAAACAGTGCAGGGCGACATTGACTCATGATAGTTCTCCTTACGCCAGACCGGTAACGGTCAGCAGCATATCGATCACTTTGATACCGGCGAACGGCACCAGCAGCCCGCCGACGCCGTACAGCCATAAATTACGGCGCAGCAGCGCTGCCGCACTCAGCGGGCGATAGCTCACGCCCTTCAGCGCCAGCGGGATCAGAAAGACGATAATCAGCGCGTTAAAGATCACTGCCGACAGCATCGCTGAGGCGGGGGAATGCAGGTGCATCACGTTGAGCATATTGAGCTGAGGATAGGTCGCCGCGAAAGCCGCCGGGATAATGGCGAAATATTTCGCCACGTCGTTGGCAATACTGAACGTGGTCAGCGAACCCCGGGTCATCAGCATCTGTTTGCCAATGTGCACCACCTCCAGCAGTTTGGTCGGGTTGGAATCCAGATCGACCATGTTTCCCGCTTCTTTCGCCGCCTGGGTACCGGAATTCATCGCCACGGCAACATCGGCCTGCGCCAGTGCCGGCGCGTCGTTGGTGCCGTCGCCGGTCATCGCCACCAGTCGGCCTTCCGCCTGATACTGGCGGATCAGCGCCAGCTTGGCTTCCGGGGTGGCCTCCGACAGGAAATCATCCACGCCGGCTTCGGCGGCGATAGCGGCGGCGGTCAGCGGATTGTCGCCGGTGATCATAATGGTTTTTATGCCCATTTTACGCATTTCGGCAAACCGTTCTTTAATGCCGCCTTTGACGATGTCCTTCAGCTCTACCACACCCATCACCGCTGCGCCGTCGCAGACCACCAGTGGCGTACCGCCCGCCCGCGCAACCTGTTCAACCAGGCCGTTCACTTCCTGCGGGAACTGGCCGCCGTTGCTGTCAATATGTCGACGCACCGCATCCACCGCGCCCTTGCGCACCGCCCGCTGCTGCACGTTCACCCCGCTCATGCGCGTCTGCGCCGAGAACGGAATAAAGGTCGCATTCATGCTGCTCAGATCGCGTTCGCGCAGATTGAATTTCTGCTTCGCCAGCACCACGATGCTGCGCCCTTCCGGGGTTTCATCAGCCAGCGAGGCCAGCTGTGCCGCATCGGCCAGCTGTTCAGCCGTCACGCCCGGCGCGGGCAGGAACTGTGTGGCCTGGCGATTGCCGAGGGTGATGGTGCCGGTTTTATCCAGCATCAGCACATCGACATCGCCCGCAGCCTCCACCGCACGGCCGCTGGTTGCAATGACGTTGGCGGCCAGCATGCGGCTCATGCCCGCCACGCCAATCGCCGACAGCAGACCACCGATAGTGGTAGGGATCAGGCAAACCAGCAGCGCCACCAGCACGGTGATGCTGACCGTGCTGCCGCCCCATGCGGAGAACGGGTAGAGCGTGGCGGTCGCCAACAGGAAAACGATAGTCAGTGCCACCAGCAGAATGGTCAGGGCGATCTCATTTGGCGTTTTACGCCGCGTTGCCCCTTCAACCATCGCGATCATCCGGTCAAGGAAGGTTTCACCCGGGTTCACGCTGCACTGGATCACCAGCCAGTCGGAGAGAATGCGCGTCCCGCCGGTAACCGAGGAAAAATCCCCGCCGGATTCGCGGATCACCGGCGCAGACTCACCGGTAATCGCACTCTCATCCACCGAAGCGCCGCCGGACAGCACTTCGCCGTCGCAGGGGATAATGTCCCCGGCCTCCACCAGAACCCAGTCGCCTTTGCGCAGGCTGTCCGCCGCTACCGGCTGATGGCTGGCCCCATAACGCGCCTCGCTAAGTTTTTTAGCGAAGCTGGTTTTGGTGACGCCTTTCAGGCTGTTGGCCTGTGCCTTGCTGCGACCTTCCGCCAACGCTTCGGCAAAGTTCGCGAACAGAACGGTAAACCACAGCCACACGGAGATGGCCGCGGTGAAGCTCGTTTCACCCGGCGTTTTTCCTGCCGCCATGGCGATCGCCAGCAGCGTGGTGATCATGCTGCCCAGCCACACCACAAACATCACCGGATTGCGCACCTGTACGCGCGGGTCCAGTTTTTTCAGCGCATCAAGCAGCGCCACGCCGATCAGTGCGCCGTCAAACAGCGCCCGTTGATTACGACTCATCAGAGTATTCTCCGCCCGTTAACGACTGAGCATGTGCAGATGTTCCGCCACCGGCCCCAGGGCCAGCGCCGGGATAAAGGTCAGTGCGCCCACCAGCATCACGGTACCGATCAGCAGGGCAATAAACAGCGCACCGTGGGTGGGCAACGTCCCGTTGCCCTGCGGCTGGATTTTTTTCCGCCCGAGCGAACCGGCAATGGCCAGGACGGGAATGATGATGCCGAAGCGGCCCACCAGCATGCAGAACGCCAGCAGCAGGTTCCAGAACGGCGTGTTGGCGCTGAGGCCCCCGAAGGCGCTGCCGTTGTTATTCGCTGCGGATGACACCGCGTACAGCACTTCGGAAAAACCGTGCGTGCCGGGGTTCAGCATTGCGCTGCGTCCGGCGTCGGTCATCATGGCCAGCGCACTGCCCAGCAGCACCAGCGTCGGCGTGACCAGGATCGCCAGCGCGGTCATTTTCATCTCCCAGACATCGACTTTTTTGCCGAGGTACTCCGGCGAGCGACCGATCATCAGCCCGGCAATAAATACCGCCAGCAGCACAAACAGCAGCATGCCGTACAGCCCCGCGCCCACGCCGCCAAACACCACTTCACCAATCTGCATCAGCCACATTGGCACCATACCGCCCAGCGCGGTAAACGAGTCGTGCATCGCATTGACCGCACCGCAGGATGCCGCAGTGGTGATGACCGCGAACAGGCTGGAGTTCAGGATGCCAAAGCGCGTCTCTTTACCTTCCATATTGGCGGCGCTGTCAGCCCCCAGCGTCAGGAAATGCGGATTGCCCTGCAGCTCAGCCCACATCACCACCGCCACGGCGGCAATAAACATCAGTGACATCGCCCACAGTAGCGTGTGGCCCTGACGCCGATCGCGCAACGTATCGCCAAAGGCAAAACAGAGCGCCGCCGGGATCAGGAAAATCGCCAGCATCTGCACAAAATTACTCAGCGCAGTCGGGTTTTCAAACGGGTGGGCGGAGTTAGCGTTAAAGAAACCGCCGCCGTTGGTCCCCAGCATTTTTATCGCTTCCTGCGAAGCCACCGGCCCCATCGGTAGCACCTGCTTTGCTCCCTCCAGCGTGGTCAGCTCAACATAGCCATGCAGGTTTTGTATCACCCCCTGGCTGACCAGGAACAGCGCCATCAGCAGAGAAAGCGGCAGCAGCACGTAGAGAGTAATGCGGGTGATATCACGCCAGGCATTACCCAGCTCGTCCAGCGCCCGGTTGGCAAATCCGCGGATCAGCGCAAAGGCCACGGCGATGCCGGTAGCCGCAGAGAGGAAGTTTTGCACGGTTAAGCCGACCATCTGGCTGAAATAGCTCAGGGTGCTCTCCCCGGCGTAGGACTGCCAGTTGGTGTTCGTCACAAAGCTGACGGCGGTATTCAGCGCCAGATGCCAGCTCAGTCCCGGCAGTCCCTGCGGATTCAGCGGCAGATGGGCCTGGTTCAGCAGCATCAGGAACAGCAGCAGCAGCCCGCCGGCGTTGAATAGCAGGATTGCCAGCAGGTAACGCTGCCAGTTCATTCCTCCCGGCGTAACGCCGCTCACCCGCCACAGCAGGCGCTCGGCACCGGCAAACCCCGGAACGGAACGGTCGGCGACCAGCCAGGCCAGGCCTGAACCCAGCGGGCGGGCAAGGACCAGCAACAGCAGCAGATAACAGCCGATCAGTAAAAAGGCAGAGGCAGCCATCAGAACTCCTCCGCGTTAAGCAGGGCATAAATCAGATAACCCAACAGGGCAAACACCAGCACAATGCCGGTTATGACGGTCGCGCTCACAGCACACCTCCAGAGGCGTTTCAGATGGGGAATATTGTTGCGAGCGGCGTGCAAAGTTGGTGTAAAAATGCGGGGGTTGGGTGTAAAAAAAGTATAAAAACGGACTGATTTTTCAGCAATTTTACATCTTCAGCAGGCGGGTGACGCAGGGAAAGATAGCGCCGTCAGCCCCCTCGTCGGGTTGAGAAGTATTGCAGTATCGGTTTCAGCACCGCGCTCTCCGCATGCTGCTGGTAATAGATCAGCGCCAGACGGTCGGCAGCGGCCTGCAGCTCCGGCACCGGCAGCGAGATCAGCCCGGCTTCCGTTTCCGCCTCAGCCAGTAACGGCACCAGCGCCACCGCCACGCCCTGCCGCACCAGCTGTTTCATCACCGGCAGATCGCTGGCCTGCGCCACGATGTCTGGCGTCAGACCGGCCTGGGAAAAACACTGAAGCACCCGATCGTAGATACCGAACCCGGTTTTGCGCCGCAGCAGCACCAGCGGCTGCCCGGCCAGTTCTTCAAGCGTCACGGAGGACAACCCGGCCAGCGGTCCGTCTGCCAGGCTCAGGGCGCACACGTTGAGCGGATTGAGCGGGATGCTGCCAATATTGTTCGGGTTCAGCGTCAGCGGCAGATGAATCAGCGCGGCGTCGATCTGTCGACGTTCCAGCAGCTCTTCCAGCCACGGCGGATCGCCCTGGTACAGCGAGAACTGCAGCCCGGGATAGCGTAAACGCAGCGCAGCGATCGCTTCTGCCAGCAGGCCAATGCCCATGTCCACGCAGCCCAGCCGCACCACGCCGCGCTGGCCCTCGCTGAAGGCGCGCATTTCGCTGTCGATATTCTGTGCCTGAAGCAGCAAATCCCCGGCACGCTGATAAAGATAGCGTCCGGCATCGGTAGGGATCATGCCGTGCGAGGTCCGTTCAAACAGCACCACGTCCCACTGCGCTTCCAGCTGCTGTAACGCTTTACTGATCGGCGGCTGAGCGGTAAACAGTACCGCAGAGGCCGCCGAGATCGAGCCTTTTTCCACAACCGTTTTAAAGTAATAGAGCGGCTTGAGTTTCAACACTGCCGGTTTTCCTGTTCTGGTGGCCTGATTACTCTTTTTACACCAGCAAGCGGCTCCGGAACAAAGCGCTTTATGCCCAAATGGCGATCAGGGTTTAAAATCCGGCAAAAAACGGCGTACGTCGACTTCTTTAAACTGACAGCGCTGGAAGTGCGCTTTCAGCGCAAACGGTACGGTGCAGTCAAAAATGGTTTTGCAGGCGATACCCTTTCCAGCAATGCCCGGGCTGTACTCCGGGGTCTGCGACGGATCGAGCGGATGGCAGCGCACGCCGGGAATAAAGACGGTATCGACATCTCCCTGATAGCGTGTCTGCATTGCCCACAGCACATCGTTACTGTCGAAAATATCCACATCTTCATCCACCAGCATCACGTGCTTCAGCTCGTGAAACGCCGCGAACGCCAGCAGTGCCGCCTGCCGCTGGCGCCCTTCATCCGTCGGCAGGCTTTTCTTAAACTGCATCACCGCCATCAGCTTGCCACCGCCTGAAGAGTGGGCGAATACGTTAAGCAGTCGGCCCGGCATCGCACGCTCCACCATGCCAAGAATGCTGGCTTCAGTGGGAATACCGGCCATGTTGACGTGCTCTTCGCTACAGCCGATGGTGTGTTGCAGGATCGGATGGCGGCGATGGGTGACCGCTTTCACCTTGATCACCGGCAGCGATGGGTTGGCCGGGCCGGTATAGCCGGGGAACTCCGGCATCGCTTTGCCGGTGTTGGTGTTACGATCTTCCCGATAGCGCACCTCCGGCATCAGCTCGCCTTCGATCACCACTTCCGCATGGGCAATGCCTCGGGCATTCACCGCCACGCCCTGCGCCAGTTCCACCGCTTTTCCGCGCAGTGCACCGGCAATGTTCAGTTCGTCAAAGCCCAGCGGCGTAGTCGGCGGTTCAAAACAGGCACCGATATAAATGGCGGGATCGACGCCGAGGCTGATGGTGATTGGTAGCGCTTTTCCTGCGGCTTCTGCCCTGGCACGGAAAACATCCAGGTGGCGTCCGGGGACGAAATACATCGACAGCTCATCGGGTCCCTGCATGCACAGTCGGTGAATGGTGATGTCCGACTCGCCGGTTACCGGGTCGGTGGCGTAGCACAGCCCCATGGTAAAGTAGGGACCGGCGTCCTCTTCGGTATTGGTTGGTGCCGGCAGCAGCGTGCGGATATCAAATCCCGGTTCGCTGGCAAGGTGGATCACCTCCTGGCAGGGAATGTGCGCATTCTGGGTCAGGATCGGGGGGACAGGATTGTTGACCGAGTTCATCAGCAGATGCCCCAGCCGTTGGGGCTCACATCCCAGCAGCGCCCCAACGCGGCGGCGTGAGGCCAGCACGCCGGTGACCACACGAAAGTCTGGAAATCCCTTCACGCGGTTGAACAACATCGCCGGGCCTTCCCGCGTTGGTCGCCGGGTCGTACCGGCCGCCCCGACATAGCGATAGACGCCCGACAGCTCGGCGTGCGGGTCAACCTCGGTATCGGTACTGACCAGCTCGCCGTCCATTTCCGCCAGCCGCGCCAGCGCGGAGCGGAGATCGTTAATCGTCTCGGTCATGGTTATTCTCCTCAGTGATTCACAGCCCCCAGTATGGGATACGCACGGCGACAGTGAACATGACTGAAAAGCTAACCCGCTATACTTTTTGGCTAATGCCCTATTACCGGTCGTGGGGATTGGTTTACGGAATTTGGGAGCTGTGTCGTGATCTGGAAAGGTGACCATGTGAAAGACTTCTCATTGTCTTGTCCGGGTGCTTAAATCCGCTACCAGCACGTTGTGTTAAACGATAAAGGGTTGATTCATCATCGATCGGAGGTTTTATGCTGTCCTCACACACCCTTAGCATTGCTATTCCCCGTAACTGGGTCGATTTATATGAGACCATCTGGAAACCTGAATTCTTTCCTGAATGGGTTTCCGGGCTGAGCAACACGCCGCTGGAGCAGGATGGGAACATCTGGCGCGGAAAAGGGCCGCAGGGCGCGATCAACGTGCGCTTTACCGAACATAATCCGTACTGCATCATGGATCACTACGTAGATACCGGTCTCAGCAAAGAGATCTTCGTGCCGATGCGTATAGTCGCCAACGGTAGTGGTTCTCAGGTGCTGATCACCCTGTTCCGACAGCCGCTGCTCTCTGATGAACGGTTTGCTCAGGAGCTGGAGAGGATAAGACAGGATTTGCAGACGCTGCATACCCTGCTGACGACCTGATAAAGCTTACACAAGCAGGGAGAGCGCCTGCGCCACAGAAAGGAGAATCTGATGCAGAAAATTATTTTTGATACCGATATCGGTGTGGATGACGCCTTCGCGCTGGCTTATGCGGCTAAAACCACCCACATTCTCGGCATTACCACAGTATTCGGCAATGTCCCGGTGGAACAGGCGGTCAAAAACGCCCGCCTGTTCAGCCAGAAAATTGGCCTTGAAGTGCCCGTTTACCGCGGCAGCTCCCGGCCGCTGGCCTGTGCGCCGACCCCACCGGCCTTTCAGGTTCACGGCAAAGATGGCCTCGGCGGCGTTTTTGACAATCCGTGCAGTGGCGAAGCGGATAACGCCATCGATTTTATCATTCGCAGCATACGTCAGCATCCCGGAGCGATTACGCTGGTCGCCATTGGGCCGCTCACCAATATCGCCGCCGCCATTAATCAGGCTCCGGATATCGTGGCGAAGATTGCGCAACTGGTGATAATGGGTGGTGCTTTCGGCACGCTGGGCCACGGCGGTAACGTGACACCCTTCGCCGAATTCAACATCTGGAAAGATCCGCACGCTGCGGATCAGGCGCTCAGCTCACAGCTGCGCATCGTGGTGCTGCCGCTGGATGTAACCCATCAGGTGCAGATTAGCGGAGAAGACATCCGCAGCCTGAACCGGCCGGTGCTGGAGGCAATTTCTCGCAGCTATCTGCAGTATAGTCTGGAGAAAGAGGGATTCGAGGGGATGGCCTTGCACGATACACTCACCCTCTCCTGGCTGAACCATCCCGAGCTTTTCACTATAACGGAATCACCGGTTCGCGTGGTGACGGAGGGCATTTCGCGCGGTCAGACGCTGCACCAGCTGCATCCGCTGGCCTCGCGCGATGACCCGTTTGCCGGTGCCGGCATACAGAAGCTGTGCCTGGCGGTAGACAGCGAACGGGTCAAAGCACATTTCCTGGCGGCGCTGCGCGACTGAGGATCAGAAGCGGATAACGCCTTTAATCAACTGACGGTTGTTGATCACCTGCTGTTCGAAAATCTCAGCCAGCGCGGTAAATTCAAAGCGCTGGTTGAGCATCATCGCGGCGGTAATTTTTCCCTCAGCCATCAGGCTGGCAACGCGCTCAAAGTCCTGCCGCGTGGCGTTGCGGCTGCCCATCAGCGTGGTCTCTTTTTTGTGGAATTCCGGATCGGGGATCTGAAGATCGCCCTTGTGCAGGCCTACGAAGACCAGCGTGCCGCCGTGGGCCATCAGACGCACCGCGCCGTTCATCGCCGCCGCGTTACCGGTGGCATCAATCACCGTAGACGGCAGCTGGCCGTTGAACTGGTGACGCAGCTGCTGCGGAAAATCGTCCGCCGCCGCGTCCAGCGCCACCCGCTTGAGGTTCTGCTCCACGTGCTGCCTGCGGAACTCGCTGGTATCCGCCACTACCACATTTGCACCCGATGCGTGGGCAATGGCGGCAACGCCCAGACCAATCGGCCCGGCCCCTACCACCAGCAGGTTGCTGCCCGGCTCCGGCGCGGCGCGGCGGACCGCATGTGCGCTGATGGCAAACGGTTCGATCAGCGCGGCCGCGTCAGGATCGATGCCTTCGGCCGACAGCAGGTTTTTCACCGGCACGCTGAGGTAATCGCAGAAACCGCCGTCCTGATGCACGCCGATCACTGAAATATTTTCACAGCAGTTAGTTTTGCCGCTCAGGCAGGCCGAACACTGTCCGCAGGAGAGATAAGGGATCACCGCTGCGCGCTGCCCCACCTTCCAGCCGCTGACGCCTTCGCCCAGTTCCACTACTTCGCCGCAAAGTTCATGCCCCAGTACGCGCGGATAGCTGAAAAACGGCTGATTGCCGCCCCACGCGTGAATATCGGTGCCGCAAATGCCGGCGCTGATTATTTTGAGCAGCGCTTCACCCGCAGCAGGCTGCGGTTTATTACGCGTCTGGTAAGCCATCTGTTTCGGCTCCAGACACACCAGCGTATTCATCGTTGTCATGGTTTTTCTCCGTTGTCTGCACAGGGTTATGGCGCAAATCAGACGGCGCGGTTTGTTAAAGAACAGGATCTGTGAACCAGCACGCCTTTCGCGGTTCTGAATTGGTTTTTAATAGATAAAAAACCGGGAGAAACTATGAGCCGCACGCAGAACCTTCGCCATAACGTTGTGAATCAGATGCTGGAAGCCATTGCCCGACAGCACATTCCTTCACCGCTGCCGCCCCAGGCCGCACTGGCGGAAATGTTTAACATCAGCCGCACCACGGTGCGCCACTCGCTGGAGCATTTACAGCAGTGTGGCGTGCTGGAAAAGGTCAACGGCAGCTGGGTGATCGCCCGGCAGCCGGAGAACGCGGACGGTTTTGCGGCCGCGCTGCCCGGGCCTGAAGCGCAGACAAACCTGGTCGAGCAGGCGTTTTTTCAGATGATCAACCAGCGCCAGCTGATGGCCGGTGACAGTTTTTCCGAACTGCAGCTGGCGCAGGCGGTGGGCGTCAGTCCGCTGGCAGCACGCGAATTTCTGCTGCGCTTTTGCCGCTACGGACTGATTGAAAACGTACGGCGCGGCCACTGGCTGATGAAGAAATTCGATCAGGAGTATGCGGAAAAACTCTTTGAGCTGCGTGAAATGCTGGAGATCCACGCCCTGAAACGCTTTATCAATTTGCCCGCCGACGATCCTCGCTGGATTGCCGCTCGCGACCTGCTCAGCCGCCACCGCCAGATGCGCGACACCATCGCCACCAGCTATCGCAACTTCTCCCAGCTGGATCGGGAAATGCATAAACTTATTCTTTCCGCGGCGAACAATCCTTTTTTCGATCAATCTCTTGAGGTTATTTCAGTCATTTTCCACTTCCATTATCTGTGGGATGAAAGTGACCTGAAGCAGCGAAATATCGTGGCGCTGGAGGAACATCTGGCGATCCTCACCGCACTGGTCAGCCGCAATGACGTTGAGGCTATCATCGAATTTCACCGTCATCTGATTACCGCCAAAGAGTCAATGCAGCGCTCTATCCGCCAGTACAGGGGGTGATTTTTTAACCGCTTCTGGCTTTTTATCAATAAAAGCCATCAACCTCCGTGATTAAAAGCCGATTAAAAACCGTAAACCGCCACCTGCCGCACGAAAAAGATAACAAGTTGGCAACATTAACTTCGGCCAACACTAGTCTGCTATTCAGCCTTACCTCAACCCTGTTCTGGCCGTGGTGTTTAACGTATCAACCCGGCCCGATGCTAATAACAAGACTTTTTACCGGGGAGTACCGTATGGATAATAGCCAGACCGTCAGCGGTCAAAACCGCCCTGCCAGCCACGCTCAGCCAGAGGCCATCGTGGTGCCGGAGCGCGGTCCGCTTCAGCGCTCGGCGCGCATTAAGCGCGTACAAACCACCGCGATGATTCTGTTGTTCCTGGCGGCGATTATTAACTACCTCGACCGTAGCTCGCTGTCCGTGGCGAACCAGACGATTCGCGGTGACCTGGGATTAAGCGGCACGGAAATCGGTATTCTGCTTTCCGCCTTCTCGCTGGCCTACGGTATCGCCCAGCTGCCGTGCGGCCTGCTGCTGGACCGTAAAGGCCCGCGCATTATGCTCGGCGTCGGTATGTTCGTCTGGTCCTGTTTCCAGGCGCTGGCCGGTATGGTGCAGAACTTTACCCAGTTTGTGCTGGTGCGTATCGGCCTGGGGATAGGTGAAGCACCGATGAACCCCTGTGGGGTTAAAGTCATCAACGACTGGTTCAACATACGCCATCGCGGTATGCCGATGGGGATTTTTAACGCGGCCTCTACCATTGGCCTGGCCATTAGCCCGCCGATTCTGGCGGCGATGATGCTGACCATGGGCTGGCGGGCGATGTTTATTACCATCGGCGTGCTGGGAATCTTCCTCTCCATCGGCTGGTACACTATCTACCGCAATCGCAACAACAACACCCTGACTCAGGAAGAGATTAACTATCTGGAAGCGGGCAGCGTGGCGGCGAAAAAAGAGCCGATGACCATGAAAGAATGGCGCGGCCTGTTTAAGAACCGCACCATGTGGGGCATGATGATCGGCTTCAGCGGCATCAACTACACCGCATGGCTGTACCTGGCCTGGCTGCCGGGCTACCTGCAGGCAACCTACAATCTGGATCTGAAAAGTACCGGCTGGATGACCGCCATCCCGTTCCTGTTTGGTGCAGCAGGTATGCTGCTGAACGGCTATGTCGTTGATGCTGTGGTGAACCGTGGCGCGCACCCGCTGAAAACGCGTAAGGCCTGCATTATCGCCGGTATGCTGCTCTCCGCCGCCTTTACTGCCGTGGTACCCCATGCCACCACCACCTGGAGCGCGGTCCTGCTGATCGGTATGGCGCTGTTCTGCATTCACTTCGCCGGTACATCATGCTGGGGCCTGATCCACTGCTCGGTCACGGCGCGCATGACCGCATCAGTGGGCAGTATTCAGAACTTTGCCAGCTTCGTATTTGCCTCATTCGCGCCGATACTGACCGGCTGGATCCTCGATAAAACCGGTTCATTCAGCATGGCGCTGACCGTCTGTGCCTGCGTCACGGTGATCGGTGCACTCTCCTATCTGTTTATCGTCCGCGATCCGATTGTGGATGCCTGATACAGCCACCGCTGCCGCGCCTGACGGTGCGGCAGCGACCTCTCCATAATGATCGTTGTGTCGATGACGGTGCCATCACCGTGCTCGTGATGTGGCAGCAGTTCGCGCGAACAGGGCGTAAAACGATCGGGGAACTTCGTGATAAATAGCCCGCTTATGTTAATCAATTTTTTTGACAGATTTCAGCAAATCACTCCGCTTTCAGCATGTCTCCCTGGGGACTATCATTGTTTTCAGGCAAGGCAAACCGCCTTTAAAAAATCAATTACCTGAAGGAATGACACTATGAAATCTATCAAAACTTTTGCTGCACTTATCGCCCTTTCCGCAATTTCATTCGGCAGCTTCGCTCAGACCGTGACGGCTACCGGCCCAACCCTAGACAGCGCTGAAGCCAAAATTGCCGCTAAGGCTGAGCAGGCCGGCACCGCCTACCGCATCATTGAAGCCACCAGCAACAATGGCGTGCATATGACTGCCCAGCTGATCAAATAAGTCGACAACAGCACTACCGGCAGTGCCCGAACCCTGACCATCAGGGGACGGGCATGCTCTGTCTCTCCACCAGCACCGGCACAAAGTAATCCACCACCACCGTTCGCCCCTCCTGCGGCTCCCGCCGATCGATACGCTCAACGTCATAACCATCACGGCGAACGGCGCCAGCGGCCGGCAGCGCATGCAGATAAACCAGGTCAATAAACGTACCGTAGAGGCGGTAATCCCCCCGATAGCTGAATTTCAGATAGGGTTGTTTCTCAATGCTAATCTGCATCTGCGCCGCATCAACAGCTCCGGGATTCTGTGTCACGCACGTCAGGTACTGTAATATGGCGCGATCGCCGATACGCGGGCCGCCCCTGATAACATTGATCAGCCCGTAAAGCATATCCGGCTGTTCGTCCAGCGCATTAAGCCGCAGTTGCCAGAAGCTTTCGCGCTCGCGCCACGAAAATTCATCAATGGTTTCCAGGGTAAACGCGTAATTGTTCACGCAGCCACTCAGATGCAGGCCATCCAGCTCAACCAGCTGGCCTTCCGGCACGTTCATCGTAGTCAGATTGATCGGTGGACACAGCCCCTCGCATGACCAGTGCGGCGCATCGCGGTACTGGGCAGGTGTCATATTAAAATGGCGCTTAAAGGTTTTGTGGTAAACGTTATGGCTGGAAAAACCGTGCTCGCTCCCAACGGAGTCAATCTGCTTATCAAAGAGCCTCAGCATCACTGCGCTGGAGGTCAGCCGCCGCAGGCGGCAGTAGGACGCCAGTTTTTGCCCGGTCACTTCTTTGAAAATACGCTGCAGATGCCATTTGGAGTAACCCGATTTCTCAACGAAGTCGTTAATCGTCAGCGGCGTATGGATATTACCTTCCAGCCAGCGCAGCAGTTGGTGCACAACTTCCTGCTTAAAGGTGGTTTTCACTAAGCATCACTCTCCCTGATAAATGTCAGCTGATTGTCGCGCCCTACCTGCAAATCGCGAATGATGTCGCCGTAAATCAGCAACTGCGGCAGAGTCAATCAGAGCAGTTCGCACCGGCTCAGGCTGTTATTTCAGTGCCCGGCCGCTTTACGCGGCTCCGTATTCTGAGCCCTGTGGGATCCAATCAGCTGTTTCAGCTAAAGGCACAGATTTATCTTAGAAAGATAACGCACGGTATAATGTCTGTAAAATATCTTGCCTCGATCACAGTCTGATAAAACCGATCGCCGAATTCAGGTGCACCACCACATCCCGTCATACAGGCCGACCAGCGCTCTGCGCGGCTGCGTTGCGCGGTGGAGCAGACCCGAAAGTGAAAACGGTCAGGATATGATGCGGCGTCGTTTGGCCTGAAAATATCAGTACCAGCGGGTTTTAGGGTGAAGAAGGGAAAAAACTGCAGAAAGTGCGGGCATTAAGTGATAACCATCGGTCCAGTCCCTGACCGCGGTTATCGAGGGTATCAGCTTGGCGGGTGTCAGAGAACCGCGCCCGGCGGAACGTGTTTGAAGGTATTCACATAGGCGCGAAACACGTTGCGGAAGAATTTTTTCATCATTGCTTGTGACAAATATTGTTGAAAAATACGCCATAAATTATAACGGACGGTGCTTTTTCAGGCAAGATTTTTTGAGTTAGATCACAAAAACACACTTTTCACCCTAAAAAGAGTGAAGCATGTCTCAAAGAAACACTCTTCTGCTTTCCACCATGAGGCCAGCCTCGCTACTGCGCAATTTTTTCCAATATCTTCTACCGGCATCCATTGATAATCGCTTCATTACACTTTAAGGACGCCATGTTATGCCTTTTTCTAATGGTTTTTTACTGAGTCTTTCCCTGTGTCTTGATATCGGTATCGCCAATATCGCCATAATTACCCTGGCGATGCAGCGCGGTTATTTTCACGGCCTGTGGCTGGGGATCGGCACCTGCGTTGGCGATCTGATCTATGCGATCCTCGCCATGGCCGGCATGTCGGTACTGCTGCAGTTCACCACTGTGCGCTGGGTGCTGTGGATTGGCGGTTCGCTGATCCTGCTGTGGTTTGCCTGGAAAATGGTGCTGAGCGCGCTGCGCCCGGTGCCGGAACTCAGCGCGGGCGACGTGGGACAGGCGCTCAGCGTCCGGCAAAACTTCCTGCGCGGGATATTTCTCGCCGTCTCGTCACCCACGGCGATCCTGTGGTTTGCCGCGGTGGGCGGAGCACTGATTTCACGAATGGGCACCGGCAGTACCGGCGCTTCAGCCTGGTTCCTGTCGGGATTTTTCCTTGCGGGCGTGGTGTGGACGGTGGTGCTCTGTACCATTGGCAGCCTTGGTGGCCGTATGCTGGGCAATAAAATGCTGCGCTGGTCCTACATTGCCTCGGCGGTGATCTTCTGCTACTTCGCCGGTTACGTGATTATCTCCGGCTATCGCGAATTTATCGGCTGATAATGCGCAGATAATGATGCGGCGTGATGCCCATCATCTTACGGAAGCTGTTAATAAAGTGGCTCTGATCGTAGAAGCCAAGCTGATGCGCCACGTCCAGCGTACTGTTGCGGTGACGCAGCAGATTACGCGCCGCCAGCAGACGCAGCTGCATATGATATTGCAACGGCGCCACGCCAACCTGCTGGCGAAACTGGCGTACAAAGTGATATTTGCTCAGTCCGCTGGCCGCCGCCAGACCGTCCAGCGTCAGTTTTTCCGTCAGGTTATCGCGCATATATTCCAGCGCCCTGCCAACAGCCGCCGGTGCCGCCGCAATCTCGCTGTCGCAGCCGTGCTTCAACAGACAGTGGGTCAGCCACAGCAGATTTTGCTGCTGGATCCGATCCTCGGCAGGAGAGCGAACATAATCGCAGATCGCCGTAAACAGTTGAGGATCGCGCATTACGCCTTCATGCAAGATCGGCAAAACGCGATCCGTCAGATCGGCAAAAATACCGGCAGGGAGATGCACGCTGAAAAACTCAACCGGGGTATCGCCAAAGCGCGAGGCCTGTAGCGTTTCAGGGTTGTAGATGGTGATATCGCCGGCAAAGACCGGCAGGGTCTGGCCATTCAGGGTGAGCTGTTCCACTCCGCTGAGATTGGCGCTGATGACATATTCTTCGTGGGTGTGCAGCGGAAAAGCCGCGTTGCAGGCGGTGAGGTGTGCGCACTCAATATTATTCCGGGTGTTCCAGTCTACTACCGATAATGCCATCGTCGCCCCGCATCAGTGACCGGGCGTGCCCCTGCTTATTTGCCCAGATGTTCGAACAAAATACTACAACCGATGCCAATCAGCACCACGCCACCGAAAATTTCCGCCCATTTACCCATCACCGGGCCAAGGAAGCGTCCCAGCAGAATACCGAGGGTGGCCATAATCATGGTTGAAGCGCCGATCGCCAGTGCGGTGGTCACAATATTGACCTGCAGGAATGCCAGCCCGACGCCGACGGCCATCGCATCCAGACTGGTAGCAACGGCGGTACAGGCCAGTAGCCAGAAACCGTGACTCTGCGGAGCTTCTTCCGGCCGGCACTCTTTTTTACGTATCCCTTCAACCACCATGCGTCCGCCGAGGATCAGCAGCAAACCAAACGCGACCCAGTGGTCCCACGCCATGACGTATTTGCTGGCGGCAAGGCCGATAGCCCAGCCAACCAGCGGCGTCAGGGCTTCGATCACACCAAAAATCAGGCCGGTGCGCAGGGCTTCTTTCAAACCGGGTCGATGCAGGCTTGCACCTTTACCAATGGCTGCAGCAAAAGCATCCATCGACATTGCGAAAGCCAGAATCAGAGTTGCGTATAGGTTCATTGTATTAATCCCGGTTTAAAGCGACGGGTGCCTTCCAAATCGTTAAAACCCCAGGTTATGTCGAAAAAATAACCGCCGGTCTGTTCAAGTGAAGCGCATCCTACCACGCGAATCGCCAGAAAAAAAGACAACAAAATCATGTATTTGAGTATAGCACCGGCTATACTTTTTAACGGGTGCTATTCTGGCAGGCGATTAACGACGGGAAACTCTAGAAGAATTACTGCGTTACACAGAGCGTGGGGATAAATCAGCGCGATGGAACGGGGGAAAATGTCGCCGATTAGCGCAGCGTTTTCCCCAAAATAATTACCGGCTACCAGACGCGATAAACTTTACCGGTTTCCACACCGTCAACGCTGCGGCGATAGGCCAGCGCCACGCGGCTGGCAGGCGCGCTTTCAAAACCGGGGAAGAACGGGCCGTAGCTTTCCAGTGCCTCGGTCAGCACCGTCGGGCTGACCGCATTAATGCGCAGGCCCGGCAGTTCATTGGCGGCAGCAAAGACAAAGCCTTCCAGCGCGGCATTCACCGCCGTGGCGTTGACGCCGGTGCGGATTGGCTGCTGTGCCAGAATGCCGGTTGTCAGGGTGAACGATCCACCCGGATTGACAAACGCTTTGCCGATCAGCACCAGCCGCACCTGGCCCATCAGTTTATCCTGCAGGCCGCTGTTGAACTGCTCGCTGGTCATTTCAGATAGTGCACCGAAGTGAACCCCGCCGGTGGCAGAGATCACCGCATCCACGTTCCCCGTCTGGGCAAACAGCGCGCGAACGCTCTCTTCGCAGCTGAGATCCACCTGATAGTCACCCCGGCTTTTCCCCACGCGGATAACCTGATTATCGCGGCTCAGTTCGTTAACGATGCCCTTGCCAACGGTGCCCGATGCACCGATCACTAAAATTTTCATCAAATTTCCTCTGTCAATAACGGTTACACCATCATGAAGTCATGGCGGCGGAAGATAAATGGACCATACTTTTGAGAACTCCGAACCACAGGTTTGTAATCATGGATAAATTACGCAGCATTGAAGCCTTTATCTGCGCGGTGGAGTGCGGCAACTTCAGCGAGGCCGCACGTCGTCTGGATATCAGCGCGGTGATGGTCGGCAAGCATGTGCGCCAGCTGGAAAAGTCGCTGGACAGCCGTTTGTTGCAGCGCAATACCCGCCGTCAGCATCTGACTGAAGCGGGGGAAAGCTACTATCAGCAGTGCAAAGCCGCGCTGGCTCAACTGCGGCAGGCGGAAGATACGGTGGAAAATATGAAACGCACGCCTTCTGGACTGCTGCGGATCAGCGCGCCGCTGAATCTGGGATCGGCGGCGATCGCCGCCCTGCTGGCCCGCTATCAGCTGAACTATCCGCAGGTGCGGATCGCACTGGATCTCAGCGACAGCTATGTCGATCTGGTCGGCGAAGGATTTGATTTTGCTATTCGTATTGGCAACCTCAATTCGGCCGAACCGCTGGTGGCGAAAAAAATTGGCGATTACCGTATGGTGGTCTGTGCCACGCCGGACTACCTGGCGAAGCACGGGACCCCGCAAACGCCGGAGGCGCTATACCAGCATCGCTGCCTCGCCAATATGGCGTGGAATAAAAGCAATGCCTGGCAGCTGGGCGATGTGTTCTGGCCTGCCGACAGCCATTTTATTTGTAACGACGGCCAGGCCCTGCGTCAGGCGGCGCTGGCCGGAGCCGGGCTGGTGCTGCAACCGGAAATCCTGCTGGCAGAAGATATCGCTGCCGGAAGACTGATCCCGGTGTTACAACAGTGGCAGCAGGCCAGCCGCCCGATCTATCTGCTGTGGCGTCAGGATCTCAGTCCGTCGGAAAAACGCAGCAGCTTTATTGCCTGGCTGCACCAACAGCTGCCGCCAGCACTGGCGGTTTAAGGATTGAACCTGCGGGAGGGATCGATGAAAATAGCGCTACTGTTTACCTGCCGGAAGAATAATGAAAAGTCCGTTTGAAACCTTTTTGATGCCGCTGAGCACGCTGTTGTTCGGCTTTCTTTCCGCGCTGCTGCTGCCCGCGCCGTGGTTTGGTCTGACGCTGACGCGCAGGCTGATGGAAATATTTCATCTGGAAGATATCGGCCAGCTTTATACGCTGGTGTTTTGTCTGTGGTTTTTGCTGCTGGGTGCGCTGGAGTTCTATATCGTGCGGTTTATTTATGTGCGGTTCATTCGGCCCTAGCCGGTCCCGTAACGGCTCCCCTTTCGAATCATTGCGTTGCCGCAAGCTGAACTCACCAGCAACGCTCCAATCGACAGGCAATCAGCCTTGTTTCAGCACCTGCGGATTCACACAGTTCTTCTCAACCTTACCCGTCAGCGCCGCAATCAAGTTATCCACCGCATCCCGCGCCATGCCGTAACGGGTCTCATGCGTGGCTGAACCAATATGGGGTAGCGGCACCACGTTGCGCAGCGTCAGCAGCTCGGAATTCACCGGCAGTGGCTCCTGCTCGAACACATCCAGACCGGCCGCGAAAATTGTGCCATCCTTCAGTGCTTCCGTCAGCGCCTGCTCATCCACCACCGGACCGCGGCCCGCGTTAATCAAGATGGCGCTCGGCTTCATTTTTGCCAGCTGCTCACGGCCAATCAGATGGTGGGTTTCAGCGGTCAGGGGCAGGCTGATACAGAGGAAATCAGACTCCGCCAGCAACGTATCAAGATCGCAGTACCGTGCATCAAAACGATCTTCCGCTTCCTGATGCGGCTTACGGGCGTTATAAAGGATCGGCATGCTGAAGCCGAGATGCGCCCGCTGTGCCAGCGCCAGACCGATGCGGCCCATGCCGAGGATGCCCAGTTTTTTATGATGTACATCGATGCCGAACCAGTCAGGCCCGATGTTTTTCTGCCACTCTCCGGCCTTCACCCGCTCTGCCATTTCCACCACCCGGCGGGCGCTGCTCAGTACCAGCGCCATCATGGTATCCGCAACGGTTTCAGTCAGTACGGTGGGAGTATGCATTAATACAATGCCCTTCTCGTTCAGCGCCGCCACATCGAAATTGTCATACCCCACGGATACCGTGGAGGCTGCTCGCAGCTTAGGGGCATGCTGCAGAAATTCGGCATCGACCCTGCCGCCGGAACCGAGGATACCCTCCGCCTGACGAAAAGCCTCAGCATGAGCGGCGATGTTTTCTGGGGTTAAGCCGTTAATTGCGGTCACGTTGAAATGTGCATCCAGCCGCGCACGCAGATCCTCCGGTAACGACTTATACAGCACCACAGACGGTTTCATACGGTTCTCCCTGTTCAGTACAGTGAAACGGGCCGGCATTGACCCGTTTTACATTAAGCATGTTTGACATCATGGGGCAGTGGAGCCTGCCGGTCCTGCGACGGTTTGACGATCAGCGTCAGCCATACGGCAACCAGCAGCGCGCTGCCCATAAAAATATAGGATGCAGATGGACTTCCGGTGGCACCGTTGAGATAGCCCACGACCCATGAGCCGAGGAATGAACCCAGCGCACCCATTGAGTTAATCAGTGCCATCGCGCCTCCGGCAACGTTGCGCGGCAGCATCTCCGGAATAATGGCAAAGAAAGGACCGTACGGTGCGTACATTGATGCACCGGCAATGACCAGCAGCGCATAGGAAAGCCAGAAGTGACCCGGCCCCACCAAATATGAACCTAAAAAGGCCAGTGCGCCTATCAACAGTAACGGCCAGACAAACAATTTGCGGTTTTGTAACTTATCGGAGGCCCAGGACACCACGATCATCGCAATGGTCGCCGCCAGATATGGCACCGCCGACAGCCATCCGGCTTCAACGATCCCCATCTGCGAGCCGTTACGCAGAATCGACGGCAGCCACAAGACAAAACCGTACACACCGATGCTCCACGCAAAGTACTGAGCGCACAGCAGGATGACGTTACGCGACTTGAACGCTTCAGCGTAGTTGCGCACCGCTTTCAGATTTTCCTGCTCTTTTTGCAGCTGTGCCTGTAATGCGGCTTTCTCGGCATCGCTCAGCCACTTCGCCTGCGAGGGCTTATCCTGTACCAGGAACCACCAGGCAACCGCCCAGAGCACCGCCGGGAAGCCTTCAATGATAAACATTTCACGCCAGCCAAAAGCGTTAATCAGATAGCCGGAAACCACCGACATCCACAGCACGGTCACCGGATTGCCGAGGATCAGGAAGGTATTGGCCCGTGAACGCTCGGATTTGGTAAACCAGTTACTGATGTAAATCAGCATCGCCGGCATCACCGCCGCCTCTACCACGCCGAGCGTAAAGCGGATTATCGCCAGCATCGGAATATTGCTCACCATCCCGGTCAGCGAGGCGCATCCGCCCCACAAAATCAGACACCAGAACACCAGTTTTTTTACGCTGCGGCGCTCGGCATAGATCGCACCGGGGATCTGGAAAAAGAAGTAGCCAAGGAAAAACAGCGCACCAAGCAGGGATGAAATACCTTTGGTGATGCCGAGATCCTCATTAATCCCTGCGGCGGAGGCGAAGCTGAAGTTCGCCCTGTCCAGATACGCCAGGCTGTAGGTGATAAACACGATGGGCATGATATACCACCAGCGTTTTGGCGCGATTGTCTGCTTAGTCTGCTCGTTCATGGTGTTTCCTCTGTTGAGGGGCCACATTCTGTTCTGTAGGGGAACGATGTGGTGATGTTATGTTTCCAGACAGCAGTCAGGGTTAAAAATCACCCAGTGCGGCCCGGGTTGGCAGTCCTTCGCTGTCACCGATTGCCTGTATTGCCAGCGAACCGATTTTATTGCCGCGACGGATGGCCGCCGGCAGCGATTTTCCTTCCAGCAGGGCGCTGATCGTCCCGACTGCGAAGCCATCTCCGGCACCGACGGTATCCACAACGTGGGTGGTTTTTACCGCCGGAACCCGATCTTTTATGCCGTCTGCGGTTTTAAACCACGCGCCGTCGCAGCCGGTCTTAATGATTACGGCCTTCACGCCCATCGCCAGATAAAAGTCGGCGATGGCTTCCGGCTGGTCGTAGCCGGTGAGGATTTTTCCCTCTTTGATGCCCGGCAAAACCCAGTCGGCGTAGGAGGCCAGTTCGTTCAGCTGCCTGACCATCTCCTGTTCGCTGGACCACAGCACCGGCCGCAGATTGGGATCGAACGACAGGGTTTTGCCCATCGCTTTCATCTCCTTCGCGGCATATTTTGACAGCAAAAGCGAGCTGTCGGAGAGCGCAGCGGCAACGCCGCTGAGGTGCAGGTGACGTGCAGCACCAAAATAGTCGCGGTTAAAGTCATCGCAGGAAAGATGGCTGGCGGCAGAGCCTTTGCGGAAATACTCCACCAGCGGATCGGAGCCATCGTCCACCTTTGACTTCAGCTGAAAGCCGGTGGGGAAACGCGCATCAATTGTCACCTGCTGGCGATCAACGCCTTCCCGGTCCAGCTGCTGACAGGTAAAGCGACCAAAGGCGTCATCGCCGATACGGCTGACCCAGCCCACCTTCAGGCCGAGACGTGCCAGACCAATTGCCACGTTCAGCTCGGCACCAGCAATGCGTTTGGTAAATTTTTCAACCAGCGCGAGGTCGCCGCTTTCCGCCGCGACAAACATCGCCATGGCTTCACCGATCGTAACGACATCCAGCGTGCCGTTGGCATGAGTAGTCATGATTTATACCTCGCGCAGCAGGTCAACATAGTGACGGGTGACCGCCACCAGGTCGGATCCTTCCAGTGGAAATTCAATGGCGCGTGGCGCGTCAGCCGGCAGCAGGGCGAGCGTCTCGCGCCACAGGTTATCGGCCTCGTCCAGCGGGATGGCGCGCCAGCTGTCGCCGTGCGGCACTGCCGCCTTGACGTGGATGTAGCTGACGTAGCGGCTCAGGCTTTCCGCTGCCGGCAGTGGCCTGTCGCCCACCCACAGCCAGTTGCCGGTATCAAAGGTCATGCCGTGGCAGATGCGGCTTTCACCATCGGCATGGAAAAAGGTATCGAAGGCGGCGAATCGGCCGTACCCGGTCTGATCGTTTTCCACCACCAGCTGCACGTTCTTTCCGGCCAGCCTGCTGCGCAGTTCGCTGCTGTCTGAGCCCCGACGATAGTTGCCCAGAGAATACTTTATCAGCCGGGCGTTGAGCTGCTCCGCTTCCGCCAGGTGTTGCTCCAGATTCGGGTTCAGCGTGCCTTCGTCCGTAAACAACGCTTCAGGCACCGAATAGAAAGCGATCAGGTTTTTCCCGGCAATATCCGCGCCCAACGCCGATAACTGCGCCAGTTCAGGTTTATTCAGTAGCTCACGGCGAATTTCCACGCCATCTGCACCTGCTGCGGCAATCACCGGCAGCAGCGCCTGCTGGCCGCCCATCTCACGCACCTGCTGGTTGCCGTAGGCGGCGGTAACAACGATAACGTCTCTTTTCACGGTTTCTCCGGGCAATGCATCCGATGTGATGAAAAAACGTTAAATGGAACCGGTTCCAAAGGAAAGTACCAAAGCGGGATTTTATGATCGTGCTCACGGAGTAAACGTTTTTTGCCAGGAAATCACTGACAGAGGGGAAGATGTACAGCGGCGCATGCGCCGCGGCTGGTAAAGAGAAAATCTGACTAGCGGGCGATCGGCTGCGTTGAGCCACGCACCACTAATTCTCCGGCAAAGACCTGCTCGTAAAGCGGCTGTTCTCCGCCCTCGATCCGGCTGATGAGCTGCTCCAGCGCGGCATAGCCAATCTGCCAGGTCGGCTGCTTCAGCGTGGTAATGCCAACGCCCGCCAGCTCCGCCCACTCCAGCTCATCAAAGCCCAGCAGGCCCAGCTGTTCACCCCAGCGAAGATTCAGCCGACGCAGCGCGCGGGCAACCTGTAGCGTCAGCGAACCATTAACGGCCATCACCGCGCAGGGCGCGCCCTGATGACGCTGGTAAAATTCGCTCAGCACCTGCTCCATGCGTGCCTCATCGTCCAGCCTGACTTCGGCCTGTTCAGCAATCAGCGCCGGCTGCAGCGCCATGCGTTCACGGAAGGCGTGAATACGCTCCAGTCGGGTGTTGACCATGCCCAGCGGCTCGCTGATAAACAGCAGCGCGCGGTAACCCTGCGACAGCAGATGTTCGGTGGCCTGCAGCGCGGCCGCGCGGTTATCCAGCCCGACCACATCACAGGCAAAGTCCGGTATTTTTCGGTCGATAAGCACCATCGGCAGCAGCGATTTCTGCAGCTGATTCAGCGCCTCCTCGCGCATCCCCACCGCGTTGACCACAATGCCTTCAACCTGATAGCTGTTCAGCAGATTCAGATAGTACTGCTCAAGGTCGATTTCGTTATTGGTGTTGCACATCAGCAGCGTGAAGCCGTGGCTGCGGCAGGCGGACTCAATGCCGCTCAGTACATCCACGGAATAGGGATTGGTGATATCCGCGATAATCAGGCCAATCAGGCGGGTCCGGCCACGCTTCAGGCCGCGTGCCATCTGGCTGGGACGGTAGTTAAGCGTGCGGATAGCGGCTTCAATACGCTGTTTCAGATCGTCTGAAAGCACGCTGAATTCACCGTTCAGATAGCGGGAAACGCTGGTTTTGCCGGTGCGAGCCTCTCTGGCGACATCGCTGATGGTCACTTTTGCAGTCTTGTTATTCATGACTATCCCTGATGAGGTGAACAGCGTGAGACTATCATAACTGGCCACCGGCAGCAGCATCAGGGTGTTTTGCGCCCGGCTGTCACGGCCCCGGCGCACGGTGTGACGGGGCCGATGGTGTTACTGTAGCGGGCTGAGGGTGATTTCCACACGGCGGTTCTGCGCTTTCCCTTCGGCAGTGGCGTTCGACGCCACCGGATTGTCCGGGCCCATCCCGCTGGTGCGCACACGATTTGCGGCAACGCCCTGTGTAATCAGCGCACTGCCAACGCTGTCCGCACGCTGTTGCGACAGCGACATATTCAGCTGACGGCTGCCGGTGCTGTCGGTATAGCCGATAATGTTAACGGCGGTTTTCGGATACTCTTTCAGCACCATTGCCACGCCGGTCAGCGTGTTAGCACCCGCCGGTTTCAGCGTGCTGCTGCTGCTGTCAAAGGTGACGTTGCTTGGCATGTTGAGCACAATATTATCGCCGTTGCGGGTCACGCTCACCCCGGTCCCTTTCATTTTATCGCGCAGCTTCGCTTCCTGCACATCCATGTAATAGCCCGCACCGCCGCCCAGGGCAGCACCGGCTGCCGCACCAATCAGTGCGCCTTTACCGCGATCCTTCTTAGAAGAGGAGAGCGCGCCAACCCCTGCGCCCACCGCGGCTCCGATACCCGCGCCGATCCCGGACTTCCCTGCTTCACGCTCACCGGTATAAGGGTTAGTGGTACAACCGGCCAGCGCAAGCGTGCCGCTCAAAATAAGAGAAAGAGTGATTACGCTTTTTTTCATGAGTATTCCTTTCATTTCATTCACCGCAGGCAACGTTGCCTGTAAAACATCAATTATGGCGCTCAATGGGTAAGAAAATACTCAGGCAAATTCTCAAAGTGCCGACGAAAACGGTTAAATGTTGTCCGGATGGCAAAAACAGTCGAGGGTATGTTCGCTGATTAATCCACAGGCCTGCATAAATGAGTAGCAGGTTGTGGACCCCACAAATTTAAAACCCCGTTTTTTTAACGCTTTAGAGAGAGCATCGGAAGCCGGGCTGGTGGTGGGTGCCTCCCGGTAGTCGCTGAAGCGGGTGATTTGCTGCCTGTTGTCAACAAAGCTCCAGACGAAGTCCCGGAACGACTCACCGGCGGCCTCCATCGCCAGCAGGGCTCGAGCATTGGCGATAATCGCCGCAATTTTTCCCCGATGGCGGATAATGCCGCGTTCCTGCATCAGCCGTTCAATATCGCCCTCATCCATCCGGGCTATTGCCTGCGCATCGAAGTGGTGAAAAAGCTGGCGATAGTTTTCCCGTTTTTTCAGCACGGTCAGCCATGACAGTCCGGCAACCTGGCCTTCCAGACAAATCATTTCAAACAGCAGGCGGGGATCATACTGGGGGACACCCCATTCGTGGTCATGATAGGCGATATAGAGCGGATCTTCAGATACCCAGCCACAGCGTTGCATAGGTCACATTCCTTTTTCGTCAGGGTGCTTAAGTCAGTTATAAAAACATCCTGCTGTCACGCAGCAGATGCTCATTGCCGCGGCGACGGGTAAAACCACAGCGGTCGAAAAATTCCAGAATCTGTATTGCCAGCTTGCGCCCAACGCCGAGGCAATTACGGAAATCTCCGGCGCTGGTGCTCAATCCCTCAGCGTCGCGCTGGCGAATGATATCGGCAAAACGGCCAATCTGCTGATGGCTGAAGTAGCGATCCTTCACCACCGCAATAATCAACCCACTCTGTGCCGCTTTACGCAGCACCTGTCGCATCACCTCTTCCGGGCAGTTCAGCTCCAGGCCCAGATCCCGCACCCACCAGGCTTCCTGTGTAAACAACGCTTCAGCCCGCTGCCAGAGCGCCGCTTCCTGCGGTGCGAAGCGGATGGCAAAACCGGGCAAATGCAGCCAGCCCCGACTGTTCATCAGCCTGCCCGTCTCAACCAGTTCATCTGTCAGACGGTCCACCAGCCTGCCGGGCCGGTCAGGCAGCGCCATTCGTCGCAGGCGATCGCGTCCAAGGCCCGGGCGATCGCCATGGCTACTGTGATACTGCGCCATCTCGCCGAGCAGCCGCTGCTGCCAGTCGTGAATTGTCTGCGGCAGGATCATAAAACCGTCGATAATCTGAGGGCGGGAGCGGTAGTCCAGGCTGACCAGCGCATCCTCACTGAGCTGACGCGCCCAGCTCAGTGCCGACAGCCGCCATGGATGCTGTTGCAGATAGAGCGTGATAATTTCAGCATCGTCCTGCGCCTGTTCCAGCTTGCGCAGCCAGGCGATAAAGTCGGGCTGGCGCTTGCCGCGTTTCGGCGGGGTCAGCAGTAACACTCTGGCGGCGGCCAGCGTGTGTTTCGCGCCATTATCGCGCAGGATCAGGCGATCGTTATCGGCCAGCCACAGCGGTGCATCGAGCAGCAGTTCGGCCAGATTATCCGCCAGCAGCGACAGCCGTCCGGTAATATGGCGGGCACCGTGATGAAGATGCAGAGGCTGGCCCTGCCGCAGCGGCTGGTGCTGTTCAAGCGCCACAATCACCCGCTGACAGGGAGCCTCCGGCAGGGAAGACAGCAGCCAGTCGCCGCGCACGATCGCGGATTTTTCCACATTGCCGGTAATATTCAGCGCCACCCGCTGCCCGCCGTGTGCGGTCGGACTCGGCCGGTTCTGCACGTGTAAACCCCGTACCCGCACCGCCTGGCTGGCGCCGCTTATCCACAGCGTATCGCCCACGTCGATCTTGCCCGACAGCGCGGTTCCGGTTACCACCAGCCCGGCACCTTTCACGTTAAACACGCGATCGATGGCGAGGCGAAACGGGCCTTCATGACGCGGTTTACGGGCCGGAAGATGACGCAGATGCTCCGCCAGCGCCGCGATCCCCGCGCCGCTCCGGGCACTGACGGGAAACTGACTGGCCTGCGGCCAGCCCATCCGTCGCGTAAGCGCCTCAACCTGCTGCGCCACTTCCGCCAGCCGGTCAGGCTCCACGCTGTCGATTTTGGTTATCGCTACGGTCAGCAGTGGCCGTCCACCGAGCTGAAGAATCGCCAGATGTTCCCGCGTCTGCGGCATCACGCCGTCATCCGCCGCCACGGCCAGCAAAGCGTGATCGATGCCGCCAATGCCGCTGAGCATATTACTGAGGAATTTTTCGTGGCCGGGAACGTCAATAAATCCGGTGATGCTTCCATCCGGCTGCGGCCAGTAAACATAGCCGAGGTCGATAGTCATGCCGCGCGCTTTTTCTTCCGGCAGCCTGTCGGCATTAACGCCGGTCAGTGCCTGCAACAGCGAGGTTTTCCCGTGGTCAACGTGACCGGCGGTGACAATAATCATGTATTGATCATCCTGATAAACAGGTCTTCATCTTCCAGCGTGCGCAGATCGAACCACAGGGCGCCATCGTGGACACGCCCGATCACCGGCACAGCGCCCTGGCGCAGTTTACGGGTGAAAGCCATCAACGTACTGCCGCTGCCGTCGCGAGGGGTCAGGGTGATCGCCCTCCCCGGCAGACGCTCGACCGGCAGTGAACCGCTGCCGATTTGCGAAGAACAGGGGGCCAGCGCTACACGGAATTGCTGCCCGCAGGCGGCTTCCACAGCGGGCAGCAGCCGCATCCCCTGTGCGTCAATCTCCTCCCGCGTGCGGGTCAGGAATCTGAGCGTCGGCAGCCGCTCCGCCAGCTTATCCGGCTGACGGTAAAGCTGGAGCGTGGCTTCGAGCGCGGCGAGAGTGATTTTATCCACCCGCAGTGCGCGTTTCAGTGGATGCTGCTGTAGACGTTCAATAAGCGCTTTTTTCCCTACGATAATCCCGGCCTGCGGGCCGCCCAGCAGCTTATCGCCGGAGAAACTGACCAGGCTGACGCCCTCAGCAATCAACCGCTGTGGCATCGGTTCTTCGGGTAATCCGTACTGGCTGAGATCGATTAACGCGCCGCTGCCCAAATCAACCACCACCGGCAGGTCAGACGCCTCGCCCAGCGCGATCAGTTCCGCTTCGCTGACGGCCTGGGTAAAGCCCTGAATCTGATAATTGCTGGTATGCACTTTCATCAGCAGCGCGGTATCGCTGTCGATCGCCTGCCGATAATCTTTCAGATGGGTGCGATTGGTGGTGCCAACTTCACGCAGGGTACAGCCCGCCTGGGTCATCACGTCGGGAATGCGGAACGCGCCGCCGATTTCCACCAGCTCCCCGCGTGAGACAATCACCTGTTTATTCGCGGCCAGCGCGGCCAGCATCAGCAGCACCGCAGCCGCATTGTTATTCACGATGCAGGCATCCTCCGCCCCGGTCAGCTGGCACAGCAGGTCGGCCAGCGCCCGGTCACGGTGGCCGCGCCCGGCGTCATCCAGCGAGTATTCCAGAGTTACCGGGGATCGCATCGCCACGGTTGCGGCGGCAACAGCGGTTTCAGCCAGCTGTGCGCGGCCGAGGTTGGTGTGCAAAACGGTACCGCTGAGATTCAGTACCGGACGCAGCCCGCTGCGGCTTTGCTGATACAGCTGACCGCGGGCATTGCCCGCCCAGTCCCCGCTCCAGTCGGGGAGCCGATGGTGCTGCCGGATATGTTCACGTGCACTTTGCTGCATCTCGCGCAAAACAGCGACCACCCTGACGTGGCCCCATTCGGCAGAAAGCGCCTGCATCGCGGTCTGGCGCAGCAGGCTGTCAATGGAGGGAAGTTGATGAAACAGATCACTCACGGTCAATCGTCATCCTGCGCAGTCGGAGCGGAAAAAGAGGGCCGGTCGGCTTCATGGCTTATTCTCCGGGAAACAGGAAAGGATTCAGGCTGCTGCGGGCAAAGCCCTCCTGCTCCATCCGCGCGTCAAGGATTAGCGAGGCGAGGTCGTCGGCAACCGGTTCAACCGCCGGATCTTTTTCCTGGTAGAGCATTTTCAGATAGGTTCCGCAGTCACCGCAGCTTTCGGTTTTAATCGCCGCGTTTTCACTGTCCAGCGACCAGTAGTGCAAATCCCGCGTTTGTTCGCAGTTGCTGCACTTCGCCCGCACCACGTGCCACTCGCTTTCGCAAAGGTTGCAGTGAAGGTAGCGCAGGCCATCCTTGTGACTACCCATATGGATCACGCTGGCAACCGGTACGCTGGCACACACCGGGCAAAACTGGCGCTGTTCACCCGCTTCAGCTCTGGCTTTACCAGGGATCAGCGCCGCCATCTGCGCCCAGTAGATCGACAATGCCGCCCAGATAAACGGCGCCTTATCGCTGCTGACCTGAGCGAAGTCGTGGGCCAGCAGCGCGTCCGCCATCTGCTCCAGCTCGCTGGCTGAGGCTTTTTCCAGATTTTCCAGCACCGACAATGCCGGCCCGCTCATTTCCGGCTTCAGCTCGGCGATCAGCGAATGCAGCATCTGCTGCCAGTGCGCATCGCGCGGCAGCGTGGCAATATCCAGCGGCGGTTTGCCCAGGCGGGCGCTCTCTTCCAGCCGCGCCTGCAGATCCAGCCGCAGCGGATGATCGTACAGCACGATTTCCTGTGCCGCAGCGATCACCGCAGCAAAGCGCAGATAGTCGCCCAGCGGGTTCTTCTCTGCTAACTGCCGCAGGCGGGCAGCACGACGGCTGTACAAATGTTTCAGCTGTGGGAAAAGCAACGGCGGGATGCCCTCCGCCGCGTTGCTTTTCTCCTTTTCCAGCCGATCCTGTGGAATAATTCGAATCGTCATCAGGGACCTTTTTCGTGTTGTCGCGGTGGGTTTTTCTGCTCCTGCTCACTGAGCGAACGATACCAGCGCGGATGATGCCGTTTAGCCCAGCTTGTGCTGACCCAGCCTTCAACCATTGCAGTAATCGTCCCTTTTACCCACAGTGCCGCATAAACATGCACCATAATCACAACGATCAGAACCACGGCTGAGACAGAGTGCACCACCAGCGCCAGGCGGATCAGCGGAATACTGACGTAACCGGCAAACCAGGGACGCCAGATCGCCACGCCGCTCGCCAGCAGCAGCACCAGACTCAGGATAGATGCCCAGAATACGCATTTTTGACCAAAATTATAGCGCCCGGTATCCCCCACCTCTTCGTTCCTCGCAATTTTATGGATGTTTTTTGCCCACAGGATGTCGTTTCGCTCCAGCAAATTGTGCCGCCAGTAGCGGAAAAACATCAGCAGAAACGCCAGAAACATCACCACGCCGGTGAACGGGTGCAGGATACGCGCCAGCTGCGGCGTGCCCATGATCTGCATCAACCCGTTAAACGACGGGAAGAAGAATCCCAGGCCGCTGACCGCGGCCAGCACAAAGCAGATGACCACCAGCCAGTGATTGATACGCTCCGGGGCACTGTAGCGCTGAATACGCTGCGGCTTTTTCATGGCTGGGGCTCCTCATCATCATCTTCGTCGTCAACCCGGTTAGGCCCGATACCTACATAGTGAAAGACCGATGCCGCAAAGGTGGCGGCAAACCCGATCGCCGCCAGCGGTTTCCAGACACCTTTCCAGAAGGTGACCGCAGGGCTAATCGCAGGATCCTGCGGCAGTCCGTGGTAGAGCGCCGGCCTGTCGGCATGGTGCAGCACGTACATCACGTGCGTGCCGCCCACGCCTTCGGGATCGTACAGCCCGGCATGCGGATAACCGCGCCCCTGCAGCTCATCTACTCGCCCGGCGGCCAGCGTTTTCATCTCCTCTTTGCTGCCGAAGTGAATCGCGCCGGTCGGGCAGGTTTTCACGCAGGCAGGCTCCTGCCCGACGTTGACCCGGTCAACACAGAGCGTACATTTGTAGGCGCGGTTATCCTTCGGATTAATGCGCGGCACGTTAAACGGGCAGCCGGCAATGCAGTAGCCGCAGCCAATGCACTGCTCAGACTGGAAGTCGACGATGCCGTTCGCATACTGAATAATTGCCCCCGCGGACGGACAGGCTTTCAGGCAGCCGGGATCGGCGCAGTGCATGCAGCCGTCCTTACGAATTAGCCATTCCAGCCGGTTGTTCTCTTCCACTTCCGAGAAGCGCATCACCGTCCATGACTGAGCGGACAGATCGGCCGGGTTGTCATACACCCCGACGTTGTTGCCCACGTCGTCACGCAGATCGTTCCACTCCGAGCAGGCCACCTGACAGGCTTTGCAGCCGATGCAGGTGGTCACATCAATCAGCTTAGCCACTTCCTGCTGATGGTCCCGCGCGCGCGGCGCGGGGGTGAGGTCGTTTGTGGCAGACCGACGAACAATGTCCTGAGATTGATAAGCCATCGTTTACACCTTCTCCACGTTGACCAGAAACGCCTTAAACTCCGGCGTTTGCGTATTCGCATCGCCGACAAATGGCGTCAGGGTGTTAGCAAGGAAGCCCTTCTTCGCCACGCCGGTAAAGCCCCAGTGCAGCGGGATGCCGATGGTGTCGACTATTTTGCCGTCAACCTCCAGCGGCCGCAGGCGTTTGGTGACCACCGCCACGGCTTTGATATAGCCACGGTGAGAGCTGACTTTCACCCAGTCACCTTTGGCAATGCCCAGCTTCCCGGCCAGCACCTCTCCGATTTCGATAAACTGCTCCGGCTGCGCAATGGCGTTCAGCCGCGCATGCTTGGTCCAGAAGTGGAAATGCTCGGTGAGACGATAGGTGGTGCCGACGTAGGGGAACTCTGCCGCCGTGCCCATCGCTTTCAGGTCGTCGGCAAAAACACGCGCCGCCGGATTGGATACAATCGACGGATGCAGCGGGTTGGTGCCGATAGGCGTTTCAAACGGCTCGTAATGTTCCGGGAACGGTCCTTCCGCCATTTTATCAAGAGCAAACAGGCGCCCCAGCCCTTCCGGCTGCATGATAAACGGCCCGGCTTCGCTGCCCGGCGGCGCGTTACCGTAGTCGGCAACATCCTGTCCGCGCCATGTGGCGCCGTCCCAGTGCAGCAGCTGACGCGCGGGATCCCACGCGTTGCCCTGCGGGTCGGCTGAGGCTCGGTTATAGAGGATGCGGCGGTTAAGCGGCCACGCCCAGCTCCAGTTCGGCGTATTGCCCAGACCGGACGGATCGCTGTTGTCGCGTCGCGCCATCTGGTTGCCTTCCGGCGTCCAGCTACCGGCGAAGATCCAGCAGCCGCTGGCGGTAGTGCCGTCGGCACGCAGCTGCGCAAAGCTGCTGAGCTGCTGGCCTTTTTTCACCAGCACCGCGCCGTTGTCATCCAACTGGTCAGCCAGCGCGCGGCCGTTGCTTTCCTGCGCGACCTCTTCCGATGCCGGAGAGCCCGGCGTCAGGTAATCCCAGGTCATATTCAGGACCGCTTCCGGCGCAACGCCACCTTCGCTGGCGTACAGCTTACGCAGGCGCAGGTAGATGCCGGCAAGGATTTCGCCATCGTTGCGTGCCTCGCCCGGACCGTCCGCCGCTTTCCAGTGCCACTGGAGCCAGCGCGCCGAGTTGACGATTGAACCGTCCTCTTCCGCAAAGCAGGTTGACGGCAGGCGGAACACTTCCGTCTGAATATCAGCCGGGTTCACATCGTTAAGCTCGCCGTGGGACTGCCAGAAAGTTGAGGTTTCCGTATTAAGCGGATCGATAACCACCAGGAATTTCAGCTTCGACAGCGACTCGCTGACTTTCTTCTTATGCGGGAAGGAGGCCAGTGGATTAAAGCCCTGACACAGATAGCCGTTGACTTCGCCACGGTGCATCATGTCGAAATAGCGCAGCACGTCGTAGCCTTTGTCCCACTTCGGCAGCCAGTCAAAGCTCCAGCTGTTTTCCGCCTGCGCCTTGTCGCCCCACCAGGACTTCATCAGGCTGATAAAGAAACGGGGATAATGACTCCAGTAGTTCACCTGGCCCGGCAGCAACGCTTTCGGCGTGTTGGCATCCAGATAGTCGGACAGCGTGGCCTGCCTGTCTGAGGGCAGCGTCATATAGCCGGTCAGGCTCTGCGACAACAGGCCCAGATCGGTCAGTCCCTGGATATTGGAGTGGCCGCGCAGGGCGTTAATACCGCCACCAGCCATCCCCATATTTCCCAGCAACAGCTGGATCATCGCCATGGTGCGAATATTCTGTGCGCCGACCGAGTGCTGCGTCCAGCCCAGGGCATAGAGGAAGGTCGCGGTGCGATCGCGGGCGCTGGTTTCGGCCAGCATTTCACAGACCCTGAGGAAATCGGCCTTCGGCGTGCCGCAGATCCGGGTCACCATTTCAGGCGTGTAGCGGCTGACGTGCGTTTTCAGCAGATTCCAGACGCAGCGGGGATGCGTGAGTGTGGGATCGCGCAGAGCGTGGCCCTGGTCATCCAGCTGATAGTGCCAGCTGCTTTTGTCGTAGCTGCGCGTTTCAGGGTCGTAGCCGCTGAACAGGCCATCATCAAAGCTGAAGTCTTCCCGCACCAGCAGGCTGGCATTGGTGTAGGACACAACGTATTCGTGCTGAACGGTATCGTGTTCGATCAGGTAACGCAGCACCCCGGACAGAAACGTGATGTCGCTACCGGAACGGACAGGCGTATAGAAGTCGGCAACCGATGCGGTTCGCGTGAAGCGCGGATCGATGACGATAAGTTTAGCGTTGTTATGAATTTTGGCTTCCATCACCCAGCGGAAACCGACCGGATGCGCCTCAGCGGCATTGCCACCCATCACAACAATCAGATTCGCATTGCGGATGTCGACCCAGTGATTGGTCATCGCACCGCGACCGAACGTAGGAGCAAGACTTGCTACCGTAGGTCCGTGTCAGACGCGCGCCTGGTTGTCGACGGCCAGCATGCCGAGTGAGCGGGTGATTTTCTGCGTCAGATAGCCGGTTTCATTGCTGGAAGCGGATGCACACAGCATGCCGGTACTCAACCAGCGGTTAACCGTGACGCCGTCTTCATTGCGCGCCACAAAGTTGGCATCGCGATCGTCCTTCATCAGGCGGGCAATGCGATCGTAAGCATCATCCCAGCTGATGCGCTGCCACTGGTCCGAGCCGGGCGCGCGATATTCCGGATACCTGAGGCGACTGTCGCTGTGAATGTAATCCAGCAGGCCTGCACCTTTCGGGCAGAGCGCACCGCGGTTGACCGGATGATCTGCATCTCCCTCGATATGAAATATCGACTGTTTCGCATTTTTTGCCCCATCGCCCATGCTGTAAATCAGCAGGCCACAGCCGACGGAGCAGTAGGTGCAGGTATTTCGGGTTTCACGAGCGCGTAACAGCTTATACTGACGGCTTTCCGCCAGGGCGGCAGTCGGGGCAAAGCCCAGTGCGGCGGCCGTGGTTCCCGCCATTCCTCCCGCGCAGATTTTAAAAAAACGTCTTCTGCTGACATTCATCGCATTCTTCCTGTATCGATGTGGCTCAATTATTTTTGCAGCGTTTTGTTATGAGGTTCACAATTGCATCCGTTGAACCGCATGTGGTCGCAATGTTACCACACTGACCGTGTGGTTGTTGGTGAAGGATAAAGCAGATTGAGCGAAAAACAGCACAATATCGACAAGCAACCGGCCGAGGTTATCGGGGCGGGTTTAGGGGAAGTCTGGCAGCGGAATAAGCTGCAGCACGCCCGCCCGGACTGGCTGGCGGAGGAGGTTCCGGTGGCGCTGGTGTACAACGGCATCTCCCATGTGGTGATGATGGCCACGCCAAAAGATCTGGATGCATTTGCCGTTGGTTTTTCGTTGTCGGAAGGGATTATCAGCAGCCCGACAGAGATTTACGGCATAGATATTCTGCCCGCCTGTGACGGGATTGAAGTCCACGTTGAGCTCTCCAGCCGTCGCTTTATGGGGCTGAAAGCACGTCGCCGGGCGATGGCCGGGCGCACCGGGTGTGGCGTCTGTGGCGTGGAGCAGCTGGCGGAAATTGGTAAACCGATTGAAGCTTTGCCGTTCAGCCAGACCTTTGATCTCAACAACCTCGACGGCGCGCTGCATCAGCTCAGCGGCTGCCAGCCGGTGGGACAGCTGACCGGCTGCACCCACGCTGCCGCCTGGATCCGGCCAGACGGCCTGTTAACCGCCGGTTGTGAAGATGTTGGCCGTCACGTAGCGCTGGATAAGCTACTTGGACTGCGTAGCCGTGACAACTGGGGAACGGGGGCGGTACTGGTGTCCAGCCGCGCCAGCTACGAAATGGTACAGAAGGCTGCCGTGTGTGGTGTGGAGATCCTGTTTGCCGTCTCTGCCGCCACCCGTCTGGCGGTTGAGGTGGCACAGCGCAGCAACCTGACGCTGGTCGGCTTCTGCAAGCCGGGTCGTGCTACGGTCTACACTCATCCACAACGGCTGATCGGCGGCTGATTTAAACCAGCAAAACCTGCGGAATTCTTTGCTGTCACGCCAGCAGTGCGGGCAGCGTGGCGGCACCCCGATCGTTTATTAACCGACCGATCTGCTGGACCAAATCTTCCTCAGATTATTTGCCTTGTCACCCAGCGGTGAAAGGCGATAACCCGTGCATCTCACAGGCGATAAACGATACCCTTACTTTTGTCGGGGCATTGATAACCCTTTTCCCGATCATTTATTTAACTATAATGATCCGACTGCTTACCCGGTGCCCTACTGGCACCCCTGATAATAATGGAGATGATGAACATGAGTTATTCACTGCCATCCCTGCCTTACGCATACGACGCGCTGGAACCCCATTTCGACAAGCAGACGATGGAAATCCATCACACTAAACACCATCAGACCTACGTTAACAATGCTAACGCGGCGTTGGAAGGTACTGAATTCGCCGACCTGCCTGTTGACGAACTGATCGCCAAACTGGACCAGCTGCCAGCGGATAAGAAAGGCCCTCTGCGTAACAACGCCGGTGGTCACTCTAACCACAGCTTCTTCTGGAAAGGTCTGAAAACCGGCACCACGCTGGGCGGCGAACTGAAAGCGGCTATCGAAAAAGACTTCGGCAGCGTTGACGCGTTCAAAGCTGAGTTCGAAAAAGCAGCCACCACCCGTTTCGGTTCAGGCTGGGCGTGGCTGGTTAAGAAGGGTGACAAGCTGGCGGTCGTTTCTACTGCCAACCAGGACAGCCCGCTGATGGGTGAAGCGATCGCCGGTGCATCCGGTACGCCAATCATCGGTCTGGACGTGTGGGAGCACGCTTACTACCTGAAATATCAGAACAAACGCCCTGACTACATCAAAGCCTTCTGGAATGTGGTTAACTGGGATCAGGCTGCTGACCTGTTTGCTGCTGCTAAGTAATTTTCCGCAGCATTGATAAAAGCCGGTAACGCATCGCGTTACCGGCTTTTTTAAGTCGATAATGAGGCTAAGGCTTCATTCACACACCGTGATGTTCATTCTCACCATCACTCTCTGCTACCTGCGTTTCCCACCGTTCAATCCCACATCACCATGTCACTATGCTAATTAAACGCATTCTTCAGACTTTATATACTGAGATTAATTCTTAAATCAGCGCTTAACCCCGTTATATATAGACATCTGGATGGCTAAGAAGATTTTGTGTTAGCTTATGCTCTTTCGTTCGTTGCCTGCCGCGATAATTCATTAAAAAATGCAGCGCACCCTCATTGATTAAGCAGAGAATACACGCCCGTGACCGCGCAAAATCGCCTTGAAATGCGCCATATCTCCATCACTTTTGGCGGTTTTATGGCTCTCAAATCGGTGGACCTCACTTTAGAGGGGTACTCTGTTCACGCACTGACCGGGGCTAACGGAGCCGGTAAATCCACGCTGATGGCCGTTCTGTCCGGGGTATATGACCATTTCACCGGTGAAATACTGCTCAACGGCCAGCCGGTAGCCCTTCGATCCCCCCGTGATGCCCGGCAGCTGGGCATTCATCTGGTGCAGCAGGAAGTGGACGTTGCCCTGGTACCCGGTATGAGCGTGGCGGAAAACATCATGCTGGATCGACTGGCCGAAGGAGGACAGCTCTATCGCTGGGGCGCCGTACGCCGTCAGGCGCGTGCGCTGCTGGAACAGCTTGATGTAAAAATCGACCTGCGACGTCAGGTTGAACACTGTACGCTGGCGGAAAAACAGCAGATTTTACTGGCTCGTGCGCTGTCACATCACTGTCGGTTCCTGATTCTGGACGAGCCGACGGCACCGCTCGATCAGCACGAAAGTGAACGCCTGTTTGCCGTAGTGCGCCGCCTGCAAAACAGCGGTATCGGCGTGGTGTTTATTTCGCACCGTATACACGAACTGAAGGCTATCTGCGATCGCCTGACGGTGCTTCGCGATGGCAAGCTGATTGAAAGCGGCCCGATGCAGGACCTCAGCGGCGAACAAATTGTCGAAAAGATGCTGGGCCATCAGCTTGACGACATCTATCCACCACGCCGTCCGCCGTACAGCGAGGAAATCCTGCTGCATATTGACGGCCTGCACGATGAGCAACGGCTGAAAGATATTACGCTGACGCTGCGCAAAGGCGAGATCCTGGGCATTGCCGGACTGGCAGGCGCAGGGAAAACGGAGCTGTGTAAGGCGCTGTTTGGTGCCAGCGCCAGCCGAATCATCCGGGGTGAACTGCACGGTAAGCCTTGGAAACCTTCTTCACCCTATGCCGCCGTTAAAAAGAGTATGGCGCTGGTCCCCGAGGAAAGGCGTAAAGAGGGCATTTTTGTCGATGAATCGGTCGTGATGAATCTTAGCGTTAGCGCCGACAACAGTTTTTCCCGCTGGAGCCTGTTTGGCCACCGCCGTGCGTGGCGTTGGGCGGAGGAGATCATCGCCAGATTGGGGATTCGAACCACCGGTCCGCGACAGACGCTGCGCCGCCTGTCCGGCGGTAACCAGCAAAAAGTGGCGATTGGGAAATGGCTGCGGAACAACGCCGATATACTGATTCTCGACGAACCGACAAAGGGTGTTGATATCAAAGCAAAAACAGACCTGTTTGAACTTATCGACGGACTGGCTCGCCAGGGCAAGGGGGTGATTTATGCCTCCGGCGAGTTTGCCGAGCTGGTCGGACTGTGTGACCGCATCTGCGTACTGTGGGACGGGCGCGTTGTGGCCGAAATGGCAGCCAGTGAGACTGACGAAGAAACACTTTTACTTTATTCGACCGGAGGAACACCCGCGTGAGCAGCAAAGAGATTTCCCTCAAGCCGACAGTCTCTGTCCGGCATCAGTTGTTCGATTTTCTCTACAAGTGGGGAATGTTGCTGACGGTAGCGGCGCTGATCATCGGTTTTGGCCTGGCGTCTGACAGCTTTCTGGAACCCGGCAACATCATTAATATTCTGCGCTCAATCGCTATCGTAACGGTAATCGCCATTGGCGTGTCGGTGTCGCTGACCATCGGCGGATTTGACCTTTCAGTGGGCTCGACCGCATCGCTGGCAAACTCGCTGGTGATTTCTTTCTTTGTCTGGTATGGCTTCGGGCCTGCGGCGGCGATTGCGTTAACCCTACTGCTCTGTACGCTGGTGGGGCTGTTTAACGCCTTTATGATCGTGGTGCTGAAAATACCCGACATGCTGGCTACGCTTGCCAGTCTGTTTGTCGTGCAGGGTGTGGCGATGACCTACAGCTTTGGCGGCTCCATTACCGAAAACATGGTACTGCCAGATGGTGATATGGCCGTAGGTGTCGTTCCACCGGTATTTTCGCTGCTGGGGCAGGTGCCGATTATCGTTATTGTGATGCTGGTGGTAACAGGGGTGGCTCAGCTGCTGCTCTCACTCACCAGTCACGGGCGCCGCATGTATGCTATCGGTGGCAATCCGGAGGCCGCGCGCCTGTCCGGTATCCGCACCAACCGCTATCGCGTGGTGGCTTACGTAATCGCCTCACTGCTGGCCGGATTGGGCGGTATTCTGCTGGCTTCCCGTATCGGTTCATCACAGGTTAACGCGGGCGGCGGATATTTAATGGATGCAGTGGCCGCCGCGTGGATTGGACTTTCTCTGGCCGGTGCCGGTAAGCCAAATGCGTTGGGGACCCTGCTTGGCGCGGTGATCCTTGGCGTATTGCAAAATGGCCTGGTGATGCTGTCCGTGCCCTACTATGCCATGGATATCATTAAAGGTCTGGTGCTGGCGGTTGCGCTGGCGATAACCTACGTTCAGCGCCGCCAGTAATTATTCAACAACCTGAATCAGTTTTGAGAAACGGCTGACACGCATGACGCTGTCAGCGTTTTTTTAACTGTCGTTACAAACATACAGCGGGGTCGTCAATCCTGAAACCATCCATGCAGCGTGATCAAATCGGGTCAGATAAAGGATAAAGGATCGACTCTTCATCAGATTACGGTAAAACACTTCATCGGGAGCCGTATCTAATTCACTGACGTTACTGTGATTCCAGGTCAGTTCCAGTACGTGATTTTCAGGATGGTACTGATAATCCATTAACAGCGTTCTGCTCAGGATAAAACGGCCTTCCGGTGCGACCAGTCGTCCATTATACAGCAGCGCGATACGCCTGCGGTCCAGTGTCGTCAGGCTGATCCGCCCCTCCATATGCGTGAATGCATCAGGCTGTCTTATCTCAAAATCCACCTTCGCGCTGCAGGAGAGTACCAGCTTTCCATCACCGGAATGGGGCTTTTTTTCGCTTAAGCTGATAACGATTCCGGCAAGTAAACAAAGAATGACGCTGCAGAAAAAAATTATTTTTTTCATGGTTTTTGAAGTTTTAGTGAAAGATAGCTCTCACACCTGGATTCTTTTTCGACAGGTTCGGATAAACATTGCACAATAAAAATCGCCTGCTGGTGATGTTCTGAACCCTTAGTTAACTGAGTTTTTTTCATATAAATACGGCTTCTTTTATTAACACAGTTAATGTTTTTTTCATTAATAATTTTCTTAACCAGATTTATTTTTTCTTTATCGATAATTTCTTTTCCTGATTCTAAATCAACTATACTGCATAATCCAACTGACGATATTGCGTTTTTTTCGTTGAATAAAGAAACGTTTGAAAACTCATCCTTAAGAAAAATCAGCGATAATAAAATAGCAGCCAGTGCAATGAAGTGTCTGTTTATAACTTCTCTTTTTATGAAGTAGCAAAGACGTTGTATTAATTTATTTGTTGTTTTCTCTTTGGTAATAGCATGCGCGACTGGGTTTTCCTCAACGTCACCGTCATCCTGTTCTTTTTCATCCTGATTACAGCGGCTATCGCAAATTCTCTGTACATCAGCCTCCAGCCTGAAGCCTTCCCTTGGCGAAGTAATAATAATATTATCTTCCATCCCAAGCTGGGATAAAATTTTTCTCAGAAAACTAATGTGATTACTAAGATTGTTGCTGGAAGGCGTCAACCCATGGTTCTCCCAGACATTTTGTAGCAGCTCATCACGCGTTAGCGTAGTACCGGAATGAGTAACCAATTCATTCAAAAGCCTGCAGCCTGGCTTTGAAAGTTGTACTGAAACGTTTTCGTCGCTCATCAGGCTCAGTATTCCATCACAAGCATCAAATTCAACATAGTTATTAATGGAGTATTTCATAGGGTATCTGCATGTGATAATTCATTGGTATATTTACGAACATTATCATTTCCAGGAGAAAAACCGACCTCCCAGGCTTCCTTGACTCATTATTCGTAAAAATGATTTCCCGTTCATAATTTCTTTAATTTTTGTCACGACTTAACATTACGAATTAATATCCTTAATAAGCGCTTATTTTATCACCCAATCAGAACATTATAATTAATTATCATTAAAATACGATATTTTATTATATTGTTATTAAATAATTGATATTAAGTTTTGATTTCCAGTCGCAGAAGTTATCATTACTCCACTTGATTATCAGGGGATTTTATTTTTTATAGTTCGGCAGGAGCCGGGTTTACTAAGAAGGAGTTACATAATGATTGAATCCACCAGGGACTTTCAAAAAGCAACATCCGTTGAGCGTGTTATCAATGCACTTCATGATTTTTTTAAAGAAAGTGACTCTAACGATGATATCACGGTGTATGCCAGCACGAGAGATATCGCCGACAGATCGGATCTCAGTATCTACAATGCACGGCATATTCTGATCAAGTTGGAAAAAGAGGGTGTTATTACTTCGGTTAAACAGCGAAAGAGCCTGTACTGGAATAAAACCAAGTCTTTCACGGGTTAGCCTCAAAACCTGACGCATTCAGATATTCCTGAATGCGTTTTTTATTTTCTAATTTTTATGATTATTTCTTAGCCTGCTCTGGATAAACTTCTGAAATACGAAGATCATAAACCATAGTTGCATTCGGTGGTATCTTCGGCGGATAGCCTTTATCTCCATAGGCCAGCGCAGGTGGAACAACGATAGTTATCGAACCATGGTTTTTTAGTTTAGACAGTGCTTCACGGAATACCGGTGGGAATGCTGAAATAGGCTGAGTCAGAACAATACCCTTAGCATCCATGTCCTCAATAACCTTACCATTTGTCAGACTTTCTTTTACAACAACATCAATTACTGCACCAGCGGGAATAGGCGTGTCACCTTCATATCCTACACGATACCAAAATCCAGAAGTGCTCTTTTTGACGTTCTTCTGTTTTGTAAAGGCGGCAATGAATTTTTTAGTCGACTTATCTAAATCGCTCATGAATTTCTCACGGCCTGATGCCACACGTTCAGAAATGTTCATGAGCGATTTTTGCAGCTCGATGGGGGAAAGTTTCTCTTTGCCCTGAAATGAATCAATAATCCCTGCCAGAACGCTCGGTTTGTCGGTATCCGTAGATGCCCAGTTGCGATTTTCAGCCTGAAGCTGAAGAATCTCACTACCAAGAGAGAGGCCGATTGCATAAGCTTCTCGTGTTGATTTCTTCTTCAGCGTTTCTGATGTTATCTCTGGAAGAGTTTTAACTTTCTGTGAAACATTCTGTTTTGTCGCCTGGGTTAGTTGGACCTGAGCCGCATCCAGTTCTGCCTGCAGCTGTTTAATCTTATCCTCTGCCGCCTTGTACTGAGCGGTAATGGTTGACTCACCGTTTTTCGCGGCATCAACACTGGCAACAGTCGTTTTTTTCTGGAGCAGTAACGCAGCATCTAACTGCCCCTGAAGCGCTTTTATCTTAAGCTGGCTATCTGCCAGCTGCCCCTCGCTGGGCATGTTATCTAACTGATGCTGTAATTTTTCTTTTTCTGACTGCGTAATGTTTTGCTGCTGCTGTGCGGCAACAAGTTTATCCTGCAGCTCTTTCAACTGCGCAACAACGGTGGCATTACTCTGTAATTTCTGTTGAAGCTGCTGCTTCTCGGTTTGAAGCGCTGTCTGCTGTGCCTGCGCGACGGACAGTTCCTTCTGTAGCGTTTTGACCTTATCTTCTGCTGCGTTTTTTTCAGCCATCAACGCGGCGTTGCGAGTTTTATCCTGTTCGCTAACACTGCTTTTATTTTTCTGAAGCAGAATGGCGCTATCAAGCTGTGCCTGGAGCGCTTGCGTTTTTTTCTGACTTTCAGCCAGCTGAGCAGCGGTCGGCAAATTGTTGAGCTGATGCTGCAGTTTCTCATTTTCTGCCACCAGGGCTTTATGCTGCTGCTGAGCCATAGCAAGCTTATCCTGCAGTTCCTTCGTTTGCGCGTTGAGTGCCGCGCTTGTTTGCGCATTTCCTTTGAGATCGTTTTGAAGCTGCTGTTTTTCAGTGAGCAAAGCTGTCTGCTGCGCCTGCATAGCATCAAGTTTCGTCTGTAACGCTTTAAGCTTCTGCTCTGCTGACTTTTTCTCTGCCATTAAATCGGCATTGCTGGCTTTAATCTGCTCGCTGGCACTCATTTCCTTTTTCTGTAGCAACAGAGTGTTGGCTGCCAGTTCATCCTGCAGGGA
>CAJYIY010000092.1 GCA_913775305.1 uncultured Erwinia sp. | reverse complement strand
GCCAGGTTAATGCAGTTTGAGGAAGTTGACCAAGAGGCATCTTATATTGCTTCACTTATTAAAAAATGGATTGATGAAGGTGTTGAACAAAGGGATATATGCATTTTATCCAAAAGTGTGGCTGGGCAGTACTCTCAAAAAATAATCTCAGAGTTAGACGTGTCTGGTGTCAAGTGCCGTATTGAAAATGAATACCAAGAATTATTAAACGAAGCAATAGTACAGTTAGTTTTACAGCTTCTAATGTTTGTTTGTAATAGAAAGTCAATAGAGGGCTGGGCTTCTACAATGGACCTTTTGTGCAACATTAGAGGTGTAAGTAGAAGAGGTGACGTTACTCGTTTGGAAAGAGAGTTAAGTAATTTCATCAAGGCCAATAAGGAAATAAGAAGTGATGTTGTTGATTATTTGAAGGGGTTACTAAGTATATTTGGTATCTCAGAGTTGAAATCTTATTTTCCGCAATATATGAATGGCAATGGTCTTGAGCATAATATTAATGCTCTTTCTAAATACCTCGAAGAATTAGATATAAAAAATAATATGTCAAATGCTATAGATATGTTGAATGGAATTAAAACCGTACCATTTATGACTATCCATAAAAGTAAAGGTTTAGAATTTAGAAAGGTCGTGATAGTAGGACTCGAACCGGATGCTTACTTTGGGGATGAAGAAGGGCAAATAGAAAATCAAAAAACAGTTTTTGTAGGGTTTTCAAGGGCTATTGATGAAGTGTTCATGACTCGTTGTAAACTAAGGATGGATAATTTTGGTAATATGTCCAGACAAGACTTTAATAGAATACCGCTGATAACCGATATGCTAACTTATTGTGGTATCGAGGCTGAAGACTATCAAGGTTGAAAAATGATGGCGATTCCAGATCGCCATCATTTCTATTTTGTTTTTTGCATGTCAAAATTGAAATTGCTTCCGATTTCGTTTATAACTTCCAATTTTAACTGGATATTTGAAGATTTTATTATTTTATAGGATTGATTTTTCCCATCTGCCATACTCTCCTCAATACTTGGTAACTTTTCATTTTTTATCTCCTCTATTTTCATTGGATCTAAACCTTCGTTATTTAAAACCAGCTTGATAGGTTTTGTTTTTAAGCTGTTTAATGATGTAATTAATTCATTATCATATAGTTGCCAATCACCAGCACCGTCAGAAAGATAGTCTATGAATATATGGTCACCTTGAGCATTAGAGTCAATAGAGATACTGCGGTAATCCCCCCATTTTTAACGGAGGTGATAAGTAGAATCAGGCCATGCGTTGAATATGCTGCATCGGCGTGAAGCCATTCAGTGCCATATTCGGACGTTCGTGATTATAAAACCATTGCCACTGCGTGGCATAGCCCTGCAATTCGTCCAGTGAGTTAAACAGGTGCTGGCCCAGCCAGTCATAACGTACCGTCCGGTTATAGCGCTCAATATAGGCATTCTGTTGAGGTTTGCCAGGCTGAATAAAACGAAGCGTTATATTCTGCTGAGCTGCCCATGACATCAGTACTTTGCTGGTATATTCTGCCCCGTTATCGCATCGTATTGCTGCCGGTTTACCTTTCCATTCAATGAGTTGTTCGAGAGTCCTCACTACACGATTTGCTGGCAGGGAAAAATCCACCTCAATGGCCAGGGCTTCACGATTAAAATCACCGATAACATTCAGTAAACGGTGTAGTGCCACACTGAATCTGACCACCTGAACAACGGTCAGGCTCTGTTTTTCGTGGACAAAGATTTGCAGGAAATGCGTGGGCCGGACACACACCGGCTTAATGTTAGCCCGGCTTTCAGGGGGGACCGTTTTACCGGTCCCCCCGCTTCTATTCCTCTTTACGTAATTTTTTCACCTGCCCGGCTGTCACTAAAGTGGCCTGATTCCCCCAGCTGCCGCGCACGTAGTTACTCAACTCCGCCACCTGCTCGTCAGTCAGACGCCAGCCGAAACCCGGCATTGTCGGCCCCGTCACCGCCTTACGGGTAACCGGTGCCTGACTGCCGTACAAAATAATCGAAATCAGCGATGAGGGGTCGTCACCCAGCAGCGCCGGATTACCAGCCAGAGCCGGGATAGTATACGAATAGCCCTTACCGTCTCTGCGATGGCAGGCAGAACAGCTGTCCTGATAGAGCGCAGTCCCCGCTTGCGAACCGCCGACAGCCGCACCAGTCACGGCAGAGCCGCGCACCGGCAGGCTTTTCAGATAGCTTGCCACCGCGTTGAGATCTGTCGTAGTCCAGTGCTGCGTGCTCTGCTGCACCACATCGCGCATTGAACCAAACGCCATCGCATGGCCGTTCTGCCCGCTTTGCAGGAAGTCGACGATATCCTGCTGTGACCAGCGTCCCAGCCCCTGTCGGAGGTCGCCATTCAGACTGGGGGCATGCCACCCATCGACCGTGCCGCCGGTCAGGAAATCGGGATCGTTCTGATCCTGGCCTTTCTCCTGATAGGCAATACCGCGTGGCGTATGGCAGGCTCCGCAGTGGCCAGGCCCCTGCACCAGCCAGGCTCCACGGTTCCACTCGGCGCTCTTCAGCGGATCGCTGATAAACGGCCCGTCGCGATGGAACATCAGGTTCCAGATGCTGACAGGCCAGCGCATATTCAACGGCCAGGTGATATCGCTGGCCCGGTTCTGCTGATGCACCGCAGGGACCTCCTGCATAAAGTAGTGATACAGATCCTTTAGCTGACGATCGTCAAATTTGCTGAAGTCCGTATAGGGCATCGCCGGGTAGAGATTGTGTCCGTCCTGCCCCTTTCCTTCGCGCAGAGCGCGGGCAAAATCCTCATAGCTGTAGCTGCCGATTCCGGTCTGCCTGTCCGGGGTAATATTGGTGGACCAGATGGCGCCGAGCGGCGTTTCAATCTTCAGCCCACCGGCGAAAGCAGCACCGTTACTGGCGGTGTGGCAGGCCGCGCAGTCTGAAACCTGTGCCAGATAATGGCCAGGGCTGATGGTGGATTCCGCCGCCAGCAGCGGTGGGTTGACCACGCTCAGCAGCGCAAGGAATCCATACTGTGTAATTTTCATGAGCACTCTCCCTGTCATGCCTGCACCAGCGGTCCCGGCTGGGCTAAATATTGCGTACGAATAGCATGCGCAGCCCACAGTGCGGTAGCACCCACGATGCCGGTGGGGTTGTAGGCCAGGTTTTGCGGAAACACCGATGCCCCCAGCACAAACAGATTGTGCACATCCCAGCTTTGCAGGTACTTGTTCACCACGCTGGTTTTTGGGTTATCACCCATCACCGTGCCCCCGGTGGTGTGCGTTGACTGATACGGACGCACATCGTAATGCGAATCGAGGTTCATAAAATTGACTTCATAGTGCTTCGGACCAATGACTTTGGCGATTTCCTCTGCTTTGCCTTGCATAAACTGCGTCATCTTCAGCTCGTTTGGCTGCCAGTCAAAGGTCATACGCAGCAGCGGCTGACCGTGCGCGTCGCAGTAAGTCGGATCGAGGTCGAGATAACACTGCCTGTAGGGCATCACCGAGCCGGACGAACCGATGCTCATGGTGTGCAGATAGTGCTGTTTGATGCTCTGTTTCCAGGCACTGCCCCACTGCGGGGTGCCTTTTGGCAAAGGCATCTGCTGAACAGGCCGGCCGCCGCTGATCGCCGCGCCGATAGTGGCACCACCGATAAAATCGAGGCCGGTATGGTCAAAGTTTTCCGAGTTAAAGTCATCGATAAAGACGCCCGATGCACCCGCTCCGGCAAACGGATTGAATCGGGTTTCCTCGCCGAAGAACAGGCTGATCCCCCCGTTCATCTGGTAGGCGTAGTTGCGGCCCACCACCCCTTCACCACTCTCCACGTCATAGGGTTTGCCGATTTTCGACAGCAGCAGCAGACGCACGTTATGTAGCTGGAACGCACTGAGGATCACCAGATCGGCGGGCTGTTCATGCTGCTGACCTTTGTTATCCACCCAGATAACACCCGTTGCCCGCTTTCCGCTGGCGTCGGTATTAATGCGGATGACCTGCGCCCCGGTCCGCAGGTGAAAATTGCTGTGCTGACGCAGCGCGGGCAACACCGTCGACTGTGGCGAGGCCTTCGAACCGTTGAAGCAACCGAAACGCTCGCAGTAGCCACAGTAGTTGCAGACCCCAAGCTGTACCCCATACGGATTTTTATAGGGTTCACTACAGTTGGCCGCCGGAATGGGAAACGGATGGTAGCCAAGTTTTTCTGCCGCAGCAGTGAACAGCTGTGCGCTGTATTGCGGCGTTAATGGCCGGGTCGGATAGGGCGCACTGCGCGGCGCTTCATAGGGATTGCCGTTCGCCAGCTTGACGCCGTTGACGTTGCCCGCCTGCCCCGCCGTGCCGCATATTTTCTCAAACTTATCGAAGAACGGTTCCAGCTCCTGATAACTGACCGGGTAGTCCTGAAGCGTCATATCCGCCGGGATAACGCTCGCACCATAACGCTCGGTTACCGTGCTGTGCATTTTCAGATCGGCCTCCAGCGGCCGCCACAGCATGCCGTTCCAGTGAACCCCCGCCCCGCCCACACCGTTGCCGGGCAGAAAAGAGCCAAAACGGCGATACGGCATCGCGTGGTCACGCGGCGTATGACGCACGGTCAACGTCTCCTTTGCGGCATTCTGAAACAGCTTAAGACGGATGCCGTAAGTCAGCTCGTCGGCGTTACGCGGATAGGCGAAATCAGGCCAGGTATCGCGATCTTCTCCACGCTCCAGCGCCAGAATATTCAGCCCGCTGTCAGCCAGCTCCATTGCCATTAGCGAACCGGTCCAGCCAAAACCGATAATCAGTACATCGACAGGATTGTGTTTGATGGTATCCATTTTTCAGCTTCCTCTGCGGCCAGAAATGCTGACCGCAGGCAGCAGGTATGGTTGATTAGGATGCGCCAGCACATCCTGAAAGTCGGCGCGAGCCCCGGGAAAACCTATCAGCTGCCAGCTGGCCAGCGTCTGATTACCACCGTGCCGGGGATCTGCCAGATACCCTTCTTTAGTGTTCTCCAGAAGCTGGGTGAAGAATTGCTGGCCCGGCAGATCGTTAAAGTTCAGCTCGCCGCTTTCAAGCTGGTGAAGCAAGGCGTCCTGCTGTTCCGCCTGCAGGTCAGCAAATGCCGCCTTAAACTGCTGCTGGCAATGCTGGTCAAGCGCTCTGATACCCAAACGGTAGATCTCACGTGGCACCAGCGACGACTGGTAGCCCAGCTCGGGCGCCGCGTCGGCAAAGGGGGGATGCATATACCACAGCTGTCCGTGGCCGTAGGGGAGCTCCATCTGTTTATCAATAAATACCGGCACGCCCTCGCTGACGGCACCGGGGCCGTTGCTGTCTTCCGGGATCAGGCGATTGCAGGCGCTGTTGATGAAACGCCACTCCTCCGGGTTGAAAAACTGCGGGATATAGTCGGGAGAAACCCCCTGGGGAGGCGGTGCGCTGACCGCCGGAGCGCTGAGAGAAACTATCCCGCCACCTGCTGCCGTAGCCAGTGGGATAAGCGCCAGAGAGTGTTGTAAAAAACGTCGCCGTCCCTGGGCGACAGGACCATTATTTGCCATTTTCTTCTTCCAGTGAATCGCACAAAGCCAGCCCGGACTGGGCCAACACGGCACCTCAAACCGGTATACCGCTGGGATAAAATAGGCGATACCCTCATAAGAAAGGAGAGACAGGAAAGATGAAAATGTTAATAAATATAATAAAACACCCGTTTATCAGAGAAAAATTATCCCACTGAAGCGCTTCAGCTAATTAATAAATAACACATTGAGTAAAGGATGCTATTCGCACTCTTTGTTCACTTTTATCCGGTTCAATGTCTGAATTTATCTTTGTCGTTATGAATGAGGATATGCCAGTTTCCTGACTGCGAACCCGCCCTCCCTGATACCGGAAATACGGAAGTACCAATCAAGAATATCGCAAAATTTTGCGACACCTGGTCTTCGCCGTATATCGGCAAAACGGCTTCAAAACCTTTCCACATTTAGCCCGCATTTAATACGAAAGTCACTCAGCTTAGTTTTCAGCCTTTCACCATTTCACAGGTCGAGATGATTATTTAGCTTTAGCAGACTCAGTGCAGTAAATACGAAATAAACGCGCCAGCTCGGCCCCCATCGGAGTCAGCGTCGTGTCCTTACGCTGAACTAAATAGAAAGTAGCATGGGGCAGCTGCTCTTTAATATTTAGCGCCACCAGATGATTACCCAGAACAGGGTCACCGATCACATCGCTGGAGAGAATACTGACAAAGTCACTCTGCGCGATCAGGCTGGTGCAGGCCACAAAGGTTTCGCAGGTGACGCTGATGGCCGGTGCCATCCCCATATCGTGCAGCAAGTCATGCAGCAGGCGGTAATAGCTGCCGCGCGGCGTTGGCATGGTCCAGTCGCAGTGCTGAAGCTCCGCCAGGGAAGTTGCGTGCTCGCACGGGTGCCCCTTGCGCACCACGACGCGGTATTCACGCTCCATCAGTCGTTCGTAACTCAGCTCGCTGTCCAGATGGCCGGGATAGGAGGTATTGATGGTGAAATCCAGCTCCCCCTGGCGTAATTCAGGGATCATTGAGACCAGCTGCCCTTCAACAATGCGGATCTTCACGTTGGGAAACTTACGGCGGAACTGGGTGATCACCGGCGGCATCAGGATGCGGGCAATGCTGCCGCCTACCCCGATGTTGACCGTGCCGCCCGCCAGCCCCAGCCGCTGCTGGATATCATCCTGAGCGACGCGCAGCTCTTCTATGATCAGGCTCGCATGTTGGAAAAAATTATCACCGATTTCAGTCAGCGCCACACCCTGACGTCGACGGACAAACAGCCGTGCGCCAAGCACCTCCTCCAGCTCCTGAATCGATCGGGTTAAAGCCGGCTGGGACAAGCCTGCGGCACGGCTGGCGGCGCGAATACTACCGTGGCGCGTCACATCAACAAAGGCACGCAGCTGGTGCAGCTTAATGGGTGCGGGCATCGGATCTCCGTTTTTATGATAACCATTGATTATCAATCACAAGATATTGGCATCTTCTGCCTGCGAGATCCATTGTGTAGAAAAGAAAGTCCCCCCTGAAAACATCAGGTCCAATTCAGAAGGATGAACCAATGTACCAGGCTATCGCTGACTTTGTGAAAGAGATTGCGCCACGTCTGCAGGCGTGCCGCCGCGACCTGCATAAATTTGCTGAATCTGGCTGGCTGGAATTCCGCACTGCCACGCTGGTCGCCGCCGAACTCCATCGCCTTGGCTACGCGCTACAGCTGGGCAAGGAGGTGGTTAACGCAGAAGCACGCATGGGGCTGCCCTCGCCGGAAGTGCTGGCTCAACATGAGCAGCGTGCACTGGAGCAGGGAGCGCTGCCCGAGTGGCTGCCGCACTTCTCTGGCGGCTTCTGCGCGATTGTTGCCACGCTGGCGACCGGTCGCCCCGGCCCGGTGATGGCGTTCCGCGTCGATATGGACGCACTCGACGTGATTGAGAACCAGAGCGCGGAGCACCGCCCGTATGCCGAGGGCTTCAGCTCCATTAATCCGGGAATGATGCATGCCTGCGGCCACGACGGCCATACCACTATCGGACTTGGGCTCGCTGCGGTACTGAAACAGTTCGAGCCAGAATTAAACGGCACCATCAAGCTGATTTTCCAGCCTGCCGAAGAGGGCACGCGCGGCGCGAAATCGATGGTCACAGCGGGCGTGGTCGATGATGTCGACTTCTTTACCGCCATTCACATTGGCACCGGGGTGCCCGCCGGAGAGCTGGTATGCGGCAGCGATAACTTTATGGCGACCACCAAGCTCGACGTCAGCTTTCGCGGCAATGCCGCCCATGCAGGCGCGCGCCCGGAAGAGGGCAGCAACGCCCTGCTGGCCGCCGCGCAGGCCACGCTGGCGCTGCATACACTGACTCAACACAGTGGTGGCAGCGCCAGGGTAAACGTTGGCGTGTTGCAGGCAGGTACCGGGCGCAACGTGGTGCCCGACCGGGCGATGATGAAGGTGGAAACCCGCGGAGCCACCAATGAAATTAACGACTTTATCTATCAGCGCGCCCTGCAAACCCTGGCCGGTGCCGCCGCGATGTACGGCGTGGAACATCAGGTGACGCTGATGGGCGCGGCGCGCAGCAGCCAGCCGACCGCGCCGTGGGTACGCTATATCCGCCACCAGGCCCGGCATATTCCCGAGCTGACCTCGCTGGTTGACAGGCGCGGCGCGGCGGCCGGTTCGGAAGATGCCACCTACATGATGGAGCGGGTGAAGCAGCACGGCGGCCAGGCTTCCTACATTATTTTCGGCACCGAGCTGAGTGCCGGGCATCATAACGAGAAATTCGACTTCAATGAGCAGGTGATAGCCGTGGCGGTGAAGACCCTCGCAGCAATTGCCCTCAATATTAAAGAATTTGAGCCGGAGGCCGTATGAACCCGCAGATGAATGCGTTTATCGCACACTATATCGACCAGCATCAGGCGCGCTTCACGGCCTTGAGTGACGCCATCTGGGACCAGCCGGAAACGCGCTTCACGGAAACCTTTGCCGCCGGGCTGCTGTCCGGCGCGCTGGAGAAGGAGGGGTTTCGCATTGAGCAGGCTGCGGGCGGTATTGAAACGGCGTTTATTGCCAGCTACGGCAGCGGCCAGCCGGTGATTGCCCTGCTGGGCGAATATGACGCGCTGGCCGGGCTGAGCCAGCAGGCGGGAAGCAGCACGCGCACACCTTTGGTAGCCGATGGCAACGGCCACGGCTGCGGTCATAACCTGCTCGGCACTGCCGCGCTGGCCGCCGCCTGCGCGGTCAAAGCCTGGCTGCAACAGCACGACATAAAGGGCACCATCCGCTTTTACGGCTGCCCGGGTGAAGAAGGCGGCTCCGGCAAAACTTTTATGGTGCGCGAAGGGTTGTTTGACGATGTCGACGCCGCACTCACCTGGCATCCGGAAGGGTTCAGCGGCATGTTTAATACCGCCACCCTCGCCAATATTCAGGCAGCTTTCCACTTCAGCGGGATGGCCTCCCACGCCGCCAACGCCCCACACCTCGGACGCAGCGCGCTGGATGCCGTCACGTTAATGAACACCGGCGCTAACTTCCTGCGCGAGCACATTATTCCTGAAGCGCGGCTGCACTATGCGGTGACCAACAGCGGGGGGAGTTCCCCCAACGTGGTGCAGGCGGAGGCGGAAGTGCTGTACCTGATGCGCGCGCCACAGCTCGATCAGCTGCAGGATATTTACCAGCGGGTAACCGATATTGCGCGCGGTGCAGCACTGATGACCGGCACAGAAATGACACTGCGTTTTGAAAAAGCCTGCTCCAACTATCAGCCTAACCGGACACTCGAACGGCTGATGTATCGCCAGCTCAGCCACTTCGGCCTGCCCGAATACAGCAGCGCTGAGCACCAGTTTGCCCGCGAGATCCGACAGACGTTAAGCGCGGACGATCTGCGTAACGCGGGCCTCAACGCCGCGCGTACCGGGGGTGAAGCAGGCCGTAAATGGGTTGAGGAGCTGGGGGAGCGCGTGCTGATGGACAGCGTGGCGCCCTACTGCGCCAGTGAGGAGGTGCTGTACGGCTCCACCGACGTTGGCGACGTCAGCTGGGTGGCCCCGACCGCACAGTGTTTCACCCCCTGCTTTACCTTCGGCACCGCACTGCACAGCTGGCAGCTGGTCGCCCAGGGACGCACTACCATTGCCCATAAAGGCATGTGTCTTGCAGGGAAGACACTGGCGGCGACCGCACTGGCTCTGTTCAGCGATACGCAACTGCTGGCAGAGGCGCAGCGGGAGTTTCGCCAACAGCGGGCAAAACAGCCCTATCACTGCCCTGTTCCACCGGGCGTGAAACCGACGCCGCTGGCTTAACGCGGTAAGCACTACCCGGAGGCCTGGCTCGATCCCGGCCCCGTTAAATTAAAGATAAAACGCAAACAACACCGTAACGACGACAAGGCATAAGGATGATCCATGAGCGAAACCACAGCGGCCAACAAAAGCCCGGGAAAAATCTTTTACTGGATTGAGCGCATTGGCAACAAAGTGCCCAATCCGTTTCTGTTATTTGTTTACCTGATCGCGGTGCTGATGGTGTCGACCGCGCTGCTCTCCTGGTTTGGCATAGCGGTGAAAAACCCAGCCAGCGGCAAAATGGTCGAGGTAAAGAACCTGCTGAGCGTCGCGGGCATTCAGTGGCTCCTGCCGAATATTATCAAGAACTTCAGTGGGTTTACTCCGCTTGGCTCGATCCTTGCCCTGATGCTCGGGGCCGGATTAGCGGAGCGCACCGGTCTGCTGCAGGCGCTAATGAATAAGATGGCCTCATTTGTCAGCGCCCGCTACGCCAGCTATATGGTGCTGTTTATCGCTTTCTTCAGCCATATCTCGTCTGATGCCGCGCTGGTGGTGATGCCACCGCTCGGCGCGCTGATGTTTATCGCTGTCGGCCGCCATCCGGTTGCCGGGCTGCTGGCGGCGATTGCCGGAGTGGCTTCGGGCTTTACCGCTAATTTGCTGATTGTCACCACCGACGTACTGCTCTCCGGCATCAGCAGCGAGGCGGCGAAAGCGGTCAGCAATACGGTCCACGTCAGCGTGGTGGATAACTGGTTCTTTATGGCGAGTTCGGTGGTGGTGCTGACGATTGCCGGCGGCCTGCTGACTGATAAATTCGTCGAGCCGCGCCTGCCCGCGTGGCAGGGCAACAGTAAGGAGAAACTCGCCAGCCTGACGCCGCTGCAAAACCGTGGCCTGCTGATGAGCGCTATCGCCGCCGCACTGTTTATCGGCCTGGTTGCGCTGATGGTGGTGCCGGAAGGCTCGATGCTGCGCGACCCGGACAGCGGCTCGATCATCCCCTCACCCTTTATCAAAGGCATCGTACCGCTGATTATTCTGTTCTTCTTTGTGGTGGCGATTACCTGGGGCGTGGCGACAAAGCAGATTAAACGTCCGGACGACGTGCCCGCTCTGCTGATTGAGCCGATGAAGAGTATGGCCGGATTTATTGTGATGGTGTTTCCGCTGGCCCAGTTTGTCGCGATGTTTAACTGGAGCAACATGGGAACGTTTATGGCGGTGGGGCTGACCGACCTGCTGGAGCAGCTGGCAATGAGCGGCGCTCCGGCGTTTATCGGCCTGATGTTTCTGTCAGCATTTCTGTGCATGTTTATCGCCAGCGGGTCGGCTATCTGGTCGATACTCGCGCCGATTTTCGTACCGATGTTTATGCTGCTTGGCTTCCACCCGGCCTTCGCGCAGATGATTTTCCGCATCGCCGACTCAGCCGTGCTGCCGCTGTCGCCAATGTCCCCTTTCCTGCCGCTGTTTCTCGGCTTCCTGCAGCGCTACCGTAAAGACGCGCAACTGGGCACTTACTACACGCTGATCATGCCGTATCCGCTGGTATTTTTCATCGTGTGGATTGCGCTGCTGCTGGCATGGTATGCGCTGGGCCTGCCAATTGGACCGGGCGTGTACCCGGATATGCGCTAATAGATTCATGGCGGGCGAGGCATGCCCGCCCCTCGTGTATCGCCATAGTGCGCCGGATGCACCATGACCTTTATCTCGCTTAGCCACACAGGTCCGAAACCCCTCACGCACGACATCTTTGTGATCTGGCACAGTTCCTGCATTGTTTTCGCTGGCTTGTATACAAGTCCGTATAGCAGGTAAACACATAGGGGAATCACCGTGCGCAACAACGATAAAGAGAAAATTAACGCTCAGCGTCGTCAGATCATGAAATATTCCATGCTGACCTTGGGTGGCGTCGCGCTCAGCGGCATGTTGGGCAGCCCGGCGGCGTGGGCTGCAGACGATGAGATTCTGATAGGCTACTGGCCGATTGTCGGAGGGTTACCGCTGTACGTCGGCATTGAGAAAGGGATCTTTAAACAAGCCGGTTTGAACGTGCGGGCGGTTAAATTTGCCAGTCCGCAGCAGGTGGTCGAAGCCATGATCACCGGGCGAATTCATGGTTGTGCCAACGGTACAGCCACCGGAGCGATGGGTTTAGGGGCGATTACCAGCCCGGACCTGTTCAAAATCATCTGTTCGAACCCTTCCAATGAAGAAATGGTGCTGGATGAATTTCTGGTGCCGGTCAACAGCACCGCTAAATCGATTCGCGATCTGAAGGGTAAACGCATCGCCTGCGGCCCCGGCATTCAGAATGTCACGATGGCGAAGATCATCCTGGAAAAAAATGGTTTCAGCGATACCAAAGTGATTGAGTTGCCGGTCGGTCAGCATGCTCCGTCGTTAGCCACCGGACAGATTGATGGCGTCTACACGCTGGAACCGACGGGCACCGTGGCGCGGATGAAGGGGATGGGGAAAGTGCTGGAGACCGGGGTAATCTCCAAATATGTCCTGGGGGATGCCAGCGCGCCGTGGTTCGGTGGTGCGGCGGCGCTGACCAGCCATTTTATCAAGGCTGATCCGGCACGGGCGAAACAGCTGATTGATGCTTATGGTGACGCGGTCAAATTTATCCAGCAGCAGCCGGACGAGGCACGGCAGTATGTGGCAGGTTATACCGGCATTGAGGCGGCGCTGGTAAAAGAGGTGCCGCTGCCGGGTTTTGTCATGTACGACCAGCTAACCGGCACAAACCTGCAATGGTTCCAGAAATTTTACGATGTGTTCACCGAGCGGAAAATTTTCAGTCAGCCGCTGCAGGTTGAGTCTCTGATTTATCGCGCATAAGGAGAGGTGCCATGATGCAAGTTTTGCGACACAGGTTACTGCCGCTGATCGGTCCACTGCTGCTGTTTCTGCTGTGGCAGACGGCGGTCAGCGCTAAATGGCTGAACCCGGTCCTGCTGCCCTCGCCGGGGGATACCCTCGGCTATCTGTTCAGCGCGCTGGCAGACGGCAGTATGAACCAGGATATTCAGGACACGCTCTACCGCACCCTGATGGCCTTTGTTGTGGCGGCGGCGATCGGCGTACCACTGGGGGTGATGTTGGGCAGCAGCGAACGGCTGTACCGCAGCGTTGAGTTCCTGGTGGATTTTTTCCGCTCCACGCCCTCCTCCGCACTCATCCCACTGTTTATGCTGATTTTCGGCATTACCGATACCAACAAAATTGCCATCGCCGCATTTGCCGCGGTGCTGGTGATCCTGTTTAACAGCGCCTACGGCGTGATGAACGCCAGGAAGACGCGCATTATGGCCGCGCAGGTGATGGGCGTTTCACGCTGGCATGTATTTAAAGACATCATGCTAATGGAAAGCCTGCCGCAGACGTTTGTCGGCTTACGTACCGGTGTCTCCATGGCGCTGGTGATCGTGATTGTCGCCGAAATGTTTATTGGGTCTGAAACCGGATTGGGGCACCGCATCATTGATGCGCAGCAGCTGTTTAACATTAAAGATATGTACGCATCGATTCTGATTACCGGGGCCTTCGGCTATCTGCTGAATCTGGGCTTTCTGCTAATTGAAAAGCGCTGTGTGCACTGGAGTGGTAAAGCATGAAGAAACCTCATTACCCCCAACCCAATACCCATGTCACGATCCGTGAACTGGATAAAAGTTTTGCCGGGCAGCCGCTGTATCAGTGCCTTAACCTCGACTTACCTAAAGGGAAAATCGTTTCGATATTTGGTCCTAACGGCTGCGGTAAATCGACGCTGATGAATATGATAGCCGGATTGATCCCTGTCGATCGCGGGCAAATTCTGTTCGACGGTAAAACCCTTGCAGAAACCAATATCGGCTATGTGTTCCAGAATTACCGCGATGCGCTCTTTCCGTGGTTAACCGCCTGGCACAATATTGCCTATCCGTTAAAACGTCAGGGTATGAAAGCGGCGGCGGTAAAACAACGTGTGGCTGAACTGGCAGAGATGTTTGATATTCGCTTCGATCTGCAACGTTATCCGTATGAACTTTCCGGCGGACAACAGCAAACGGTATGTATCATGCGTGCGCTGGCGACGAATCCGGAAGTCATGTTCCTCGATGAGCCTTTCTCAGCGCTGGACTTTGAGATGACGTTGTTTATCCGCGATAAGTTACAGCAGGTTCAACTGGCGACCGGTGTCACCATGCTGATCGTCTCACACGATCTGGAGGATGCGGTGTTTCTGGCGGATGAGATCCTGCTGCTGACGCGCCGCCCTACCCGCGTTGCGGAAGTGGTGCCGTTTGAACTGCCGCGCCCGCGCACGGCCGAGATAATGAGCCATCCGGAGTTTGTGCGCGTTAAAGCGCATACGCTTGCGGTGTTTAAGCGTGAGATGGCCGGTTAATCAATGCCTTATGCCACAGCGGCGCGATGTGTCGCGCCGCATCAATCATAAAGGTCAGCACCAGTGCCTCCTCCTTGCCTGTTGATTTTGGCCCGAAATCAGTGCGTTGCTAAATCAGCGATTTTCAACTTCCTGCCCCTGGCCCGCCAATTCAACTGCACGTGCAACCGTCTGTCGAAAACGTGGTAAATGTAAATCTCCCGGCACGAGCTGGGTGAACGAATTCACGATCGCGGTCACTGGCTCGTCAACATCGCTGTCGGTCATGCCCTCCGGGTAGTCGCCATATTTCGACCATGTGTAAAATTTTAGTACCAGTTTTCCACAGACTTGCATCGGCGCTGCTGCACTATGCGTCCGTCCAGGCAACATCCTGATTGCTGATATCAAAGAACCATGTCTGTTACCCGTAAGCCCCTCAAACTTCGATACAATCAACAGGGTCAACCTGCCAACGAAAATTAAATACTCCTGTTAAAGTTTCAGTGGGAAAATACCCGGTAAGGTGACCTGGCCTTAACTCCTGCCACAACGTTTACCACTCGTAAAAATCACCTGCCAGAAATATTTAAATGTTCTTGATTTCAGCGATCACGTTCCGGCAACACATCATAAGAATCCTTATCGGAACCATTATCATTATTTATAAAAACAACAAAAAAACCACTCAGACTATCTCACAGCAGAGACGTTAATTTTCAGCCCGGAACTTACTATTAAGTTAAAAAAGACATATTCAACGAACAAAAATTAACAAATAATTAACAAGATAAGGGCAATTGACATTAGTAAAACAAATTAATATTTTCTTGAGCACTAAGCTTTTAAAAATAAAACCCATAAAAATCAAAAAGATAAAAAGTTCAGTGAAAAATGATTTTTTTTGTGTGCAAATTTGACATAAGAAAAACTAACGTCCATAATCATCCCAGAAAAAAAATTAATCTATTTATTATTTGATATTGCAGGGCGTAGAAGTTGCGGTGCCATTTGATGGACATATTTTAATATGTTGATCTTCTTTTAAAGGATGATGATATGAAATTCTGAAAAACATACACAACCAGGCTTCACCAGGAAATATCCTCTGATTTCTTTATATGCGATTATGCAATAGAGAGGTTATCCAATTAATTGTTGAATCAAACTTACTCTAATTATTCAAATCCGTGACAACACTTTTTTTTGAGTGCTGGAGTCGGGATAACTTTTAAAAGTGAAGAAGTTGAATAAAGCCGCTTAATTCATCATTAGTGTGGCAGTAGGTAAACACTTTAACAGAAGCCTTACTCATATACCTTTGTAAAATGCAATTGAGGATAAATGTATGAAAATTACAGCGTTAGGTATTGCTTTGATGTTACCTTTTGTAGTGTATGCAGATAATACCGTCACTTTTTTAGGCGAAGTATCTGACTCAACATGTAATGTAACCGTCAATGGTACAACAGGTAATGTATCGGTTCTTCTTCCAACGACGCCTGCAGGCGATCTCGCTGAGGCAGCTAAAACGGCTGGTGCAACACCCTTTAAATTTGTTGTAGGTGGCTGTACTGCGGCAACGGAGAAAACCGTAGGGATGAGACTTGTTCCAGTTTCAACAACCACCGGTGGTAATCTGAAAAACCTGGCTACAGCTAATCCTGCTGATAACGTGTCTATTCAAATTATTGATAACTACAATAATGGAACAAGCACTATCAATTTCAGCTCCGGTGAGTATGTTACTCCAACTCTTGTTAATCTCCCAACCGGCACCAGCCAACTGGAATTTCCATTTACCGCTCAGTACTATGCAACTGGGGCTGCAAGTATAGGTAAAGTAGAAACCCAATTACAATATGCTCTGACCTACAAATAAATTTGTAATTAACAGGAGATGGATAACTTCCATCTCCTGATACCACTCAGGTGCTCAATATGTTTTTTTCATTAAGTGTCAGAAAATTATTTCTTTACACATTGCTGTTCATTTCAACAATCCACGCAGCTTCTGCATCGGTGATATTGATAGGCACTCGGATCATTTATCCATCTGATAAACAGACAGTAGATCTGAAATTTCGATCTTCCGATAATGTCCCCAGCGTCATTAATATATGGATAAATCGTAAAGAAACATCCTCTGGCAGTGATGATGCGCCATTTGTCGTCACCCCTTCAATTTTCAGAATTGACCCAAATAAAGGCCAGTCAGCGAAACTGATGTTTACAGGTGGTGATTTACCCGGGGACAGGGAAACTCTTTTCTTTCTGAACTTTGTTCAGTTACCTGCTTCAAGCAAAAACGAAAATAAATTACTTGTATCATATAAAAGTACGGTAAAGCTGTTTTACAGACCAACAGGTTTAGGTTATGACAGCGAAAAATTAGATACCTACCTGAAAGCTGATTTGAGAAATTTGAGTGTTGGTGAAATAAGCATAACGAATAATTCACCATTTTATATTACGCCAACAAAATTACAGATAGCGAAAAATGGCAAAGTTATATCGTTAAATCAGGAAACTGAGTTGAGTATGATAAAACCATTTAGCAGCAATGTATTCAGGGTGAAGCCTTACAGCAATGCTTCCGATGTGGCTCTTAGTATTAGTCTAATAAATGACCTGGGTGGAATCTCAACCTATAAGATCACCTTAAAATGAAAAAGAAAACTAAATTTAATCTTATAAATTGCATTCTGATTTTATGCTTTATGGCAAGTGCGCAGCAGAAAGCCTTTGGTGAAGTTAGTGGCTTAGATGAAAATTTAGTTTTTGATGAAAAAATGTTCAGGGGCAGTAATATCAGCCAGAGTACTTTGGCGCAGCTCACTGCCGGTAAATCTGCATCAGCGGGTGAGTATAAAAACACGCCAATCATTATAAATGGCTTTAGCGTTGGCGAGGATACTGTATTAGTAGTAGAGCGTAATAAAAAAACGGCAATATGTTTAACGCAATCAATATTAGAAAAAGCGGGTTTTACAGATAAAATCATTCATAAATTTATTGATTTAAAAAAAGACAGTTCCTGCGTGGAGCTCTCACAAATCAGTGCAAACTCAACTGTCGAGTTAAGTTCTGAACTTGCATTAGAGTTCAATGCGCCGCAGGCCTCGCTAAAGAATGACAGCGGCGAAATTAGTGAGTCCTCTCTGAACAGAGGCAGCAACGTTCTTTTTTCTAACTATGTGCTGAATTATTTTCATAACAAACAATCCGGGGTTAACTCCGGGAACAGTGATTATAGCTATCTGAGCCTGAACTCAGGATTAAATTTAGGCCTTTGGCAGTTCCGGCAGCTTTCAAACTACAATTACAGCACCAGCAGTTATGGCTCCGGCAAAAGCAATAATTCATCCTGGAACAATATCTCAAGCTATGTTCAAAGGCCTGTTTATAGCTTAAAAAGCAATTTGCTTGTTGGTAAAATAAACACCTCCGGTCAGTTTTTTGGCGGACTGGGATACAATGGATTTGAATTATCTTCCGACGAGCGAATGTATCCTGTTTCTGAACAGGGATATGCCCCAGTAATTTCTGGGATAGCCAGAACTAACGCACTGGTCGAGGTACGACAAAACGATGCCATTATCTATCAGACAACAGTACCTCCAGGAAACTTTGACATAAGGGACATAAACCCTACGAGCTACAATGGAGATCTGAATGTTACCGTTATCGAGTCTGACGGTTCAAAGACAAGTTTTTTAGTTCCATTTTCAGCGGTGCCTGATTCTGTTCGACCTGGTAAAATCAAATTTTCAACAGTTGGCGGTAGAACACGCGATCTGGTTGCTGATAAAGAATTTTTTGACTCTACAATACAGTATGGTTTAAATAACTTCATCACTATTGGTGGTGGTGCCCGCATAGCGAATGATTACAAATCAGGCGTAATAAGCAGCGTTTTTTCCACTGAGTATGGGGCGCTCGGTATTAACACAACATTATCTTCTGCAAATTTAGGTGGGAGATACGGTGTTAAAAATGGCGGCATGGCAAACATTACCTATTCAAAAACTTTTCAGCCAACTAATACTAACATTTCACTGGCTGGTTATCGCTATTCTACATCCGGATATCGCGAATTTACTGACTTCATCTACGAGCAGCACTATTTGAATGAAGGTCAAGTCAACACATGGAATTCAAATACCTACTTGCAAAAGTACCGTCTTACTGCTGCAGTTTACCAGCCCTTTAATGATTTTGGTAATGTCAGCATGTCCGCTTCGACACAAGAATATAATGGTGGTCGCTCTCGCGATCTTTATTATCAAGTAAACTACAGCAAGACGTTATTCAACAGAATAAATGCAAGCCTGTCCATTTCCAGGAAAAAGAATGGTATTTACTATTTTGAAAATAGCTCATCGTCAAGCTATGACACTGTAACTATGCTGACGGTTAACATCCCATTTGGATCATCGGGAACGTCCGTTTCGAGCTCAGTATATTTTGAAAAAAATAACGGAAACCAGTATCAAACTGCACTCAGCGGTGTTATGGGCGATCAGAATGCACCCTACAATTATAATCTCAATATTAACCACAGTGAGCAAGGACATCAAACCGCCTATGCTGCTAACCTCAACAAACAATACTCTCTGGCATCAATGAGTTTAAATGGAGCCAGAGGCGAAGATTATACCCAACTGGGTATGGGAATGACCGGTGCTATAGTTGCCCATTCAGGTGGTGTGTTGCTTGGGCCCTATTTAGGTAATACATTTGGTATTATTGAAGCGAAAGATGCAACCGGTGCAAAAGTCTACAATGGTCAGGGAGCTACAATTAGCAGTAGCGGTTATGCGCTTGTGCCATCATTGATGCCCTATCGCTATAATTCAGTTGGCCTGACTTCTGATGGATTAATAAATAATAATGTGGACATTGAATCATCTGAACAGCGCGTGGCGCCCTATGCCGGTTCAGCCATCATGTTAAAATTCAAAACAAATAAGGGCTACCCGTTGTTAGTTAAACTGAACACCAAAGATAATTTGTCGATCCCAATAGGGGCTGTAATTACTGACAATAAAGGAAAGGATGTCGGTATTGTTGGACAGAGCAATATGGCATATTTCCGCTCACAAAGCAGCGCCGGGGAAATAAAAGTCTCATGGGGAGAAACTAAAAGTGAAAAGTGCTCTGCATCCTATAATTTCAGCCCTGAGCTAATTAACGAAAAACTTATAAAAGTTTCGGCAATGTGTCTTTAATAACTGAGGTATGTATGTTTAAAAAGATGGTTAGCCTGACACCCCTACTAGGTTTATTTTTTCTGTCGCATTCTTATGCATCCTGCAGTGGAATTATGGGGAGTAGGATTACAGGTTATGATTATGATACCGCCTCCATTGGTGTTGGTCGTATTAATATTTCAAGTACCTACTTACAACCTGTGGGCACCATCCTGGCGACCGGTATTTCTAACTATAATGCAATAACACAGGGCGCACTGGCTGGTCTTAGTGATGAAGCAGTTATTTTAACCTGCACCTCTCAAAATGATAAAAAGGGTTTAGCCTGGGCATTCGCTACTAATGGTGATAGTCGCATTGGCGGCTTTTATGAAATCCCCGGAAATCCGGGTTTTTTTGCCACTCAGTTTCCCTATGTAGGCATCAAACTGACCCTGGCAAGTTCAGGCGAAGTCTTTTCAAGAATCTGGCAACAAAGTTCAGTTCCAGTCACTACCGAGGATACATCGGGAGGTGGTTTCGTAGTAAGGAAAAAACATATACCTAAAGTTATTGCTACTTTAGTTAAATGGTCTCAGCCATATGGTGCGACTACGGATGCTGCCGGAGACAAAGTGGCAAATAATTATTGCCATCCGGCAAGGGATGAAATGATTATTCCAACCAGCCAGACATCGAATGTTAACCAGGTCTGGTCTGCAGACTATTATCCGGCTGGCGGATTAGCGGCTGGATGTGGTCAACCCAGTGGCTATATCAACTTACTGGGTACAGGTGGGTTTGTTGTTAGGGTAGGCGCGGACTCAAACAAAGACTTTTGGGCCTGGGATTACTCTGTGCCAATTGGGCTTAACGGAAGCCCTTCAGCGACTTTTTCTTACACGCCCAGCTGTGTTGTCAGAACGACTACGCCTTATGTCATCTTCCCCACCGTGACCGTAAGCCAGATGAAATCTGGCGGAAGTGTTTCCAGAAACTTTGATGTGACCCTGGAGTGTGACAATACTATCAATAAAACCATCGGTACTTCTGCAATAGCAGTGGGATTACAGCCTTCAATTTCAGCATTTAATACCGCAAAAACGCTGGGTCTGATCAACCCTGCAACGGGTGGTGTAACCTATCTGGTATCGGATGATTACAATTCTTCTAACATTGCTAAAGGTGTAGGTATTCAGCTGAAGAATTCAGATGGTTACAGTTTGAACTTTGTTAGTTGGGATGGTTGTGTTGCCACAGTTTCGGGTAGTACTTCATACTGCGCTGGATTTACCAATCTTGATCAAGAACGTTCTGCTGGATGGGATCCTATACTGAGCGCCAGTACTGAGATAAGTAAAAATGCGGTCAATGCCACAACGCTTTACAGAAAAACATACGTAGCGACGTTGAAAAAACTTCCTAATATTGACCCCACCGTCGGTAGAATTAAGTCTACTGCCACCGTTTTGATTCGCTACCCATAATTTAAGGAAGAAAAATGCGTTTTTTCCTGCTTGTGTTTTTACAGGGTTTATCATTTTTTTCATATTCGGGCGTTATACCTGAAAACAGCCGTATTGTTTTTGACGGTGATAATAAACTTCAGTCTTCAGTTTTAGTAAACACCAATAAGTATCCTGTGGTCGTTCAGTTATGGGTCGATAATGGAGACTTCACAAAAACCCCGGAAAAGGCCAGCGCGCCATTTTTCGTTACACCCGTCACGTCAAAAATGGATCCGCTTAAATTAAATGAGATCAAGATAATTTTTTCAGGGGAGCTTAAGGACATTCCTCAGGATCGTGAAAGCCTTTACTGGCTGAATATTTTTGAAATCCCGCCCGTGAACAATAATAAAAAGGAAGACAATGAGGTGACGCTGTCAATGCTGACTCAGATAAAACTTATTTATCGGCCAGCCCGACTTAGAGTGAATGCTGACGAGCTTCGGCAAAAATTGCAGCTCGTTACATACAAACTTGAAAAAGGTGACAGCGGCTTAAATATCACTCTGGATAATCCAACGCCTTATGTCGCTAATCTGGCATCACTAGCCATATTTGGCCGTAAAGGCAATGAGATCGCATCGTTAAAATCAGGTCAAAGTATGGATTTGTCTCTGCTTCCCATGAGCTCAAAAAAAATCTCAACGAGTATAAAATCTGACATCAGTAACATCAATGGCGTCGAGATTTTTTTAGTTAATGACAAGGGTGGAGTTTACAGCCAAAAACAGACGTTACCCCCCAACGCGCTGGGATCTTTTTGATGTTTTAAAACGAAATTGAAAATACCGGATGCGCTGAATGTATTATTCATCCTGACCTGGTTGAACGGTCAGGATTAAATATAGATGAAGCACAGGTTCGTCAATGTTTAATTTTTATTATTAGAGAACCATCATGTCTTCAGATGCAATAAAAGCTGCTATTACCTCTAACTCTTTAAATATTAAGAGAAACGCGAAATTTATTTCTGCTATTGAATGTTTTTATAAATTAAATAGTGATTTACGCCATATTCAACCGTCATTCTACAAATACATTTCAAATGAGTCCAGATTTAATATTGTACTTATCGCGTGCTGCTTTATATTTACTCATCGTCTGCATTCAATTAAAAAGATAAAACAAATTTGTCACGAAAACTCCATTTCCAGTCCAAATACTATTATTGCCATAATTTCATTACTAAAGGTTTCCGGGCGCCTTCTGACCATTCGAGATGATGACGATCAAAGAACCATCAAACTAGATATCACTGAAAAAGGAATGAATGATGTGATACTATATGTTAAATCAATGATTACTCCCCTAGCCACTCTTTATTCTGATTATAATTTTAGCTTCGAAAACATTAAATCAAATTCCTTTTTACGTGATTTTTTCTATGGCGTATCTGTACCATTATTTGAAGGTGTTACTTTTAAGGAAATAAACAAAAAAATTGACTTTTACATTGATAAAGATGGCGGAAGATCTTTACTTTTATACCTGTATATCATTTCTGTAAGAAACAATGGCATTGTTAATTACACCTTAAATCAGCTGGCTGCTGAATTTTCAGTATCACGAACTCAAATATCAAAAATCCTGAAATATTTAAATGAGAACGGAAACTTTAAAAGGTACGATAGATACATAATAGAAGTCACACCTGCTTTTCATTCTTTAATAGAGGAATATATGTCAATATATTTTTCTTATATAGAATACTATATTTTCTCTTCCGCAGATTTGCGAAGGTCAATCATCAGCAAAAAATAAAATCATTTCACTGATGAGCTTTTTAAAGAATGCTCACCTCTCCGCCATATGGATTTTAAAACTGGCGCTACCTGTATATTATCTCGATACGCGCAGCGCTCTTTATCTTGTCCAGATAGCGAAAGGATGCCGTTCGAGCAAAGTTATTATTAATCAAAAGAATACCCTCTCTGTTCTTTTCGATTATTTTATTTATATTTGTTTTGTTGTATGTTTCTTTATTGATTAGGTTACAGGATATATTTATTCGACCATCCATATGACCGCTATTACATGTCGACTCAACGATATAACCGGCGAAATACAGGCTTCCCTTATCACCAGCAATAACTATAAATGACATTACAAAGAACAGGAAGGCAACGAAAAAATTAACTATGCACTTAATATTTATGATTAAACCCTCAACTTTTACTTAAAGTAAAATTAACATCAACGTCCGAGTCGGTAACTTCAAAAAATGGATTCAGAACTTCACCAACGGATATAATCCTAACATGAGATTTATTTTATTGTCAAAAACAAATACCGTTAACTCTTATTTATTAATAACAGTCATTAATAAGAAAAAATTTCAAATATATTAATCCTCAAGCTCTCATCTTCCACTCTGACCACCTTATCCCCCTCTCGCTAATAATGAGAATTGCTAATTAAATGCTATCAGGAAGTAATGTGAAATCATAAAATCAATTAGAATTAGCATGTTGCCAGTTAATAAAGTCATTCTAAATATTATCAGCCTGTTAAATAATTTAATACCCATCTTTCAGTACCAACAGTTCATCGCACCGCTTTAGCAATGAATGAATGTTACAATGACTTTCTATTTTATTAAAAATTTAGTTAAGAATTTATTCAGATTAATCAGATCTTGTTTTAATTTCTTATGCTTCAGTTACTTATAAATTTTTTTTGCGTGACGGTTTATGAGGTATAACGCGTTATTTTAGGCATATGTTCCATGTTGACTTGATTTGGCCGGGCAGGATCTGAGAATCTGACGCGGTAACATGCTGGCGAGACAACGGAGAGAAACCGATCCTTCCCACAAAGAATGGACACGCGGCTAAGTGAGTACACTCTCAATCCGAGTTGGCTCATGACAAACCCGCATCAACCCGCAAAACGCTCCGTTTACTGTACAAGCCCGGAACAATTTGAAAACCAGAATCTCGTTCAGGGCTGTGTCCACATCGCGCGGTCAGGATCAACTCACATTTTCAGTATCAGGTTTTCTCTGATGAAACCTGACGGCGATCTTCGTCAGCAGTCCCCCTTCTGGTCTGGATAATTCGCTTAGCGGGAACGTTATCTCCTGCATCTCCTGGCTTAGAGAGCGCTGTCGCGCTCATCTACCACATCGAAAAAACGCCTCCACCAAACCGTTTGCAAAATAGCATCATGACTGGCCGGCCAGAGCGATCAATGACTCCGTTCGCAGACGAAAAGAGAGGTGTTTTCAGAATAAAACAGCCAGGCATTGAAAGATAAGAATAAAATGGAGATCGGCCTGAACAGTCAACTGAAAGTGATTTACCGACCGTTTAAGGAGCCTGCAAACATTCAGCGCATCGCAGATGCAATGACATTCAGCCTGGCGGATAACGGGCCGTCACTGATACTGGAGAATGATTCCCCTTATTACGTCACTCCTGTTGAAATAAAATTCAGCTCGCCCTCAGGGTAACAATCATTAACGCTGGATATGGACAGAATGATTGCTCCATTCAGCAAGAAACGTTTCGATTTAAAAGAAAAAATAACCAGCAGCAACAGTATCGTGCATTACACATTGCCGAATGATGACGGAAAAGAGAACAGTTTTAACAGAGCCCTGCATTAATATTTATTGAATAAGTAATCGCCGAGTGGTCAGGACTGACGGAAATTCAATCAGCTATTACAAGAGAAGAGTAATGAAAAAAATTGGTGTGAAAAACACCAATGAATTCATTCAGTGGTTCCTGAATAACAGACAGTCCTGTCAGGATGATGGTGCAGAATTGATTATTCTGCGCCGCAGGATGCCATCTCCGAAAAATGATGATTAGCCTGTATCACTGCCGCCTGCGGCTGCCGCTCAGGAAATGTTCAGGCTGCCATAGGCCGCGGTCCAGTCCTGGTCGAAGCGCTGTAACGCGCTGTCTACGGCGGGATCGAGCAGGAACAGTTCGGCCACATCCGGATCGACGGTGATCGCCTTGCATCCTGCCAGCATGCAGTCCAGTACCTGCCGCGGCGTGCGGAAGCTGGCCGCCAGGACGGAGCTTTGCGGGCAGTGCAGCGTCAACAGCGTTTGCAGCTCCCTGACCAGCCTGATGCCATCTCCGCCCTGCGCATCCACGCGGTTAACGTAAGGCGCAATGTAACTGGCTCCGGCAAGGGCCGCATAAAATCCCTGTCCGGCTCCGTAAACGGCGGTGCCCAGCGTAGGGATCTTCCGCTGTGTCAGCGACCCGATTGCCTTCAGGCCGCTGTGCGTCACCGGCACTTTCACCACCAGCGACGGGACGATTTCGCGCAAATACAGCGCTTCATCCACCATTGCCTCGGCATCACGAGCGATCACCTGAGCAAAAAGCGTACTGTCGGCAGGTAAAATCGACGTCAGCTCCTGCAGTATGCTGCTTAACGGACGCTTACTGCGTGACACAATGCTTGGGTTTGTCGTGACGCCTTTAATCGGCAGAATGGCCGCCAGACGTTTGACTGCCTCGACGTCAGCAGTGTCTAAATAGAACTCCATGGTGGCCCCCGGTGCATCGCACCATTCCCAATCAGAAAGTTTCATCTGCAATATATTGATATTTCATTAATAAATAAATCGCTGTCTTTGTCTGAAACGCGATCGCTGTCACAGCGTTTTATCGCGCGAAGCTTTTCGAAACACAGTCAGGATATGATGAAACTAAAATGCTCCTGAAGCCGTGGGATCATGTTCGCCCCGGCGCCAGAGCCAGCGGTCAGGCGGGCTGGGCGGTAAAAACCAATGAAAAGCGGTACAAAGTTGCAAAATTCGCCTCTTTTTTTTTACTCGTTTTACACCGAAAATAACGGACGTTTTTTCAACTCTCAGGGCATGGAACCGTGATTAAAATGATCGCCGTCGATATGGATGGCACCTTTCTCTCTGACCAGAAAACCTACAACAAAGCGCGGTTTATGGTGCAGTATCAGCAAATTCAACAGCAGGGTATCCGGTTTGTGGTGGCCAGCGGCAATCAGTACTACCAGCTGATCAGCTTTTTCCCGGAAATCCGCGATGAAATCACCTTCGTTGCCGAAAACGGTGCTTACGTTGTCGATCGCGGGCAGACGCTGTTCTGCGGCGAGCTCAGTGCAGATCGTGTTCAGCGCGTGCTGTCGGTGCTGTCGGCGTTCCCGGATGTTCACGTGGTGGTCTGCGGTCCGCGCAGCGCCTGGATGCTGAACACCTCACCGGAGGCGCTGGTCACACTGATGTCCGGACACTATCACCGCCTGGAAATGCGTGAAAGCTTCGATCGGCTGGATGAGAGCGTCTTCAAGTTCTCCCTCAATCTGCCGGACGAAAAGATCCCCGAGCTGATGGCGCACGTTGGCCACGCGCTGGACGGTATCGTCACCCCGGTATCCAGCGGCTTTGGCTTTGTGGATCTGATCATCCCCGGCGTACATAAGGCCCACGGGCTGGCACTGCTGCAACGCCAGTGGGGCATTGCCGATGAGGAAGTGGTTGCCGTCGGCGACAGCGGCAACGATATTGAGATGGTGGCGCATGCGGGCTTCGGCTTCGCAATGGCTAACGCGCAGCCTGCGGTAAAACAGGCCGCACGCTACCATACCGAAAGCAATAACGCAGAGGGTGCGCTCAACGTCATTGAGCGGGTGCTGACCGGCAGCGCTCCGTTCAACGGCTGATCCCTTCCTCAGCGTCTGCGCGAGCAGACGCTGTCATCATCCTGCGCAGCTTATCTGCCCTGCCGAAATCTCTGCTATTCCTGCGCCTCACGCAGTCGATCGAGCGAATCCTGCTGGATCTGCTGATACAGCGCAAATTCATCCTGCACCGCGCAGCCCAGCGCCTGCTCAAATGCCGCCTGGCTGGGGTTACCGCTGCTGACGCTGCTGGTGTCGCCACCGAGATTCGACTGGAAAATCCCCGCCGCGCTGACGGGCAGGAAGTCCTCATAGATAATCGGCTCGGCAATCACCGCCCCGCTGGCGATCAGCGCCTCCAGATCCTGCTCCGGCAGAGCCCCTAAGGCAGGATTTCGCCGGTAGCGATAAAAGGCCAGCGCCTGCTGCCGCAGCTCGGTATCACTGTCGGGAAACGCGGCAAAAACGGCACTGAGGTGCTGCTGATGCGCGGCGTTATCGCTGAATTTTTGCGTTGAGGCTTCACGCAGCAGCCGGTCGTACAGCTCGCGCCCCTTGCGGGTCAGCGCCACGCCGCGCTGTTCAATTTCGCCAAAGCGGGCGGTGTGCGTGCCCCGTTCGCAATCGGAAAAACGAATCTCCTCATTCAGCGCCTTAAAACTGGTCTGCCGCAGCAGAATCGGACAACGGCGGCGTGGCGGCCCCTCAATCACCTCCTTCGGGCTGATGCCGTATTCGGGCATCAGCTGCTGTACGCGGTCGATATCCAGCGTGCGCGGCGTCAGGTGGTTAATGTGCGGGCCACGGAAGCAGGCCACATCGGCCACCAGCCGGTGCTGGGCCAGCAGCGCATGGTAGGTTGGCCGATCCACCGCCGCCTGCTGATGCCAGCGGAAGGTTTCCAGCGCTTCGCTGACAAACTCATCCGCTTCACTCTCGCTGAATCCCCCCTGCTGCTGCCACCGCGCCAGCAGCTCGCGCAGCCGGGGGGTGTAGATATCGCGCCGGGCCAGCACATCGGCCACCTGCTGGCGCAGGATGGGATCGTCAATCAGCTCCAGCCGCAGCAGCGAGGTAAATACGCGGAAGGGATTGATCAACAGGGAGGATTCACTTAGCGGACGGAAGGCAGTGGAGTGCACCGGCACGCCCGCTTCAGAGAGGTCATAATAGCCCACCGCCGACATGCCCATGACCGCAAAAAGCTGGCGCATAGTGGCCAGCTCGGCCGCCGTACCGAGCCGAATGGCGCCGTGGCGTTCCACACTCAGGCGATTCAGCGCCTCCGGGGATAATGTGCTGCCTTCTCGCGCCGACTCCTGCTGGTTCACTTCCTGCACCAGCTGTAGCAGCGTGCCGTACTGCGGCACCTCCGCCTGGTACATTGCCGACATCGCTTTGGAAAAACGGTCGCGAATCCGATCCGCGCTGATAAATCTGTCACTCATTGCAGCTCTCCTGAAAAAGCTCAAAATTATCCCACTGGCAGCATAGTCACCGCGCCGCAAGTTGAGTACCGTTTACATCACAGATTATCAATATTGTGAAACAGCCCCTGACCGCGAGTCTTATCCTCGCGATCGTTTCGTTGGATGGAGAACACACATGCCACAACCCCGTATCGGCGTCGGCGTACTGATATTTCGCGACGGTAAAATCCTGCTCGGCAGGCGTTCAGGCAGCCATGGCGAGGGCGACTGGGCGGCCCCCGGCGGCCATCTGGAATTTGGTGAAACCCCGCAGCAGTGTGCGGCCCGGGAAGTGCTTGAAGAGACCGGATTGTACCTCGGAGCCACCACGCAGGGCCCGTTTACCAACGATTTTTTCCACAACGAACAGCAGCATTACGTCACGCTGTTCATGCTGGCCTACGCGGCCTGCGGCACACCACAGCGCTGCGAACCGGAAAAATGCGCGGGCTGGCAGTGGTTTGATCCCGCAGAGCTACCGCAGCCGCTGTTTGCGCCGCTGCGATCGCTGCTGGCCCAGGAAGGCAGTCTGATTACGCTCGCAAAAGCCCCGATGCAGTTCGGCGCATCGGCGAATGAAAAAGTCTAAAATACGTGCAAAAACAGATAGTCAGTAACAGGGTGAATTCATATAGTGACTGTCTCACTTCCCGGCCGAAGAGAATCCAATGAACGCACTGAACTCACTCCTGAATCTGCACGATCACCCGATTAATGATGCGACCTACACTCACCGCTGCCGGCTTCAGCTGGCTGACGCCGGTGCGCTGGTGCTGCGTGGTTTTCTGACCCCGGCAGCGCTGGAAATCATTAAAAAAGAGGGCGAAGAGAATCAGCATCTGGCTTTCTACACTCAAAGTCAGCACAACGTTTATCTGCAAAAATCCGATGAGGCCTACCCCACCGACCATCCGCGTAACCGCCAGGTAGTGTCCTCCAAAGGCTGTATTACCGACGAAGAGATCCCGACTGACTCGCCGCTGCGTACACTGTACGACTCGGCAACATTCAAAACCTTTCTGTGCGGCGTGCTGGATGAGCAGCAGCTGTATCCTTATGCCGATCGTCTGTCATCGATCAATCTGCACTATGCGCATACGGGCCAGGAGCTGGGCTGGCATTTTGACAACTCGTCGTTTGCCATCACGCTACTGATCCAGAAACCTGAAGCGGGCGGCGCGTTTGAGTACGTCAGCCATCTGCGCAATGCGGAGGAAGGGGAGATGAATTTTGACGGCGTGGGGAAAGTGCTTAACGGCGAACAGCAAGTACAGCAGCTGGAGATTGAACCGGGCGATCTGGTGCTGTTCCGCGGGCGAAATGCCCTGCATCGGGTGACGCCAACTGAAGGTGATATCACCCGTATGCTGGTGGTACTGGCCTATAACGCTCAGCCGGATATTGCCCTGTCGGAAAGCGCCCGTATGACCTTCTACGGACGCCTGTAGTGCTTAACGGGCGGCCAGCAGCGCCGCCCAGCCGCGCTGAAAGATCTGCCGGGTGCGGAACGCCACCAGCGCCTGCCAGTCGGCGTCCCGCGGATTAAATCCTTCGAACAGCTGCCCTTTTAACTGCCGCCCCAGCTCGCTGTCGGGATCGCCGTAGAGATGCAGCCAGTGGTCGTCGCGTACCCGGCGATGCATCTCATCACCGGCCAGGGTGCCACACTCCACCACCAGCTGGATCAGTTCCGTTTCCGGCAGGTTGTCGAGCAGAAACTGCGACAGATAACCGGTCGCCGTGGCGGTCACGCCGGTTTCGCTGTCGCGATCTGCGCCGGTCATCAGTACCGTCAGCCATTCGCCAAAGATTTGCCGGGCCTTATCCAGCGCCGGATAAGGCCGTTCCGCGATCGCCAGCAGCATCGGATGTCCGTAGGCCCCGGCACCGGTATGCAGATCGAAGCTGATGATGCGCTGTGCATGCCGCAGATGGCTGGCGATAATCTGTTTCAGCGTCAGATGTGACCAGCTGGCCCGGCTGCCGCCGAAGAAGATCCCGTCGGCAAACTGGTACTGCCCGGCCTCAACAATCTGCTTTACGCCACTCCAGCCGCGTCTGGCACACTGCTCTGCCAGCATCGCATCGGCGGCGGCACGTTCAGGCCCGTTAACGTCACGACAGGTGTAGATGGCATGCAGATCGCGGTATGCGGCGTTTTCCGGCGCACCGGCGGCGAAATCAATAAAGTTACGGTTGAGATCGGCGTTATCCTCATTAACCCGCCGCAGATGGGCCGTGCCCCAGGGATTCAGCAGGTGAACCAGCACCACCGCCACGTCTTCCGGCAGCGTCTGGCCCTCCAGCGCCGTCAGCCAGGCGATCTGACTGTCGGAACCGTAGTAGCCCTCCACGCCGTGGGTGCCGGAAATAATCAGCATGATGCGCGGAGCATCAGCGCGGCCCAGCACCGCAACATCGGTGGCAAGTGCTTCGCCGGCGGGGCCGGTTAGCGGATGGTCGTAGCGGGTAACGGTGCCGCCGTTTTTCGCTACTGCGGCCAGAAAGCGCGCCCGCTGCGCGGTGAAATCAGGAAGTGCTGTCGTGGTCATGGCTTATTCCGGACGCTTGTCGATGTCAAAGCTGAAGTACTTCTTCGCCAGCCGATCGTAGGTGCCGTTTTTGTGCAGTTCGGCCAGCGCCTGGTTAATCTGTTCAACCCGCACAGTGTCGTCTTTGCGCAGGCCAATACCAATACCTTCGCCGAAGTACTTCTGGTCGTACATCGGTTCACCGGCGATATGATAGCCCGCGCCCTGCGGAGTTTTCAGGAAGCCGGTTTCGGCCGCTGCCGCGTTAATGAAAGAGGCATCCAGGCGACCAGCAGCCAGGTCAGGATAGATCTCGGCCTCGTTCTGATAGCTCACCACCTGCACGCCCTTCGGTTCCCAGACGCTCTTGGCAAAGGCTTCCTGGGTGGTGCCCTGCGCCACGCCGACGGTTTTGCCCTTCAGCACCGCCGCATCCGGCAGCAGCTTGCTGGCTTTGGAGGTCAGCAGCGCACTCGGCACGTTGTAGATCATATCGGTGAACAGTACCTGCTGGCGGCGCTTTTCGGTCATCGCCATCGCCGACAGAATGGCATCGAATTTACGCGCATGAAGGGCCGGAATAATGCCGTCGTAGGCGGTCTGTACCCAGACGCATTTTACCTGCATCTGCTGGCAAACGGCGTTGCCCAGATCGATATCGAATCCCTGGAGCGACCCGTCTGCCGCTTTGCTTTCAAAGGGGGTAAAGGTGGGATCAACGCCAAAGCGCAGCACTTCGGCTGCCTGAGACGCGACGCTGAAGGCGGCCAGCAAAGCCAGCGCGGTAAGGGTGCATTTTTTCATTGCAGATCTCCGGGTTAATCAGGTAGTTATTCCAAGTAATACCATGATTAACCGCGGAGAAATAAGGTTTTTAGCTTATAAAGCCGGCAGAATAATTAACCGGATTGATACTCACCCCTCTGGATACATCTCCAGCAGGCGACGGGTTACACCGTTGGTCCAGCCAAATCCGTCCTGTAGCGGGTATTCGCCACCGGCCGCCAGCAGCCCGGCTTCCCCTTTCACATTGTACTTCTCCACCATTTTGTGGTGCTGCTGATAAATTGCCGACACGGTTTTCAGCCAGCGGCTGGCGATCTCGTGCGCCAGGTTTTCGTCGCCGTAAATGCTGAAACCCTTGACCGCCATCCACTGCAGCGGTGCCCAGCCATTCGGGCTGTCCCACTGCTCGCCGGTCTGTTCCATGCTGGAGAGTAATCCACCCGGTGCCAGCAGGTAATCGCGCACGGCTTTTGCTGTGCGGTTCGTCTGGTCAAGGCTCGCCATACCAACATACACCGGGGTCACGGCTGCGGCAGAGAAGGTCGCCTGCTCACCCTCACGCCAGTTGTAGTCGCGGTACAGACCGCTGTGATCGTCCCAGAGATAGCGGTTCACCGCTTCCTGGCGACGATACGCCAGCTGCTGATAACGCTCGGCAACGGCCTCATCGCCTCTGGCCGCAGACAGGCGGGCGATTGCCATTTCCAGCTTGTAGAGGAACGCATTCAGATCGACGGGAATAATACTGGTGGTCTGAATACTGGCCAGCCGCCCCGGCTCACTGAGCCAGCGCGAAGTGTAATCCCAGCCCGACGCCGCACCGGCACGCAAATCCCGATAAACCTCACTGGAGGGGCGGGATGAATCGCGCGCGGTTTCCACATCCTCAATATAGGATTCGTCGCGCGGGGTATCCCGATCGTCCCAGTAGCGGTTCAGCACCGAGCCATCCGGCAGCATCACCACGTGGCGATAGGCCTGGTTCGGTTCCAGGTTCGCCTCGCCGTCCATCCAGAAGGCATATTCACTCTTCAGATGGCGAAGATAGCGCTGCGCTTCGTTAACACCGTTCTTTTCAAACAGCTCCACCATCATGGCGAAGACCGGTGGCTGAGAGCGGCTGAGATAGTAGGTGCGATTGCCATTAGGAACATGCCCGTAGCGATCGATCATCCACGCAAAGTTGTCCGCCATATTGCGCATCAGATCGCAGCGCCCGGCGGCAGCAAAGCCCAGCATGCTGAAGTAGGAATCCCAGTAATAGGTTTCACCGAAGCGCCCGCCGGGCACCACGTAAGGTTTCGGCAGCGGCAGCAGCGAAGAATATTGACAGTGCTGTTTGGGGTGACGGGTTAATATTGGCCACAGCGCGTCAATATGCTCGGCCATGGTTTTATCCGGGTCAGAAACATAATGACTTTCATTAACCTGCGGCAAATCGAAATTCTCCAGCACGAAGGCGCGCAGATTAAAATCATCGCGTTCGCGTGCCAGATAATAGCGAAACATAATGCGTTCGGGATCAGTTTTTGGCGCACAGTCAGCAAAAGTCTTACTGTCGCTAAAAATGCGCGACGTCTGTACCGCAACGAACAGCTCCTGGTAGCGGTCAGACGGTGTGAGGATGTCGGATACCGGGAGGCCACGGATGTGCTCCGGATGCGGCTCCGTCGCTGCCTCGGCACCCGCCTCATAGTCGAGGTACCAGTTCTCAAAGTCAGCGAAGTTATTGTTTATCGTTTCAGTATGATTGAAAGTGATAAAAGCCTCCTGCTGCCGAATATAATCGGCAGGATTCAGATGATAAATTTATTGTACTGCTTATAAGTATAGTGCCAGCATCTCTGCACGCAACCCGATGTTTCTGTTAATCTAAGCGATATATTATTTCAAAAAATAAACAGCCCGTTAAATACGGGTTTTTTATAAAAAACAGAAAATAATATAACTAATGAATAAACATAAACTGACAAATTAATTGTCCACATTCAATCGTTAAAATAACCGCCGAATAACAGCGGCTTAGTGTGATGCAGCTCACATTTTTTCCCGTTCCGTATACCCTTACCTTTACAGGGGGAAAGGAAATTTCGCCGGCCGATGAGAAATTTTTTTGGCGCAGAACCCCAGCGTGATGCGGCATAAGCAGCACTGCCGATGTTGACGTACAGCGGCGGGGCTGTGGCAGACCTGTTTCACTACCAGCCGCCGCGCTGGCGGAAAATCTTTTACACAGGATTTACTTATCTCTGCCGGGAAAATACACTATTGCGCCTTCGTATTTCCACGAAAACCCTCTGTCGCTTAGCGCAAAACACCCTCAGGCAGAGGGTGTTAAAAGAAAGGATCCTGTATGACGCTCCAACTCTGGCTGGCCTATACCGGCGTGATTGCCGCATTGATTGCCATTCCCGGCCCGTCGGCTTTAATCAACATGACCCACGGCCTGCGCTTCGGCCGCAAACAGGCGCTGGCCACGGTTGTTGGCGGCGTGCTGGCGGCGATGGTGCTGATGACGGCCTCCGCGCTCGGTCTGGGCGCGATTCTTGCCGCCTCCACCACCGCCTTTACCCTGCTGAAGGTTGTCGGTGCCGCCTATCTGGTCTGGCTGGGTATTTCGGCGTGGCGCGATAACGGCCACGAAACACCGATGGCCACGCCAGAGCTGGACGACGCACCAGGTGCGCTGCGCCTGTTCCGTAAGGGCTTTATGGTCGGCATCAGCAACCCGAAAGACCTGCTGTTTTTCGCCGCGCTGTTCCCGAACTTTATTGATGCCAGCCAGCCGCACGCGCTGCAGTTTGCCACCCTGGCGATCACCTGGGCTGCACTCGATTTCAGCATTATGTTCAGCTACGCCTGCGCCGGTCGCCGCCTGTCCGGGCTGTTCTCCGATCCGAAGCGGCTGCGCATGCTTAACCGATCTACCGGCAGCCTGTTTGTTTTTGCCGGTGGCGCACTGGCAATCTCCGCGAAGTAATTTCCAGGGCCGCTTCACCGCGGCCCTGCTGTTTCAGGGGATCAGCACCGCGCGCCCGTTGATTTTACCTTCGCGTAGTAGCTGATAGACCTCACACGCGGAGGTCAGCGGGAAGGTTTCCGTTCTTATCTCAATCAGCCTGCGACGCAGCAGATCCAGCACCGCCATCAGCTCGACCCGCGATCCCCAGTAGGGCATGGAAACCCGTGCGCCAAAGGGAATCTGCTTCGCGCTGAAGTCCAGATGCCCGCCGCCGAGCCCCACCACAGTGATATCGCCGTTGATGCCAATGACGCTACTCGCCAGCTTCATCGTGGCACCGGAACCGACAAAATCCAGCACCAGCGAACACTGCGCAATACCGGTGATAGCAAAGATCTGTCCGGTCACATCCGCATCCAGGGTGTTCACCAGATAATCCGCCCCCAGCTGACGTGCCAGGGCCAGCTTGCTGCCGGAGACATCCCCGGCGATAACGCTGACGCCGGTGGTGTTTTTCAGCATCTGTATCGCCATGTGCCCCAGCCCCCCGATACCCAACACCAGCACCGTATTGCCCGGCTTCAGCCGCTCCGCCGAGCGCTGAATCGCGTGCCACGGCGTCAGCGCAGCATCGGTTACCGGAGCCGCCTCCGCTGGAGGCAGATCACCCAGCGGGATCAGCAGACGCGAAGCGGGCACAATCATATATTCTGCCATCCCACCATCCCGACCAAGACCGCCGCCCAGCACCGCGCTTTCGTGCTGGTGCACGCAGTAATTCTCCTGCGACTGCTGGCAGGCAATACAGCGTCCGCAGCCCCAGGGGCCGTAAACCAGCACGGCATCACCTCGTTGAAAGCCGGTCACCCCTTCGCCGCACTCCTCCACCCAGCCCGCATTTTCATGCCCGAGGGTAAACGGAACTTCCAGCCTGGGCGGAGCGCTGTCCATCACATGCAGATCGGAATGGCACACGCCCGCCGCTCCGACCTTTATCAGCACTTCCCCCGGTTTAGGCACCGGTCTTGGAACATCCACTACCCGTACATCACCCTTTCCAAAAATCCGCACTGCTTTCATCGCTGGCCCCCTGTGATTGCTCCATCAGAGGCCATTATAAAATCGTCAGTGCGGCGACAATGCGGATGATTTATGCGCTTTTTATCCTGCCGCTGGCGCGGGCAAAGGCAAACAGGCCACCGGCCTCAACGATCTTCGCCAGTTCGCCTGCCGGATCGAGGGGCGCCTTTTCACCGCTGGCCAGCAGCGTGACGGTCTGTGCGTCATTGTCGATTTCCACCCAATCGCCCGTAAGCAGGCGATCGCACAGGCGCACTGCCGAGACCAGCGGCAGCACCTCACCGGTCGCCACGCAGTTACGGAAGAAAATACGCGCACAGGACTGCGCCAGCACCGCTTTCACCCCCGCCGCACCCAGCGCCATCACCGCATGCTCACGCGAGGAACCACAGCCGAAGTTTTTTCCGGCAACGATAATCGGATGCGCTGCCCGCTGGCCGGCGTTGTCGAGGAATGGCTGCGCCCCCTCCGGTAATCCACACATCGCCAGCCCCGCCAGCTGAGCGTAGCCTTCCGGCGTTGAGGGATTGATCTTCAGATATTCCGCCGTCAGGATCTGGTCGGTATCGATATTGTCACCCAGCACATAAACCGTGCCGCGAATGATAGTTGCCATGGTTACTCTCCTAACAGCTGAACAGGGTTAGTGATCGAGCCGCGTACCGCGGTGGCGGCCACCGAATAAGGGGAAGCCAGATAGATACTGGCGCGCTTGTGCCCCATGCGGCCGACGAAGTTCCGGTTGGTGGTGGAGATCACCGAGATGGGCTGATTGATACGCCCGAAGGTATCGGCAGGCCCCCCGCAGCAGGCGGCGCAGCCTGACTCGGACGAGAGGTTCACCCCGGCGGCGGTCAGAATTTCATAGACCGACCGATCCTCAATGCGGGTCACGATCAGCTGATGAAACACCTCTTTCGTCGCCGGAACGGCAAAGGTAGGGATCGCCACTTTGCGCCCTTTCAGTACGGTTGCGGCGGCAATAAAGTCCGCCAGCTTGCCGCCGGTGCAGGAACCGATATAAGCCTGAGAGATCGCCACCTGCTGCAGAGTATCTATCGCGACCACATTGTCCGGCGAGTGCGGCTTCGCCACCAGCGGCTGCATATCGCTGACGTCGATATTCACGACCCGGCTGTATACGGCATCGTCATCGGCTTCCACCACGGTGAAGGGTACCGCGGTCCGCGCTGCCAGATAATCCAGGGTGGCCTGATTGGGCACCATGATGCCGTTCTTCGCCCCGCACTCCACCACCATATTGCATATCGTCATTCGCTCTTCGACCGACATGGCATCAATGACCGGCCCGGCAAACTCAATCGCCTCATAGGTGGCCCCCTCAACCGTCAGTTCTCGCAGCAGCGCGAGGATCAGGTCTTTAGCCTGCACCGACTTCGGCTGCACACCGTGATAGTTCACCCGAATGGTGGTCGGCACCTTCAACGGAATTTCACCGGTGCCCAGCGCATAGGCCGCATCGGTGATCCCAAGCCCGATGGCAAAGCAGCCAAACGCCCCGGCGGTTACCGTATGTGAATCGGTGCCCAGCAGCACTTCGCCGGGCCGTGCATGGCCGCCTTCGGCCAGGCCGATATGACAAACGCCTTTATAAGCGGGTGTGCCTGCATCATAAAAATGAGTTACGCCCTGCTCGCGGGCGAATTCACGCATCACCCGAATATTCTGATTCGCCTGCGCGTCGGCTGAATAAATAAAGTGGTCAGGAATAAGAATTAATCGATCCGGGTCCCATATTTTCGCCTGCTTGCCAAACTCTTTTTTAAATACACTGGCGACACCGGGCATACAGGGATCGTGCGACATTAATATATCGACCTTCGCCCAGACTATTTCTCCCGGCGTCACGCTTTCTCGCCCGCTGGCGCTGGCGAGTATTTTCTGACTGATTGTCTGACCCATGTGAATAATCTCTCTGCGCTATTATTTTTCGACCGTTTACCGTTTATTATCACTACCCTATCTCTTTTCTATGCGACAGAAACGTGAAATATGCTAGTATCCCTTATTGTTTCTCCTTAAGAACAATCTGGGATAATAATGAGTGATTTTGAAAACCTGCACGGGATGATTATTTTTGCCAGAGTGGTGGAAACGCTCAGCTACACCGAAGCGGCAAAAGTGCTCGGGCTGGCAAAATCCTCGGTCAGCAAGGAGATTTCGGCGCTGGAAGTGCGGCTGGGGGCCAAACTACTGACCCGCACCACCCGGCGTATTCAGGTGACTGAAGTGGGCATGACCTACTACCATTACTGCTATCGCATTCTGCACGAGGTTAAAAGCGCCGACCTGTTTATCCGCCAGTTCCACGAAGAGCCCACCGGCAGCCTGCGCGTGGTGGCCCCCGTAACCTTCGGCTGCCAGTGTATCGTGCCGGTGCTTAACCGTTTTATTGCCAGCAATATCCACGTCAGCGTCGATCTCGACCTCACCGACCGCCCGGTCAGCCTTGAAGACGATAGCTTCGATCTGGCGGTGGTGATTAAGCGCGAGCTTCCCGGCCACCGCAACTATCGACCGCTGAAGGATATTACCTGGGGAATTTACGCCGCCCCGGATTACCTGCAGCAGCATGCCTTGATCACCAGCCCGGACGATCTTCCGCGCCATGACTTTATTCTTTTTCGTGGCCCGGCCCACACCATTTCACTGCCGTTCAGAAAAGAAAAACAGAAAAAGGATATTGAAGTACGCAGTCGGTTCCGCGCCAATAACAGTATTGCCCTGGTGAATTCAGCGATAGCAAAAACCGGTATTGCTTATCTGCCAAGCTATATTGCCCAGGAGGCCGTGCATAAAGGGGAATTAGTTCAGGTACTGCCTGACTGGGAGATGGATATTTATAAATCCTATGTATTAATGAAAACGGACAGCTATATTTCTCCGCGCGTCAGATTATTCGTTGAGGCACTACAACAGGCACTGAGCGGCCATTAATCCCCTCGCTCTGCCCTGAGGTTATAAAAAAACGCCCACCGGAGGTGAGCGTTTTTATTTTCGCCTTACTGACCTGACTGATTTCCCGGCAGCCTGCCGCTGCCGTTTCAGCTAATGCAGCAGAAATCAGTAGTAGTTACCGTGACGGTAGTCCCAGGTGGTAAAGGTGTCAGACAGCATTGACATAATCTTATCCACGTCCAGACCTTTACGGATCAGAACCGGGCAGGGAGTGACGTTACGCTCGCCCTTCTGCTCTGGCACCAGTTTACCGTTCTCGTCCACCATCGCTACCATCACGCCCTGCTCATAACGGGTCTTTTCAGATTCGTTAGGCTGGATAGACTTCACGTAGTCGTTAGCTGCGATGATCAGATCGGCGTGCTGCTCAATACGCTCACCGATACCCTCGACCAGGCCACGGTTGCCTTTCCCTGACGGGTTAGCCGAGCTGGCGAAGGAGAACTTGCCGTGGTTTTCCCACAGTTCTTTTGCCAGCTTCTCGCCTGGGATACCAAACTTGATCACGAAGCAGCTGGTCTGGCGACCGTCCATCATCAGATCTTTAGAGCCGTCTTCCGGAATGCGCGCCACGGCTTCTTCTTTCCACGGCAGGATGCAGCCCAGCAGAACGTCTTTATCCCAGTGCTGCTGATACAGTGATTCGATTTCCGGGTTCAGCTGAGCCAGCTCTTTCAGCTGCTCCAGCGAGCCGCACAGCACCACGCCAGGCTTGTTACGGTTACGCTGCTTGGCATCGAACTTACGCTCCAGGCCCTTCGCATCGGAAGTCATGATGATGTAGCCCACTTTAGTCGGGCAAACAATCATGCCGCCATCGGCAGACAGGATTTCAACAGCTTCCGGCTGTAAGCCACCATTCCAGTTAACCACTTTATCGTTCATCGCTTCACCTGTACGTTCGGATTCGGTTCAAATTAAGAGGGTCGTTGCCCGTTGAAACTATCCTGCCACATTCAGTTTTATACGCAACAATAAACGTCAAGTCGCCAACATTGTTTCCAACAGGAAACAATGGTTGCCTGTCAGCGCGGGATCAGTTTTTCCGCTTTTAAACGGTCAAACAGCTCGAAGAAGGCATCACGCGTTGGCTGATAGCCGGTAAAGCCCGCCTTGCGGCTTTTACTGATGTCCGTAAACACCTCCATCGGTCGTCCCAGATCGGCATCCGTATGCCACCACGAGGCCAGTTTAGTGACGTCACTCTCCCTGAGCTGATACTGTTCAGCAATCGACCGCCACTGCTGAGATGCCGCCTCCATACGCCCCTCCAGCGGCTGCTCACCAGAAAATGGTGCCGCTTCAATGCCAAAGTACGCAGCAATCTCGCCCCACATCCACTGCCAGCGGAACACATCACCATTCACCACGTTGTAATCCTGATTTTGCGCAGAGGGGGTGGTGGCAGCCCAGATCAGCTGGTCGGCCAGCAGGCGCGCATCGGTCATATCGGTAACACCCTCCCACTGCGCTTTGGAGCCGGGGAAGACGAACGGCTGGCCGCTGTGCCGACACAGCGTGGCATAAACCGCCAGCGTCTGCCCCATATTCATCGCGTTACCCACGGCAAAGCCAATCACCGTATGCGGACGGTGCACGCTCCAGGTGAAGCCATATTTCTCAGCGGCGGCAAACACTTCATCTTCCTGAGCATAGTAAAAATTTTCCACCGGCTGCCGCCCCTGCTCTTCGCGGAACGGGGTGACGGGCACCGCGCCTTTGCCATAGGCATCAAAGGGGCCAAGATAGTGTTTCAGTCCGGTGATCAGCGCGACATGGCCACCTTTAAGGGTGCTACCCAGCGCATCCAGCACGTTGCGTACCATCGCGCCGTTAACGCGGATATTCTCTTTCTCATTTTCCTGACGCGTCCATGCGCTGAAAAAGACCCGATCGACGGCCACCTCTTTTAGCGCGGCCTGAACGGATTGGGCATCGGTTAAATCAGCGGTCAGCGAAGTGACGCCCGCCATCACCGGGGTACGACCGCGCGAAAGGCCGAATACCTGCCAGCCCTGCGCCATCAGACGCTCGGCCAGGGCACTTCCGGTCACGCCGCTGACGCCAACAATCAAAGCTCGTTGCTGCATAATTTCTCTCCTGTTCAGTAGATCCCTTAAGCTTAATAGAGAATTTAATTCTCATCCGAGGTATAAATTCACATGATTAATGAACGGTAGGAACAAATGGCCTTATCTGAAGATCGCCTGAAGGGGATCACCGCTTTTGTGGCAACAGTGGAAAGCGGCAGCTTTACCGCCGCCGCCGGGCGACTGCATCTGACCAGTTCTGCCGTGAGTAAAAGCGTGGCGCGGCTGGAGGCGCGTCTGGGTTCACGACTGTTTGAACGCACCACGCGCCGCCTGACGCTGACCGACGCCGGGCAGGCTTACTACGACACCTGCACGCGCGTGCTGGGCGAACTGACCGAAGCCGAATCGGTGCTGGCGGCACAGCGCACCATTCCCGTTGGCCGTCTGCGCGTGGCCGTGCCGCACACCTTCGGCCGCCTGCACGCCATGCCGCTGCTTAACGCCTTCTGCCAGCAGCATCCGGATATGCAGCTGAATCTGTCGTTCTCTGACCGCTTTGTCGATCTGTTTGAAGAAGGGGTGGATATCGCGGTACGCATCGGCGGACCGGGGAATTACCCGGAATCACTGGCAGTACGCTATCAGGGCTGCGAACAGCTGGTCTTCTGCGCAACGCCCGGCTATCTGGCGCAGCACGGTACACCGCAGTCGTTAGCCGAGCTGGAGCAGCACCGGGCAATTGTCTATGACCGTATCGATGGCAGCACCAGTCCGTGGCACGTGGCGGCACCGGACGGGCGCATTACCTCGCGCACCGTACCGCATCGCATGGCGCTGGGCGACGGTGAGGCACAGCGTTCGGCCGTGATGGCCGGGCTGGGCGTGGCGCAAATGGCCACCTGGCTGTTGGAAGAGCAGCTGGCGCGCGGTGAGCTGGTTTCGTTTTTACCGCAGCTTACCGTACCCGGCCTGCCGCTTTACGTGGTGTGGCCGCGCAGAAAGCAGCTTACGCCGAAGGTGGATGCCCTGTTAGGGGCGCTGGAGGCCTTAAGCATTGGATAAAGCGAGTGGCAGTCGCGACCGAGGGAAAGACCGCCCTGTTCAAACTTAACCGTGAAAACCCAGTTCGGCAGAAATGGCTCTGGCGGTAGCGACCACCGGTGCCATCAGCTTTTTCACCCCAATCTGCTGCAGCTTGGCGGTAGGCAGCGATACCGACACGGAAAACGGCACCCGCTGCTGGATATCAAACACCGGCGCCGCCAGGCAGGAAACGCCCAGCTCATTCTCTTCCCGGTCCATTGCGGTTTGCTGCTGGCGAATCATCTTTAACTCCTCCAGCATTTCCGGCAGCGTGGTAATGGTATTTTTGGTCAGCTGCTGGATGGTGTCCTGATGCGTTTCCCAATAGTGGGCCGGATAGTCTTCGCTGCCCCACGCCATAAAAATTTTGCCCATTGCCGAGCAGTAAAGCGGCATATGCTGGCCGATATACGCGCGGGTGCGCAGCATGCCGGTAGTCGGTTCCAGCTTGTAAATCAGGATCACATGATCGTCTTCCCGGCTGGAGAAATTAACCGTTTCACCCACGTCCAGATTGAGTTTTTCCAGATGCGGAGCGGCGACGTGAATAATATTCAGCGACGACAGCGCCTTCTGCCCTACCGAAATAAATTTGGTGGTCAGCCGGTAGCTACCGGGCGACGGAGCCTGAGTGACATAGCCACTGCTGTGCAGGCCCTGCAACAATCGGTGCACGGTACTCTTATTCATTCCGGACAGCTCTGACAGGTTCGCCAGCGGGCAGCCGTTAGGGTAATTACTTAATATTTCAATCAGCTGCAGGCCACGAAACAGGCTCTGAGTACCCGCTGGCTGATCCTTTTTATCGTCCTTTGCGGTATCCGCCTTTACGCTCATTCACGCTTCCTCTTGGTTGCCCGCCCCCCTTCAGGGAGGGGTTGTCAGATGGTAACTCATGCCTCTGCGGCTGTGAATATGGAACGCAGTTTCATCACCGGCATGGCACCAGCTTAGACGGTTAAACAGGTAAAAGCGAAGTGAGCTGTTCATCACAGTTCTGCAACAATAAAAATAAGATATTGATTTAAATAAAAAAATAAAACCTTCCTGCCTTTGCTTTCCGAACTCAGTCAGAATACTATTTTTGAAATCTGATTTCGCATGTTGGAATAAGCGGTGTTTTTATTATGCTGTCGCCGCCGTTGATACTTGTCTGTTGTTGCAGGAGACGGTTATGCAGAATACCCCCGAGGCAGCGGTTCTGAAGCTGAGCCATATCACCAAACGCTTTGGTGGCAACATTGCCGTCAATGACGTCAGCCTGGACGTTCATCCCGGTGAAGTCCTGGCCCTGCTGGGCGAAAACGGCGCCGGCAAATCCACACTGATCAAAGTCCTCGCCGGAGTTTATCCCCGCGACGGCGGCGATATCCGCTTTCACGATGCAACCATTACCTCTGCCGCCGCGCTGAAAACCGCCCAGCGCCAGCCCATCGCCTTTATTCATCAGGATCTGGGTCTGATCGAGTGGATGACGGTGGCTGAAAATATGGCGCTGGTGATGGGATTTACCCGTCGGCTGGGATTAATAGACTGGCGGGCAGTACGCGAGCGTTCCCGTCAGGCGCTGGAAGAGGTCGGTATCGCCCTCGACCCGGATTCACGCGTTTTCGACCTGTCGCGGACCGAAAAGTCACTGCTGGCCATCGCCCGTGCGGTGGCGGTCAATGCCGAGGTGCTGGTGCTGGATGAACCTACCGCTTCGCTACCGGCCAATGACGTTCGCCACCTGTTCAGCGTAATCGAACGCCTGAAAAGCAAAAAAGTGGGGATGATTTACGTGACCCACCGTCTG
>CAJYIY010000091.1 GCA_913775305.1 uncultured Erwinia sp. | reverse complement strand
CTCGCTCGTCCCAGATGCTGTAGCCCGAGGTACCGGCAAGGTGGTGTTCCCACTGAATAGTGGCGTAACGCACCAGGATTAACTCTTCCGGTTGTTTATCATTATGACGCTGGGTATGTGGTGAAAGAGTTTTTATTCGTTCTAAAAAAGCCCCTCTGAGCTTGCGGGTAAAATAGCGTTCGTTAGCTCCACTGGAAGATGTGCGGTACTCGGTGAAGGTAATGTCCAGCTCTTCATTATCCGAAATAGCCATACCTAATAAGGGCGTGGACTTATCGATTGGCTTAATAAACATCACCGGCTGATGGTTAACGTGTTGTGCTCTGCTAATCTCCGTTTCCAGTGACAGTACCATAATTTCATCTTCATGACCGGCCTGATAAAGATTACCGATTGAGGAATAGGTTGAACAACCGGCTGAAATCAATCCCTGTTTCTTTCCTTTAATCACTGCGTAAATCAAATTAGCCATGGGGGAAATCCTTTTTTAATGCGATCCTTTTCGTGTCAGAACACCATTCGCGCCGATCGCGGAAAACATAAAAAGAGTACGCCTGAGGTTTTTCGATTTCAATCGGCCACTAAGGCGTAATAGTACGCATGATCGGATTCTGCAATGAGATCAGGGTTTCGGTCGACTGAATTTCATCAATGGTCTGGATCTTGTTGATCAACACCTGCTGCAGGGCATCGATCGATCGGCACATCACCTTAATGAAGATACTGTAATGGCCGGTGGTGTAATACGCCTCCACCACCTCGTCCAGTGCCTCCAGACGGGCGAGGGCAGAGGGATAGTCTTTGGCGCTTTTCAGGATAATGCCGATGAAACAGCAGACGTCATAACCCAGCTGTTTCGGGTCGATTTCGACCCTTGTGCCTTTAATAATGCCTGCCTGCTTCATTTTTTCCACGCGAACGTGGATCGTACCGGGACTGACGTTGAACTGCTTCGCCAGTTCTGCATAGGCGGTACGGGCGTTGTCCATCAGGGCATTCAGAATGCCGCGATCGAGGTTATCTGGCTGCATATTCTCTGTCATAAAGACTCCGTGATTATCGGATATTGAATTGAACAGACGATAATGTGCGCGATCGTGAACAGAATGGCAATTGGAGTGATGATATGACAGCGGGCACCCGACAGGTGCCCACTGAGGGTCAGCGCTTACGCCACAGGGTCAGCTGCGCCAGCGTGTGCTGATATTTACGCGCCGTCTCGCGAATGACAAACGGGATATCCTGCGCAGGGGCTATCTCTTCAAAATCCGCTGCCAGCAGCCGTTGCAGTGCCTGGTAGGTCGTCAGTGCTTCGCCGTTCTCGCGGATCCCTCCGAGCCAGTTTTCTTTCGGCGTATACTCTTCCAGCCAGGTATACGGTGAGGAAAGCACCAGCACGCCACCGCGGCGAATCATACCGCTGATATCGTGCAGGAAGCGTTTAGGCTGACGCAGGCGATCAATCAGATTAGAGGCCAGCACCAGATCGTATTTTTCCTGCTGCGGCTTCAGGTTGCAGGCATCGCCCTGCACGAACTGAATACGGCTCGTCTGCTGGCTGTCCAGGCCAAAGTCTTTCAGCCGCACCTGGCGATACTCAACCAGCTCACCCTCTTCCTGGGTGACATAGCGGAAGTCTTCACCGCCGGTCAACTGGAGCGCAACGTCGATAAAGCGCGCCGAGTAGTCCATGCCCACCACCTGCTCAAAATGGCGAGCCAGTTCAAAGCTGGCGCGCCCGGTGGCACAGCCGAGATCCAGTGCGCGCTGCCGTTTATCCGTCAGCCCGCAGGCGATCTCCACCAGCGTACGTGCATAGTTGGGCACGCCGAAATACTCCGGACCGTACTGGAAATCCAGATACTGTGACACCATCGTGTCGGTTTCATAAGGGTTCTGTGCCATGGTTTCTTTATGGCTGGAGAGTACGTAGCGGAAGCCGGCATGCTGGAAGAAATGACGGCGGAAGGCGTAGCGTGAAGATTTCAGCGCCTCGTTGCCGGTGGAAATCCAGCTGCCGCCTTTGATCAGTGCATGTTTACCGTCAAAGGTCGGGGTGGAGAAATCGTCGTACAGCGGATGCACGCGAAACCCTTCAAAACCATTAATGGGGGTGGTGGTCCACTGCCAGACATTGCCGATCAGATCGAAGAAATCGCCATGACTGAAGCGATCGACCGGACAGGATGAAGCCCAGTGAGCCAGATTAAGATTGCCCGGTGCGATGTCCCAGTCGGGCTGATCGCCCGCGACCTGCTCGCGCAGCAGCATCCACTCATTCTCTGCCGGAAGCTGGATGGATTTACCGGTTTCCCCGGCTTTCCAGCGGCAGAAGGCCGAGGCCTCCAGCTGGTTCACTTCAACAGGCCAGTCCCACGGCATCGGCACCTCTTCAGCCATAAGTCGTAGCTTTAAGCTCTCCGGCTGTTCGGCGTTGCCTACCCAAAAAGTTGGCATGGTGGCCTGGGAAAACGCCTGCCAGCCCTGGCCCTCTTCATCCCACCAGCGCGATTGCTGGTAACCCCCCGCCGCAACGAAGGTAAAAAACTCGGCGTTGCTGACCAGCATTTTACTGGCACAGAAGGGCTTCACGTCACTCACCTGTGTGCCGTACTCGTTATCCCAGCCGTAGGTCGGGTCGGTTTTGCCCTGCGTTACGCGGCCACCGGCAACGCTGATGAGCGTGTTTTCCGGCACCGCCTGACGATCGTGGCGGGCGTCGGTACAAACCGGCCAGTGGGGCTGAGGCCTGACCCACTCAATCGGCAGCTGGCGGATCAGCACGCTGGAGGTTTCCAGATGGATGCGTTCATGTTCGATCCCCATCAGGATGACCCACGCCGGGCTGTCCCAGCCGATGGGCAGCGACAGCGGCATGGTTGCGATAAACTGCTCTACGCGGGTACGGACCTTACCGCGATAGTCACGCAACTCACTGAGTGAAGGCCAGTTATAGTGACTGTTATCCAGATCGTCCCAGCTCATTTCATCAACGCCGATCGCCATCATGGCTTCGATCCTGTCATCGATACGAGCGTCAATCAGCCGGCCTGCCATCAGTTTATTAATATAAAAGGTGGCGGTGTGGCCCAGATAGAAGATCAACGGATGGCGAAGCGGGATCGCTTTGTTGTAATACGCCCGCTCGTCTGCCAGGCAGTCGAACAGGCGCTCATAGAGTTCCCAGGTCTGGCGGAAGTAGGCGAGCAGCTCCTGGCGTTTTTCTTCCGGGTTTTGACCGTGAAGAAGGAGCGTGCGGGTTGCTGCGGGAAGCCCGCTCTGATGTTGTTGTTGTGCTGTCACGTAATGCTCCCAGTCTGCCTGTTGGCTAAAGCCGATATATGACTATAGCAAATAAGGTTTGCTGTATTTTGCGCAAAGGGCGAAGGGGAGGGGATTAGCGCTGCCAGCGGCGCAGCAGGCGGCTCTTCAGTCCGGTGTCAAAGCGCCAAATATGGTTGAAAATGCGCATAATGGCCGGTTTGCCATGATCGGACATGGCAACGGCGTGAAAGCGCTGCTGCTGCTGAGTCTGGTGTTCGCGAACGCGTTTTACCAGATCTTCGGGCAGGCGCTGGGCGATAAAGTCAGAGAGGATTACCGCATCAGCATCCTGCCACTGGCTGCTGCTGAGTTTTTTCAGCACGTTATCAAGGCAGGCGGCGAGATCGGTACCGCCGCGAAAGCGCTGGCTGAGAAAGCGGATAGCCTGGCTGATACCGTCTCCGGCAGTCAGCTCATAGCCGACAACCTCATGAGCAAACAGCATAATGTAACAGCGGCGGTTGTCCTTCAGCGCCACTTTAAGCAGCGCCAGACAGAAAGCTTTTGCGCAGCGTTCGTTAAATCCCCCCATGGATCCGGAGGTATCGACGCAGACAATAAACGGGCCGCGCGGCTGTTCATCTTGATGCTGATGAACCACTGGCCGCTCGGTAACCTTATCGTGCCAGCTTTCGCCCTGCAGGCGATAGGTGAGCAGCCGCTTTTCCACCAGCCGACGATAAAACTCGAATTCCAGCTCGCTGATACCGAGGGTGGCCAGTTCCGGCGGCAGCAGGCGCAGGATGTCATCACTCTGATGCAGCCCGTTGACCTCTTCCGGCACGCTATCGGGTTCGCGTACCAGCTGATGGAACGCTTCCAGCGGCGCGTCTTCCGCCTGCACGGCTTTGGCCTCGCGGCTGCGGCCCAGCTGTTCGGCCAGCTTCATCAGCTCGGGCTGTCCCGCCAGAAAATCGCCGTACTGCACAATCAGCTGATAGTCCTCACGCTGGAGCGAACTGCGGGTCAAATCCCACAGCCTGCCCGCGGCGGCGTCGTCATCGCTGGCCAGCACAGGGGCCAGCTGGCCGCTCATGGCCAATCGGTGCTGCAGCTCTGCCAGCAGCTTGTCGCGCTCCTGGTCCAGCAGCTGCTGATTCAGTGACAGGGTTTGCAGCGTCAGGCTCAGCCGCCAGCGCTGTAAAAACAGCGTCTGCTGTGCCGGACTCAGATGACCGATCTCCGCATGTTCAACCAGCAGGTGCGCTTTCTCTGCAAACGGAGAGTGATGCGTATCCAGCCACTGCAACAGCCCTGGCAGCTGCGCATTGAATTCATGCGGATTCAGCGTCTGGAACTGCTGAAACCGCCTGAACTCTTCGGCCACCTCGTCCGGGACCGGGGTTGATTTCAGCTGTTGCATTACGCCGGCTTTCCAGTTGGGTAAGTCGTGCATGAGGGCATTCTTCAGCCCAGGGAATTTTTTAAAAAAAGTCGCCAGCGTTGGGGAGGCGAGCATGGCGATGGCCACGTCTTCGATCAGTTCGTTTTCACCGATCGTCAACAGCATACTCAGCGTATCGAGTGAGATCACTGACGCGCCTGCTTCAGCTGTTCAGCCACCTGCTGCAGGCTGTCCTCAATGCGGGCCAGCCAGTCATCACTGATAAACAGACAGCGATGGTGCTGGCTGAACAGCGTGCGCTGGGCGCGCAGCTGGCCGTCCAGTTCGTCGAGCGCCTGCACAATCTCTTCCGGTAAGGCCTGCTGGAGTTTACCGGGCAGCATCAGTCGCGTGCTTTGCAGGCTGATATCACGCAGCGTCAGGCACTCCTGGCCGTCCACGTGCAGATCCAGCATCTGCGCGAAGCCGATGCCGTTTAGCTTACCGCGCACCTCTCCCCCTTTTTGCAGCCAGTGCTGCAGCGCCTCGCGGGCCAGGGTGACGTGCGTAACCTGCATATCATGCAGCGTCAGCGGCTTTTGCAGCATCAGCGTCAGCTCATCGGCCGACAGTGCCGCAGGCAGATCGAAGTGCGGTTTACGGCTGAACATACCGCCGTGCTTCTCCAGGCGAATCGCCTGCTCAACGCTCTGCTGCTGCTGAAGCGCCAGACGGCGAGCATTAATCTGCTGGAGCTTTAGCAGAATAGGCTGCTGCTGCCACGCCTGCTGGGTCAGCAGATTATCAATTTCGCTATCCAACAGCTTCATCGAACTGACGTCGTGCCACAGGCAGTCTTTCAGCAGGATCAAATCTATCGGTGCGATTGCGCTACGGCCGCTGTAAAAGGCGCTGGCCTGCAGCAGATGGATGGCTTTTTTCCAACGGCGGTCGGAGATATACGGTGCCTCAGGCTGATTTTCTAACCGCTGACGCAGCTGGAAAATCAGTTCGAAGACATCGTCCGGCAGGTTCACTTTGGTAATACCCTCCTGCCAGGCCAGATACTCCTCGTCACTGATACACAGTGATTCTGCCACCGGATTCTGATTTTCATCCTGCTGGTGGGTCAGCAGGCTGCGGAAGCTCTGCTTCTCATGGACGTTATCCAGCCACAGGCGAATCAGCATACGGTCGTAAAGTGCTTCCAGGCCGCTGTCCGCTTCCGGCAGTTCGTTAGAAGCGGTCACCAGCAGCCGCATCGGGATTTTTTCTTCATTGTCGCCGTTGCGGAAGCGGCGCTCGTTGATCGCGGTCAGCAGGGTGTTCAGGATCGCCGGACCGGCCTTCCAGATCTCATCGAGGAAGACGATTTCCGCATCGGGCAGGTAGCCCCTGGTCAGGCGCTGATAGCGGCCTTCATCCTTCAGCGCCTGAATGGACAGCGGGCCAAAAACTTCTTCCGGCGTAGAGAAGCGGGTCATCAGATATTCAAAGGCGCGGGAGTGCTGAAAGGCAAACTTCAGGCGCCGGGCGATCAGGCTTTTAGCGATGCCCGGTGGCCCCAGTAAAAAAACGCTTTCCCCGCATAATGCCGCAAGAAGACAGAGTCGAATCGCGTGATGACGTTCGTAAAGTCCTTTCTCTAATGCATTGCTCAGGCGGGAAATACGTTCCGCCAGTAAGTGAGACTGGGCCATAATCAAACATCCATCCTTTTTCTACGGTCAGGCCAGCATCGATTGCTGGCAAGCGCAAACACTACTGACTATGATGCTTGAAAGAGTTGATAGCAGTCAGCTTTTTTATTACCAAAGGGTGACACTGGCCATTGTAGTGCGTTCCGTTTGAGCGATATCCCTCCAATAAACAATAGGCATTCATGATGAATCATGCATACTGTGCGCTTTTTGATAGCCAGGTAAACTATGCGCAATCCCGCGCTGGCCGGCTGCAACAAAAGATTAATTTATGAGCTCTGACAAAAAGCAATCCCTTGGTGCCGTTACCCTCGCCGCAATCGGCGTGGTTTACGGTGATATCGGTACCAGCCCACTGTATACCCTGCGCGAATGTCTGTCGGGACAGTTCGGTTTTGGCGTTGAGCGCGATGCGGTTTTCGGTTTTCTCTCGCTGATTTTCTGGCTGTTGATACTGACGGTATCTCTGAAGTACATCACCTACGTCATGCGTGCCGATAATGCCGGAGAAGGCGGTATCCTTACGCTGATGTCGCTGGCCGGGCGCAACACCGGCGGGCGCGCTACCGCGATCCTGCTGATTATGGGACTGATTGGCGGCAGTTTCTTTTACGGTGAAGTGGTGATAACTCCGGCGGTATCGGTACTGTCGGCAATTGAAGGGCTGGAAATTGCGGCGCCCTCGCTCGACAGCTATATCGTCCCGTTAGCGATCGCGGTGCTGACCCTGCTGTTTGTCATTCAGAAGCACGGAACTGGCATTGTCGGTAAGCTGTTTGCTCCAGTCATGCTGGTGTGGTTTATCGTGCTGGCGGTGCTGGGCGCGCGCAGCATTCTCAACAACCCGGAAGTGCTGCAGGCGATGAATCCCTATTGGGCTGTGCACTTTTTTGTTGAATATAAAACCGTATCGTTCTTCGCGCTGGGTGCCGTGGTGCTGGCGATTACCGGGGTCGAAGCCCTGTATGCCGATATGGGCCACTTCGGCAAATTCCCTATCCGGCTGGCGTGGTTTATCGTGGTCCTGCCGTCGCTGGTGCTGAACTATTTCGGTCAGGGAGCATTGCTGTTGCAAAACCCTGAAGCCATTAAGAATCCGTTTTTCCTGCTGGCTCCTGACTGGGCGATGATCCCGCTGCTGCTGCTGGCAACGCTTGCCACAGTGATTGCCTCTCAGGCGGTGATTTCCGGCGTGTTCTCACTAACGCGACAGGCGGTTCGGCTGGGATATCTGCCTCCGATGCGCATTGTTTACACCTCTGAGCAGGAGTCCGGCCAGATCTATATTCCGGTGATCAACTGGCTGCTGTTTGTCGCCGTGGTGATCGTGATTATCGGCTTCAAGCACTCCAGCAACCTCGCTGCGGCTTACGGTATTGCGGTAACCGGAACCATGGTGCTGACCGCCATTTTGTGTACGACGGTGGCGATCAAAAACTGGCACTGGAATCGTTACCTGGCACTGCTGATCCTGGTAGCCATGTTGTGCATTGATGTATCACTGTTCTCTGCCAACCTGGTGAAGGTTTTCTCCGGCGGCTGGTTGCCGCTGGCGCTGGCGCTGGTGATGTTCGTCATTATGACCACCTGGAAAAGCGAACGCTTCCGCCTGCTGCGCCGTATGCATGAACACGGCAATTCACTGGAGGCAATGATAGCGTCACTGGAGAAATCACCGCCGGTCAGGGTCCCGGGAACCGCGGTTTATATGTCACGCGCGCTGAACGTTATCCCCTTTGCCATGCTGCATAATCTCAAGCATAACAAGGTGCTGCACGAGCGAGTGGTGTTGCTGACGCTGCGTAATGAAGACGCGCCGTACGTGCACAATGTTAAACGCGTGACCATTGAGCAGCTTTCTCCAACCTTCTGGCGTGTAGTGGCCAGCTACGGCTGGCGGGAAACGCCAAACGTTGAGGAGATCTTCCACCGCTGTGGCCTGGAAGGGCTGAGCTGCCGGATGATGGAAACTTCTTTCTTCATGTCTCACGAATCGCTGATTATCGGTAAACGTCCGTGGTATCTGCGCCTGCGCGGCAAGCTGTTCCTGATGCTGCAAAAGAATGCGCTGCGCGCGCCGGATCAGTTTGAAATCCCGCCTAACCGGGTAATTGAGCTGGGCACTCAGGTCGAAATCTGAGCCGGGGGAGCGGTCTGCATACTGACCGCTCCCTACAGCCATACCGTAGCGGATAGCCCGCCCTCATCCCGATTCTTTAGCGTGACCCGCATGCCGTGTAGCCGGGCAATATGATGAACGATCGATAATCCCAGACCGCTGCCGGACTGTTGCTGACCCGGCGGGCGATAAAAGCGCTCACCGATGCGCGGTAGCAGGTTGGCTGGAATACCCGGGCCGTTATCGCTTACCGTCAGGCTTTTTTCCGTTAACGACAGTGCTACCCGGCTGCCTTCCGGCGCGTAGCGAATAGCGTTATCCAGCAGATTACGCACCAGCAGGGCCAGCAGCAGTGGATTTGCCAGTCGTCTGAGTGGGGCTTCCGGTGCGTCAAGACGGAGTTCAATCCCTTTTTCCCGCGCCTGTTGATAATGATCGGCCACCGCTTGCTGCAGCAGAGGCTGTATTTCCAGCAACTGTTTTTGTAGATCCTGGCCGTTATCCAGTCTGGAGAGCGTCAGCAGCTGATCCACCAGCCGGGTGGCACGATCGATGCCAACATCCAGATTGCGCAGTGCATGGGTGAGCGTGGCGGTGTCGTCGTGAGCCAGCTGTGCCACTTCGGCCTGGACTTTCAGCGCTGCCAGCGGGCTGCGTAGTTCATGAGCGGCATCGGAAGTGAAGCGCCGCTCGCGCAACAGCATGGCGCCGGTGCGGGCAAACAGCTGGTTAAGCTCGTCCAGCAGTGGCCGGACTTCCTGCGGCACGCGTTCCGCTTCCAGCGGCGCGGCATCACCCGCCGCCCGTTGCCGCAGCTGACGCGCGATGTGCTTCAGCGGTTTCAGTTCGTGGCTGAGCAACCAAAGCATCAGCACCAGCATCACCGGCAGCGCCAGTAGCCAGGGGGTAAGGCTGGCCCGTACCAGATCGCGGGTCAGCTCATCGCGGTATTCCCACTCCTGACCGACCGCCACGATATAATGGCCATCCGCGGTGGTCAGCCACACCAGCCGCCACCTGTCGTCATCGTCTTTTAACCTGCCGTCGGTAAACCCGTCACGCTGATAGTGAAACGGGAAATCTTTGCCGTTATCACCATCATTGAGCAGCATTTTTCCTTCACGGCTGAATATGGCGAAGGCCAGCGCGTCATCTTCCTGATCGCCGAGATGATGACGTAGCAGCTTTTGGGTTTCTGGCAGGGTGAGGGGATTGCTGCTGAGTCGTTCGGGATTGATTGCCGCCAGTCGTTTGGCAAACAGCATCTGCTGGGTATCAAACAGCTGATTGATGTTGTGTTGCGTTTGCCACCAGCCACCCAGCACGGCCGCACCCCAGCAGAGAAGACTCAGCAGCAGAAAACCGACCGTCAGCCGCAGCCGCAGGCTTCTGTTTTTCATTGTGCCCCCAGCGTGTAGCCAACGCCGTGCACGGTACGGATAAAATCACTGCCGAGCTTTTTGCGCAGGTGATGGATATGCACCTCTACGGCGTTGCTTGAGACATCTTCATCCCAGCCGTAGAGTTTCTCTTCCAGCCGGGCACGCGTCAGTACGCGGCCCGGATTAAGCAGAAACAGCTCCAGCAGCGCCAGTTCGCGTGCTTTCAGCGCCAGTGGTTTACCGTCCAGGGTAACGCTGTGGGAAGCGGGTTCCATAATTACCCCACCATGCTGCAGTGTGGGCTGCAGCTGACCATGGCGTCGGCGGATCAGTGCCTGTAATCGTGCGGCCACTTCACTGAGGGCAAAAGGTTTACACAGATAGTCATCGGCACCCTGTTGTAAACCCTCAACCCGCTGTGCCAGGGCGTCGCGGGCGGTGAGGATCAGCACCGGCTCATCACGCCCCTGTTGACGCCACTGGCGCAGGATTTCCAGGCCGTCGATTTCAGGAAGGCTGAGGTCCAGCACCACGGCATCATAGGGGGCTGCGCTCAGCGCCTGCAGTCCCTCCCGCCCGTGGGTAAACCAGTCAACGCTGAGGCCCATCTTATGTAAACCGGCCCTAATGCCGTCGCCGATCAGGCGATCGTCTTCGATTAATAAAATTCTCATTGGTTGAGCCCGGATCCTTATGGTTAATCGATTTATACGCAATCAGAATGGCGCTTGTACAGACGAAATCGACGTCATTCGCGACTTTTCGCTAATTTAAAGCCCCCTGGCAGTTCTTAAGATCCTGTTAAGAACCTTGTGTTGTAATCCTCCTGAAGCACATTAACCCGGCAGCATTGTGCTGCCACTCTTCAGGACGGAAGGTGAATCATATGAACATGAAAAAAACAGCGGCACTGCTGGCGATTAGCGCACTGATCTCAACACCGGTACTGGCTGCTCAGAGTGGGGGATTTGTGGATCCAAATGCACCGACAGCTCAGGTACAGACGGGGGGATTTAGCGGCCCGGACGGCACGATTGTTACGGTAAAGCAGGCACAGGATATGAAAGATGATGCCTGGGTCACCCTGCATGGCCATATTGAAAAGCGTACAGGCGATGACGATTATCTCTTCCGCGATGCGACCGGCACACTGAGCGTTGAAATCGACCATAAGCACTGGCAGGGACAGACTGTCACCCCGAAAGATAACGTGGAGATCCAGGGTAAGCTGGATAAAGACTTCAATTCCACAGAGCTGGATGTGAAGCGGATACGCAAAATCGCTGGCTGACAGGAATTACTCCTCCGCCATGGATGCCACCAGATGATGGACGGCGGGGGAGCGGTCCCAACGACGCCATGACAGAGCGATATCGCTGTTCATCGCGATATCCTCGATTTGGTGAAAACTCACGCCGGGCAGGCTGATACTGCGCAGTGATTCCGGTACGATGGAGATGCCAAATCCTGCGGCGACCATACTGACTGCGGAAGATATCTGCGGTGACTGCTGGACAGTATCCTGTTGAAATCCCGCATGCAGGCAGGTGCTGATAATCACTTCATACAGGCTGGGGGCCACCTCTCTGGGAAACAGAATCAGCGGTTCTTCGCACAGCTGTGCCAGTGCCAGGCGCGGCCTGTTGCTCAGGGGATGCGTTTTCGGTAATACCAGAACCATCTTTTCACTGGCAATCAGCTTCAGATTGAATGTCTTACTGCTTTCGCAGGGTAGACGAACGAACGCAGCATCCAGTAACCCCTCCTCCAAATCGTGCATCAGTGCGGCCATGTTCTCCTCACGCGGTAGCAGCGTGATGGCGGGATAGTGTTGCTGAAAACGATGAAGTAAGCGAAATATCTGCGGATGAAAAGCCGTTGAGCTGGCAAAACCAATCGACAACTGGCCACTGATACCGCGAGCAATTCCTTTTGCTCTCTCCAGCGCATGACCGGTCAACGCCAGAATCTGGCAGGCATCCTGATAAAAGGCCTCGCCTGCATCAGTTAATTCCACGCCGCGCGACAGTCTCCTTAACAGCGGTGTACCGATCTCTTCTTCCAGCTTTTTAATTTGCTGACTCAGTGGCGGCTGGGAAATACCGAGCATTTCCGCAGCCTTGGTGAAGTGCCGCGTTTCAGCCACCGCAACGAAATAACGCAGATAACGCAGTTCCATATCGAATACGTCTCAAAGATGGGGGAGTTCTATATTGGAATCTTAAACTGAATCGAGTCAACATTAATGCAATGGTTCTTAACGGTTTAACGGGGAAGATGGTAATGACATACTCTGTAACTGATTGTTCATGTTCAGAAAGCTTGAAGCACACCGTCAAAGCGCTACAGAAAGAAAGGCCAGAAAGTGTAATCTATCAGACGTCGCTGATGAGTGCGCTGCTGAGCGGCGTCTATGAGGGGGCAACCACGGTAGCCGATTTGCTGAAGAAAGGGGACTTTGGTCTGGGAACCTTTAATCAGTTGGATGGTGAGCTGATCGCATTTAACCGCGAGGTCTACCAGCTACGTTCCGACGGAAGCGCTCGTGCTGCGCGCCCCGAGCAGCAGACGCCATTTGCTGTCATGACCTTTTTCAATCCTCACTACCAGCATCGCTTTGACGAACCGGTGAGCCGCGAGCAGATACATCAGCTGATTGATCGGCAGATCGATTCCGACAATCAGTTCTGCGCCCTGCGTATTGATGGCCTGTTTCGCCGTGCTGATACTCGCACCGTGCCCTGTCAACATCGTCCGTATAAATCGATGCCGGAGGTTCTCGGCAAACAGCCAACCTTCCATTTTGACCACCGTAATGGGGTGCTGATCGGTTTCAGAACCCCGCAGTACATGCAGGGTATTAACGTGGCGGGTTACCACGAACACTTTATTACCGACGATCGTCAGGGGGGCGGCCATCTGCTGGATTATCAGCTCGAACGCGGCACGCTGACGTTTGGTGAAATCAGTAAGCTGGTGATCGATTTGCCCGGCGACAGTGATTTCCTGCGGGCTAATCTCAACCCGGAAAATCTGGATTCCGCGATCCGTTCCGTCGAAAGCTAAGGAGAGGCAGATAATGAAAAAAGCAGTGGACGTTCAGCAATGGGCACACGGTGCTGACCTGGTAGCAGCACAGCTTGAAGCACAGGGCGTGAAACAGGTTTTCGGTATCCCGGGCGCAAAAATCGATAAGGTATTCGACTCGTTACTGGATACCTCGATCAAGACGATTCCGGTGCGTCACGAGGCCAATGCCGCCTTTATGGCGGCGGCGGTTGGCAGGCTGACAGGCAAAGCCGGAGTCGCACTGGTGACGTCGGGCCCCGGCTGTTCCAATTTGATTACCGGGATGGCCACCGCGACAACGGAGGGCGATCCGCTGGTGGCGCTGGGTGGCGCGGTAAAACGCGCTGACAGCGCCAAGCAGGTACACCAGAGTATGGATACTGTGGCGATGTTCCGGCCCGTCAGCAAATATGCCGTCGAGATCGGCTCGTCCGATGCGATCGGTGAAGTGATGTCGAATGCGTTTCGTAGCGCGGAGCAGGGACGCCCCGGCGGGGCTTTCGTCAGCTTGCCTCAGGATATTGTTAACGAACCGGCGCGCGGTCATCTGTTTACCAGCAACGGTCAGCTACTGCTCGGCGCAGCTCCGGAAGCGGCGATTGCGGCAGTGGCCCGGCAGATCGATCGGGCGAAAAATCCGGTGATCCTGCTGGGACTGATGGCCAGCCAGCCTGCGAACAGCGAGGCGCTTTATCATCTGCTGGAACGCAGCCATATCCCGGTAACCAGCACCTATCAGGCGGCGGGAGCAATCCGCGAAGAACACTTTTCACGCTTCGCCGGGCGCGTCGGATTGTTTAATAACCAGGCGGGGGATCGTTTGCTGCGCGAAGCGGACCTGATTATCACCATTGGTTACAGCCCGGTGGAATATGAGCCCGCCATGTGGAACAGCGGCAAAGCCACGCTGGTGCATATCGACATACTGCCTGCCGACAGCGATAACTGTTATCTGCCTGATGCCGAACTGGTGGGCGACATTGCCGCGACGCTGGAAAAGCTGACCGCGCGTATTACCCATTCTCTGACGCTGAGCCCCCAGGCTGCCGCCGTGCTACAGGATCGTCAGCAGCAGCGCGAGCTACTGGCGCTGCGTGGTAATCAGCTCAATCAATTTGCGCTCCACCCGCTACGTATCGTGCGGGCGATGCAGGACATCATTAACAGCGATGTCACGCTGACGGTAGACATGGGCAGTTTCCATATCTGGATTGCGCGTTACCTTTACAGCTTCCGTGCCCGCCAGATTATGATCTCCAACGGTCAGCAGACCATGGGTGTCGCGTTACCGTGGGCGATTGGCGCATGGCTGGTCGATCCGTCACGGAAAGTGGTTTCCGTTTCCGGCGATGGCGGTTTTCTGCAGTCAAGTATGGAGCTGGAAACGGCCGTTCGGCTGGGTGCGAACGTTTTGCACATCATTTGGGTGGACGAAGAGTACAATATGGTTGCAATGCAGGAAGAGAAAAAATATCAGCGTACCTCAGGCGTGAAGTTTGGCCCGGTTGATTTTAAAGCCTATGCCGATGCGTTCGGCGCGGCCGGATTCTCCGTCGACAGCGCCGAGATGCTGGAGCCGACGCTGCGTAAGGCCATGGACGTGCAGGGGCCTGCGGTCGTAGCGATACCGGTTGATTACGCTGACAACCACCTGCTCATGGGGCAGCTTCATCTGAGTCAGATTCTTTAACTTCGCGGTGTCCTGAAACCGGCGGATGCTCGCACACCGCGGTGGGACACAGCCTGGTTATCCATTCATTACAAGGAGTTCAGTATGAAAAGTAAAGTTGCTGTTGTTACCGGTTCTGGTCAGGGCATTGGACGCGCTATCGCGTTGCGTCTGGCGAAAGATGGTTTTGCCGTGGCGGTTGCGGATTTTAATCTCGATACCGCACGTAGCGTAGCCGATGAAATCACTCAGACCGGTGGTAAAGCGGTGGCCATTGCGGTTGATGTATCTGACCGTGAGCAGGTATTTTCTGCCGTTGAGCAGGCCCGTAAGGCGCTGGGTGGTTTTGATGTCATCATCAACAATGCCGGGGTGGCACCGACCACGCTGATTGAAGAGATCACGCCGGAAGTGGTTGATAAAGTGTACGGCGTCAACGTGAAAGGGGTTATCTGGGGCATTCAGGCGGCGGTTAAAGCGCTGAAAGCAGAAGGACACGGTGGCAAGATTATCAATGCCTGTTCTCAGGCGGGGCATGTGGGTAATCCTGAGCTGGCGATCTACAGCTCCAGTAAGTTTGCAGTACGCGGTCTGACACAAACCGCCGCGCGCGATCTTGCCCCGCTGGGCATTACCGTCAATGGATACTGCCCGGGTATTGTTAAAACGCCGATGTGGGAAGAGATCGACCGCCAGGTGTCGGCGGCGGCGGGTAAACCGGTTGGCTATGGTACCGCCGAGTTTGCCAAAAATATCACGCTGGGCCGCCTTTCGGAGCCCGAGGACGTAGCGGCCTGTGTCTCATTCCTTGCCGGCCCTGACTCGGACTACATGACCGGGCAGTCGCTGCTGATTGATGGTGGCATGGTCTTTAATTAACCGCTATCGGGCCCTTGTCTCATCGGGAAAGGGCCTTTTTTCCGCTTAAAAGAGATATCCTCTGCCCGCCAGCGAAACGTTTCGATAGCGATCACATTTTTATTATCCGGTGATTGTTTTCATCCTGCCATTTCTTACACTGCCAGACAGCGAAACGTTTCGCTCTGGAGTGAATTAATGAAAAAAGGCACCTTACTGAATTCTGATATCTCGTCGTTGATTGCCCGCCTCGGCCATACTGACAGCATTGTGATTGGTGATGCAGGCCTGCCTGTTCCGCAGGGGCCACTGCGTATAGATTTGGCACTGACTCACGGTATCCCCAGTTTTTTACAGGTTGCTCATGCGGTAACCCATGAGATGCAGGTCGAGAGTGCCATCATCGCTGAAGAGATCAGGCAGCATAATTCACAGCTCCACGACGAACTGATTGCCCTGCTTGATGCTTTGCAACAGCATCAGGGAAACACCATCAGTATCAGCTATATCAGTCACGAACAGTTCAAACAACAAACACAACGTAGTAAGGCTGTGATTCGCAGTGGAGAGTGCTCTCCGTATGCAAACATCATCCTTAACGCTGGCGTGACCTTCTGAGGCCGTTATGCAACCGTTACTGCAACTGAAAGGCATTGAGAAATCCTTCCCCGGCGTTAAAGCGCTGTCGGGGGCCGCACTTGCCGTTTATCCTGGCCGGGTGATGGCGCTGGTAGGGGAAAACGGTGCCGGTAAGTCCACGATGATGAAAGTCCTGACCGGGATATATACCCGCGACGCCGGTAGCGTTAAATGGTTGGGTAAAGAAACGACGTTCAACGGCCCGAAGGCATCACAGGAAGCCGGGATTGGCATTATCCATCAGGAACTTAATCTGATCCCGCAGCTGAGCATTGCGGAGAATATTTTTCTTGGCCGGGAGTTCGTTAATCGTTTTGGCCGCATCCAGTGGAAAGCGATGTATGAAAGGGCGGATGCGTTGCTAAAACGCCTGAATCTGCGATTCAGCAGCCACAAACTGGTGGGCGATCTGTCAATTGGCGACCAGCAGATGGTTGAGATTGCCAAAGTACTGAGTTTTGAATCCAAGGTGATCGTGATGGATGAGCCAACGGATGCTCTGACCGATACCGAAACCGCCTCGCTGTTTCGCGTTATCAACGAGCTGAAGGCTCAGGGCTGCGGCATTGTTTATATCTCCCATCGCATGAAAGAGATTTTTGAAATCTGCGATGACGTGACCGTGTTCCGCGATGGTCAGTTTATTGCCGAGCGCGAGGTCAACACGCTGAGCGAAGCGTCGCTGATCGAAATGATGGTCGGTCGCAAGCTGGATGAGCAGTATCCACGGCTGGATAAAGCGCCGGGCGATATCCGTCTGAAAGTGGATAACCTCAGTGGCTCCGGCGTTAACGATGTCAGTTTTACGCTGCGCAAAGGGGAGATCCTCGGCGTGGCGGGCCTGATGGGGGCAGGGCGTACCGAATTAATGAAGGTGTTGTATGGCGCGCTGCCGCGTTCGGCGGGTACGGTCATACTGGACGGTAAAACGGTTGTGACGCGTTCGCCTGAAGAAGGGTTACTCAATGGTATCGTTTATATTTCCGAGGACCGCAAGCGTGACGGTCTGGTGCTGGGGATGTCGGTAAAAGAGAACATGTCGCTGACCGCGCTTAAGTATTTCAGCCACGCGGGGGGACGCCTGAAGCATGCTGAAGAGCAGCTGGCCGTAGGGGACTTTATCAAGCTGTTTAATGTTAAAACCCCTTCAATGGATCAGCCCGTTGGCCTGCTTTCCGGTGGAAATCAGCAGAAGATCGCCATTGCCCGCGGCCTGATGACCCGCCCCAGGGTACTGATTCTTGATGAGCCTACTCGCGGTGTGGACGTTGGGGCGAAGAAAGAGATATATCAGCTAATTAACCAGTTTAAAGAAGAGGGGTTGAGCATCATCCTCGTCTCTTCTGAAATGCCGGAAGTGCTGGGAATGAGCGACCGCGTGCTGGTCATGCACGAAGGGCGTCTGAGCGGTGACTTCCCGATTGAACAAGCCTCGCAGGAAATACTGATGGCGGCGGCGGTAGGTAAACAATACAGCGCGGAGCTGGCATAACGATGAGTACGCAAACAACCCCTTCACGCCGCCTGATCAGTAAGGCATGGCTGCTTGAACAGAAATCGCTGATTGCGCTGGTGGTGCTGATCGCCATTGTTTCCAGCATGAGTCCGAACTTTTTCACCGTGGCTAACCTGTTCAATATTCTGCAACAGACTTCGGTTAACGCCATTATGGCTGTGGGCATGACGCTGGTTATTCTGACCTCGGGTATCGATTTGTCAGTGGGTTCACTGCTGGCGCTGACCGGTGCAGTCGCGGCATCTATCGTCGGCCTGGAGGTGAATGCGCTGGTGGCCGTTGCCGCCTCGCTGGCACTGGGCGCATTGATCGGGGGCATTACCGGTACGATTATCGCGAAAGGTAAGGTTCAGGCTTTTATCGCCACGCTGGTGATGATGCTGCTGCTGCGCGGAGTGACCATGGTCTATACCAACGGCAGCCCGATAAATACTGGATTTAGTGACAACGCAGACCTGTTTGGCTGGTTCGGTATTGGCCGCCCGCTGGGGATCCCAACGCCGGTCTGGCTGATGGCGATTGTCTTCTTTGCCGCATGGTACATGCTCCATCATACCCGCCTGGGCCGCTATATTTATGCACTGGGCGGTAACGAAGCGGCGACGCGTCTTTCAGGCATCAGCGTCAATCGGGTAAAAATCACCGTCTATGCACTGTGCGGCATGCTGGCCGCGCTGGCCGGAACCATTGAAGTGGCGCGCCTTTCTTCCGCGCAGCCAACGGCGGGGACCGGCTATGAGCTGGATGCCATCGCGGCCGTTGTGCTGGGTGGGACCAGCCTGGCCGGGGGCAAAGGCCGTATTATGGGGACCCTGATTGGTGCGCTGATCCTCGGTTTTCTCAACAACGGGCTGAACCTGCTCGGCGTTTCTTCTTACTACCAAATGATCGTCAAAGCTGTAGTGATTTTACTGGCGGTGCTGGTAGATAACAAAAGCAGTAAATAACTGATTACCCTACAGGATTAAGAACATGAAAAAACTGACTGCACTGGCTTTACTGTTAGGCGCAACGTTAAGCACTCATGCGCTGGCAAAAGACACTATCGCGCTGGTGGTATCCACGCTGAATAACCCCTTCTTCGTCTCGCTAAAAGAGGGGGCACAGAAAGAAGCCGACAAGCTGGGCTATAACCTGGTGGTGCTGGATTCTCAGAATAACCCGGCAAAAGAGCTGGCGAACGTGCAGGATCTGACGGTACGCGGCACTAAGGTTATGTTGATCAACCCAACTGATTCCGATGCGGTGGGTAATGCGGTGAAAATGGCCAACCAGGCAAATATCCCGGTGATCACGCTTGACCGTGTCGCCACGCAGGGCAAGGTTGTCAGCCACATCGCTTCTGACAACCGTGCAGGCGGTAAGCAGGCCGGTGATTTTATCGCGCAGAAGCTGGGTGACGGCGCCAAAATTATCGAACTGCAGGGGATTGCCGGGACGTCCGCCGCGCGTGAGCGTGGTGAAGGCTTCAAACAGTCCGCCGATGCTCATAAATTCACAATCCTCGCCAGTCAGCCAGCCGATTTTGATCGCACCAAGGGTCTGAACGTGATGCAGAACCTGCTGACCGCGCATCCTGATGTGCAGGCGGTGTTTGCCCAGAATGATGAAATGGCGCTGGGGGCATTACGCGCATTGCAAACTGCCGGTAAATCTGGTGTGGTGGTAGTGGGCTTCGATGGCACACCTGATGGGGTGAAGGCTGTTGAAGGCGGCAAACTGGCCGCGACCGTGGCTCAGTTGCCTGAGCAGATTGGTTCTATCGGCGTAGTGACGGCTGATAAAGTGCTGAAAGGGCAGAAAGTAGAGGCTGTAAACCCGGTAGATCTGAAGCTGGTCACCCAATAAAGCAAAGAAAAGCATGGCACGCGCCACCTTCGGGTGGCGCACTTATCTGGACGATTCCCCATATGAAAAATACCGGCAAACTGGCTGTTCTTGGCAGCATTAACGCAGATCACATTCTTAATCTGGCGCATTTCCCCCGCCCGGGTGAAACGGTGATCGGAAAGCAATATCAGATCGCGTTTGGGGGAAAAGGGGCAAACCAGGCGGTTGCTGCCGGACGTAGCGGCGCGGATATTTCCTTTATCGCCTGCGTAGGTAATGACGATACTGGTGAACGCATCCGCAGGCAGCTGGCAGACGATCGTATTGATGTAAATCCGGTAGCCGTTGTGGAGGGGGAATCTACCGGTGTGGCGCTGATTTTTGTTAACGGTGAAGGTGAAAACACCATCGGTATTTATGCCGGTGCGAATGCGGCACTGACACCAGAGCGTGTTAAGCAGCATCAGCAGTTCATTGCCGATGCCGATGCGTTATTGATGCAGCTTGAGTCGCCGCTGGATAGCGTACTGGCCGCTGCGCGCATTGCCCATCAGAACCAAACCCGGGTGATATTGAATCCGGCTCCGGCAACGGCGCTTTCCGATGAGTTGCTGTCGCTGGTGGATATGATAACGCCAAATGAAACGGAAGCGCAGATCCTGACCGGTGTGGTGGTAAAGAACGATGAGGATGCTGCGAATGCTGCCGCAGTGCTGCATGCAAAAGGCATTGATTCCGTTTTGATTACCCTGGGTAGCCGAGGCGTGTGGCTGAGCGAGCAGGGGTGCGGCCAGCGTATTCCCGGATTCCGTGTTGAGGCGGTGGATACCATTGCCGCCGGGGATACCTTTAACGGTGCGCTGATCGCTGCGCTGCTGGAGCAGCGGTCAATGGCCGAGTCGGTTCGCTTTGCCCATGCGGCTGCGGCCATCGCCGTGACGCGCCATGGCGCCCAGCCCTCCGTACCCTGGCGTGAAGAGATCGACCGCTTCTTGCAGTCGCAGGGGTGAACGTGGCCACGATGAAAGATGTCGCCCGGCTTGCCGGCGTCTCAACCTCTACCGTATCCCACGTGATCAATAACAACCGATTTGTCAGCGAGTCGATCCGTGAGAAGGTCACCTCGGCAATCAGTGAACTGAACTATGCCCCGTCGGCACTGGCTCGCAGCCTGAAGCTGAATCAGACCCATACCATTGGTATGTTGCTGACCGCCAGCAGCAACCCGTTTTATGCGGAAGTGGTGCGAGGGGTTGAGCGTAGCTGCTATGAGCGCGGATACAGTCTGATTCTGTGTAATACCGAAGGGGATAAGGACCGTATGGATCGGAGCCTGGAAACGCTGCTGCAAAAGCGCGTTGATGGGCTGCTTATCATGTGTACCGAGAGTCATCTGCCTTCTGCCGATATTCTGGGGCGCTATCCTTCAATTCCTTCGGTGATGATGGACTGGGCGCCGTTTGAAGGTGACAGCGATATCATTCAGGATAACTCGTTACTGGGCGGTGAGATGGCCACTCAGCATCTGATTTCCCGCGGCTATACGCGCATTGCCTGTATTGCCGGGCCCCAGGACAAGACGCCAGCGCGCCTGCGTCTTGAAGGCTATCAGCGTGCGATGGCTACGGCTGAACTGCCGATCCTGCCGGGGTATATCGTGGATGGTGATTTTGAGTTTCAGGGAGGGTTCAACGCCATGCAGCAGCTTTTAGCGTTGGATCCCCGACCACAGGCGGTATTCACCAGTAATGATGCCATGGCCGTTGGCGTTTATCATGCGCTTTACCAGGTAGGAATGACCATTCCACAGGATATGGCGGTGATGGGATACGATGATATTGAACTGGCGCGTTATATGACGCCGCCTCTGAGTACCATCCATCAGCCTAAAGATGAGCTGGGTGAACTGGCGATTGATACACTGTTACACCGGCTTAGCTGCCCCGGTGCCAGCCAGCAACTGCTGGTGCTGACACCGGAATTAATGGCGCGCGCATCGGTGGGTGAACGCTAAGCCTGCTTCTTTTTATCGCGGTCGCTAATCAGATTGCGGCCGTCTCCGGGTTTTAACAACAGGAACACCAGCGCGGAAATCACCGTAATCATCCCCATGGTCAGGAAAGTGGCGTGGAAGTGCTGGAAGGTTGAACCATCGAAGTTCTCATAAAAGCGCAGTACTGCCGCGCTGACCGCCACACCAAAACCAATTGCCAGCTGTTGCGTCACCGCCAGCATGCTGTTGCCGCTGCTGGCATTGTTATCGGTTAAATCAGCAAGGGTAATGGTGTTCATCGCCGTAAACTGGGTAGACATCGCCATACCGAGAATAAAGAGTGGGATTAACATCGCCAGTACGCTCCAGCTTGCTGACTGCAGGGAAAACGACGCAATCAGCACGCCAATAATCACACTGATACCAACCAGCGTTTTACGATAGCCAAACCAGCGCAGTACTCTGGTGACCAGTGATTTTGCCAGAATCGAGCCCAGCGCCGTTGGGGCCATCATGCACCCGGCAATCAGTGCGGTATAGCCGAAGCCAATCTGAAGCATCAGCGGCATCAGAAAGGGAATACAGCCGGTTCCCAGTCGTGAGGCGATGTTACCAACGATTCCTACGGAAAATGTCCGGGTTTTAAACATCGGCAGCGGCAGCAGTGGGGAGGGATGGCGGCGGGCATGCACTATATAAAGAAGAAGAAGGAGAACACCGCCGATGAGCACGCCCAGCGCGATAAGGCTGGAGACTACACGTTCACCAAACAGTTCGATGCCGCTTGATATTCCAACCAGCCCAAGACCAAACAGTAAGAAGCCCGGCAGATCGAATCGTCGTTTCGGGGTGGTGAAATCCGGCATGTATTTACGCGCAAAGATAATGCCGAGAATCCCAATGGGAATGTTAATCAAAAATATCCAGTGCCAGGTTGCCCATGTCACTAATACGCCACCCAGCAGAGGGCCAAGAACCGGACCAATCAGCCCGGGCATAGTGACAAAATTGAGGACCGGCAGCAGCTCGCTGCGGGGATAGGCTCGCAGCAGGGCCAGTCTGGCCACGGGCATCATCATCGCTCCGCCGATGCCCTGGATAACGCGGGATATCACCAACATGCCCAGCGAGTCCGAGAGTGCGCAGGCCAGAGAACCGGATGAGAACAGGAATACCGCAACGATAAACACTTTGCGTGTACCAAAGCGATCGGCCAGCCAGCCGCTGACGGGAATCAGCATAGCGACGGTTAAGGTATAGCTGATAACGGCTGACTGCATCGCCAGCGGTGAGCGATTAAGGCTGTGGGCGATAGCGGGCAGAGCGGTGTTAAGAATGGTGGCATCAAGCGCCTGCATAAAGAACGCCATGGCGGCGATCCACGGAAGTCCGGCCATACTGCGCGCGGATTTTATCATTGGTCGTCCTTTTTATTTTCGAAAGCCAGAAGAAATCTGCCTGCGGTGAAGCAAGAATAGCATCTGATATCTCAATTTTGTGATGGGCATCTGCTGTTTTCCGGTTACGGTTGCATGATTATTAATCATCTGTAGTATTGTTTTTGTTCTTTTGGTTAAAAAAAAGGCGCTTGATAATTTGTTTGCAATAAAAACTTGTCAGCCGCCAGAAAATCCCTATACTGCGCCTCCACTGACACGGAACAACGGCTTACAGGCCAGCGTGTTGGAGGTTCAGAAAGTTGTCTGAACCGCCGGAAAAAACTTCTCAAAAAGAAGTTGACTCCGAAGGAGGAAAGCGTAATATACGCCACCTCGCAGCAGGACGGCTCAGGCCACTGACTGCACCGCTCTTTAACAATTTATCAGACAATCTGTGTGGGCACTCGCAGGATTGATATCAACGTCTCCGGACGTAAAAAATATCAAGT
>CAJYIY010000090.1 GCA_913775305.1 uncultured Erwinia sp. | reverse complement strand
AACGGCGATAATCTGGTGTTCGGTGAATCTTGCTTTACGCATGGCGATCTCCTTCTGGGGACATATTCAGTATGTCGGAAGACCTCTAAAAGTGAATGGTTCTTTTTACAGGGATATTTACAGTCAGACCCGGATTAATTTTGTTCAGGAAATAAAACGGGTTGTAGAGCAGCAATTTGCCACGGTTCGGAGCGCGAAATCTGATAAAGAGTGCATAGCGTGTATCCAAAACCTGAGATTAGAGACCAAAAACCTTGAAGAACAGGGCCGGATGTTGCGTATGAAGACAGCAAAACTTTACGCTAAAGTGGAGTTTGTCCGGGAAAACAATAAAATTGTTGGCTACGTCATTTCTGCTGTGAATGTGATTTTATCCGGCGTTGAAATAGCTGTCGGTCTGACCCTTATAGGTTCTATGACGCCTTTAGGCGTTCTGGCCGGTGCAGTCCTGGTCACTGATGGTGCGAACGGCATAAGCAAAGAAATTGCACACTACGCAATGGACGACAAAAACTCTGAAGGTTTGGTTGCTGATGCATCTATGTCCACAGCTGAATTCATGGGGTTCAGCCGCAATAGCGGACTGGGGATCTATAAATCAGTCTCGCTGCTTGCAAATGCATACAGCATATTCGGCCTGTTCAGACGCCCTGGAACATAGCGTTTGTTTCGATATTTGCCCGCCGACTATTACAGGAAACTCAGCACCATGAACCGTCCTGAACTTACAATGAAAATTGTCGGTTATGGCGTAAAAGCTAAAGTTATATTTGACCTTATGTCTGTTACTAACGCGGATCAGAATTAGTCGTTAATCTGCGATAGCGCCATGACTTGTAGGCGAGTTTTGCTGGCGTTAAATACCCTATAAAGGGTAATACAATCGCAAGTGTACCCGCGAGCGTAATGCTGATCTCTGCGGATGCCAGCATCAGCGTGACAGCAAGTAGGGTAAAGGCAGTGATAGTAATCCACTTCGCGGCGCTAAAGCGGTTAGCAAGATCGTGAGTCACGGAATCCAGCGATCCGCCATAGCTGGCAATATTATTTTTCAGTTTTTGGAGATCGGCATGACTAAACCCTGACTTAAGAAGCACTGCATCATTCACTTTCATAGCATTCCACCTTCCATCTTTAAAATGTAGAGACTTCTTTGCAGCGAGTATACATAAAACGCCAGGGCCAAGCCTGACCATCTCCAGAAGGGTTAATCCGCGCAATAAGCCCCAAAGGACAACGGCGTCACTTTGCGCCAGACGTGCTCCACCACCAGGCGCTAATCGTCCCTGGCCAGGCAGGAGGGCTTTCACTGGATGAGATCAACGGCATGCTGTCGCCCGGCGGCGCACCGCAGGTTGACAGGGCGCTGCTACTGGCCAGAGCCGATGAGATTGATGCCACCGTTCGCCGTCTGCGCGCAATGAGTCAGGGGCTGCGTCATGTGGCAAAATGCCCATCCATCAGCCACGCAGAATGTCCTGAATTTCAACACTGACTTAAAACCGCCACCGTGAAGAAGCTGAAACAAACCCACTGAGGCCGCGTGTCAGCGCGGTCTGGCGAGGTAATTTTGGCCTGAGCAGGCCCTGATACAGGGCCTGCAGGATAAAGCGGAGGGGTTAACGCGGCAGCGAGGCTTTCAGTCTTCGGGCGGCTTCCGCCAGATTCGCTTCGGAAACCGACGTATAAGACAGGCGCAGCGTCGAGGTATCAGGGCGGTCGCAGTAGAAGAACTCGCCCGGCACATAAACCACACCGTTATTCAGCGTGGTTTTCAGCCATTCGGTGGTATTAAACGCCTCGGTAAAGGTCGCCCACAGGAACATTCCACCCTGAGGCCGGTGGAAACGAATACGATCGCCAAGTTCGTTATGCAGCGCCGCCACCAGCGCATCACACTTCTGCTGATAGGCCTGGCTGATTAAGGCAATCTGCGGTCGCAGCCGCCCGGTTTCCAGGTAGTGGCGGGTCAGCGCCTGTGACAGAGAGCTGGTGTGCAGATCGGTCGCCTGCTTCAGGATCACCACCTGCTGCTTAACCCACGTCGGCACGGTGATCCAGCCCACCCGCGCGCCCGGCGCCAGAATCTTCGAAAACGTAGAGGTGTAGATCACCTGCTCTCCGGCACCAATCTCCTGAGCGTGGGATTTCAGCGTTCGGAACGTTGCACCGGAGAAGTTAATTTCACTGTAGGGATCGTCTTCGATAATCAGGAAATCATAGCGGCTGGCCAGCGCAACCAGCTGTTTACGGCGGGCATCGGACAACGTCACGCCACCCGGATTGCCGAAGGTGGGGACGATATACACCGCTTTGACGGGAGTCTTTTTCACCAGCTCTTCCAGCTCATCGACGATCATGCCTTCGCCGTCGGTGCCGACCGATTTCAGCTGCGCTTCGGCCAGCTGAAAGACCTGCAGCGCCGCCAGGTAGGTGGGACGCTCGACCACGATGACATCACCGGGATTGATAATTGCCCGCGCCAGAATATCCAGCGACTGCTGCGAGCCGGAGGTTACCACCACATCGTCCGGCGTACACTGAATGCCGCGTTCCGCCGAAAGCTGGCAGATCGCTTCACGTAACTTCGGATCGCCCTCGCTCAGGCCGTACTGAAACGCATTGTGACCGTCTTCCGTCAGCACGCGGTCCATAGCGATATTCAGGCCTTCCTTATCGAACAGATCCGGGTTCGGTATTCCACCACCCAGCGAGATCACCCCTTCCATCTTGCTGTGCTTTAACAGCTCGCGGATTGCCGATGACTGAAGATCTTTTACTCGATTGGCCAACTTCTGCGATGACATAACACCTACCTTTCTTTATTTTTAGTGTTGAATTTATACCATAAGTCGTCAGAGAAAATAGTCTTCAGGAGAACTCAGCGCGGGAAAATTCTGAACCTGTCCCGGTTTCCACAGGGAGCCGTTGCCTGCTGCACGCCAAAAAGGTAAGATTTATTTATCAATAAGATACAACAAGGGGAAGTCAATGACATCGGAAGCTGAAACCACAGTCAGCGGCAGGACCAGATTTTGCCAGACGGTGAAAGAAATGAGCCTGGAACTATGGCAGGGCGGGATTTTCTACGTGTTGCTGAGTTTTGCCCTGCTGATGTTGATGAACCACTGCAGCGGATTTATTAATCAGCATATTGATAGCGTATTTTTTGAAAATCTCGCACCGGGATCCATCACGCTGCTGTTTTCATTTGGTGCCATCATCTCAGCCGCGATCATGTTGATTTTCGGTCCCTACAACGATCAGAAAAAATGTAATGATTTAATCTATCGCTATACCGTTTTCCCCCTGGTCAATACCGGCAAGGCACTGACCATTACCGGTGCAGGGATGATGGGTGGCCTGTTTCTGGCCTGTCTTGTCAGCGGCGAATCAAAAGACTCAATGATTGCTCTGCTGTTTTTTGCGATGTTTCTTTTTTACCAGCTTGCTTTTCATCTTATGCAGCATTTCGTCAAACGGGGATTCAACGCGAAAATTAGCGAACGCAAAGCGAAGTGTATACTGGCCACGATTATTGTGATTATTCCCTGTCTTTATATCTGGGCAATTTACCCGAAATAAGACAATAAAAAATCCTTAGTCGTTAACCGCAAGGTATTAACGAGCAGCATTGGGCAACGGGGAAGGCGCATTATTTTTAATGCTCACAGACAGGCTGGCTGATTAGGTGACATTGTCACTTCGCTTTCAGCCCGGAAACAGCACGCGGTCGGCCTGTACCGGGTCCTGACCGCGCCCCATCACCCACCGGCCGCAAACGCGCATTTGTACCCCACCACGGCGAATCGCGAGCATGATTTCGCGGCCGATCTTACCGCGCCGGGATGTGCGGATCGTCACCGGCTGCCTGACCTGCGCGGATTATTCCGTCCGTTCGATTGTAATAAAAAAATAAATATCGTATAACAACCGCCTCCGAGGGGTGTCCTGTAACGGGCTGAGATGGCAGCAATGCCGAACCCTTTGAACCTGATCTGGGTCATGCCAGCGAAGGGACGGGTTGGCAAATACCGCGCTGTTTTTGCCTCTTCACACCGCCGCCGCACCCCGGATCTCCACCGCAATTCTGGAGATCTTATGCCTGCTTCCATGTTTGAATCTGGTCTGTTTGGTCGCCTGCGTCAGGACGCCGGAGCGCACTGGGAACACTACGTTGCCCACCCGTTCCTGCAACAGCTTGGCGCCGGAACCCTGCCGGAAGCCGCTTTCCGCCGTTATCTGACCCAGGACTATCTGTTCCTCGTTCACTTCGCCCGCGCCTGGGCCCTGCTGGTCACCAAATTTCATACCCTGCCGGAGATCCGCCTCGCTGCCAATTCGCTGAATCATATCGTTGCCGAACTGCCGCTGCACGTCAGCTACTGCGCCGGATGGAGCCTGAACGAAACGCAGATGGCGCAGGCTCAGGAAGCCAGCGAAACCATTAACTACACCCGCTACGTCCTGGACATCGGCCACTCCGGCGATGCGCTGGAACTGCTGGTCGCCCTGCTGCCCTGCGTGGCGGGCTATGCGGAAGTGGGCCTGCGCCTGCTGGCCAATCCGGCTACGGTGATGGCGGGTAATCCTTACGCCTCGTGGATGCAGAATTACAGCGACCGGGACTATCTGGAGGGCGTAAAGGGCGCGATTGAGCTGCTTGACCGCGTGGGCCACCAGCGCGGTGCCGATGCACGCTTCACCCGGCTGAGTGAAATCTTTACTACTGCCACCCGGCTGGAGGGCGCCTTCTGGCAGATGGGGCTGAACGCCGTTAAAAACCCGGTGAAGCTATGACCAGCAGCGTGATCCACCGGCCCGGCATTGTTGTCCACGATCTGACCCTGCGCTTCGGTTCCAGGATGATATTTGAACGGCTGAATTTCACCATTAAGGGCGGCACCTTCGTCACCATGCTCGGTGCCAGCGGCGCGGGTAAAACCAGCCTGCTGAAGATTATTGCCGGGCTGGCAACGGCCACTGCCGGTACGGTCCTGGCCAGTGACGGCCTGCCGGTGCCGGGACGCATCGCCTATATGGGCCAGCAGGACCTGCTTTATCCCTGGCTGACTGTGCGGGAAAACATCACCCTTGGTCCCCGACTGCGCGGCGAAAAGCCCGACCGCGCCTGGGCCGAACATCTGCTGGAGCGCGTCGGGCTGAGCGGGCACGGCAACGTTCGCCCCGCTGCGCTCTCCGGCGGCATGCGCCAGCGGGCGGCGATTGCCCGCACGCTGTACGAGCGCCAGCCCATCGTACTGATGGATGAACCGTTTTCAGCGCTGGATGCCATTACCCGCGCCACCATCCAGACGCTGGCCGCCGAACTGCTGGTCGATCATACCGTTCTGCTGATCACCCACGATCCGATGGAAGCCTGTCGGCTCAGCCACCGGCTGCTGGTGCTGTCACCGCATCCGGCAGGCCTGGATGACAGCCATCCTGTCGCAGGCCTGCCGCCGCGCGCGCCGGATGATGCCAACCTGCTGCAAAGCCAGGCCGAACTGCTGCAACAGCTGATGAGGGCCGCCCGGTGAACCCCAAACAGGAGAGCCGCCTGGCAACGTGGAGGCGCGGGCTGACGGTATTTACTGGGCTGGTGCTGCTGTGGTGGCTGGCGACGCTGAGCACTATTCCGGCGTTTCTGCTGCCGACACCCGCAGCCGTGGCGCAGGCGCTGTGGGAAGGACGCGCTTTTCTTGCCTGGCACACGCTGGTGACCGCCTCTGAGGTCATCAGCGGCCTGCTGATCGGCGTACTGTTTGGCGCGCTGCTGGCGCTGTGCATGGTCTTTTCCCCACGTTTACAGCGCTGGCTGATGCCGCTGGTGCTGACCAGCCAGGCGATCCCGGTTTTTGCCCTTGCCCCGCTGCTGGTGCTGTGGTTTGGCTTCGGCATAAGCGCCAAAGTGGCCATGGCGGTACTGGTGATTTTCTTCCCGGTTACCTCGGCCTTTTTCGACGGCCTGCGCCGGGTGAATAACGACTACCTCGATCTGGCCCGCACGCTGGGTGCTTCGCCCTGGGCACTGCTGCGTCACGTGCGGCTGATGGCGGCGCTGCCCGCCTTCGCTACCGGGCTGCGCATGGCCGCCGCCGTCGCGCCGATTGGCGCCATTATCGGTGAATGGGTCGGTTCGGCCGAAGGGCTGGGCTATCTGATGCTGAACGCCAACGCGCGAATGCAGACCGATCGGCTGTTCGCCGCGCTGTTTATTCTGATTCTGATGACGGTGCTGCTCTGGGTTGCCGTCGATAGCCTGCTGCGCCGCCTGATCAACTGGGCGGCGGAATGATCTTCTGCAAACTGCACAACAAGGAAAACATCGCCAAATGAAAAAGAACCTCTGCGCCCTGCTGCTGGGTACAGTTATCGCGGGCCACGCCGCCGCCGCGGAGAAGATCACGCTGATGCTGGACTGGTACATTAACCCGGATCACGCGCCGATTATCGTTGCCGAACAGACTGGCGCGTTTAAAGCCGAAGGACTGGACGTGCAGATCGTACCGCCGTCCGATCCCTCCCTGCCGCCGCGGCTGGTCGCCGCAAAGAAAGCCGATCTGGCCATCACCTATCAGCCGCAGCTGCACATCTTCGCCGACCAGGGATTACCGCTGGTGCGCGTGGGCACACTGGTGAATACGCCGCTGAACACGGTGATTACGCTGGATAAAAATATCACCTCACCGGCCGGCCTGAAGGGTAAAAAGATTGGTTTCTCGGTAAGCGGTATTGAAGAGGCCACGCTGGACACCCTGCTGAAGCATGAGGGCATCTCCTCTGCCGACATCACCCCGGTTAACGTCAACTTCCAGCTGACCGGCGCGCTGCTGGCAGGCCAGGTGGATGCGGTGATCGGCGGCTATCGCAATATCGAAGCGCTGGAGCTGCGCCTTCAGGGCAAAGATCCGCAGGTGTTCAGGGTGGAAGATTACGGCGTTCCAGCTTATGACGAGCTGGTGATCGTGGCGAACCGCGACGCCGTTAACCAGCCTAAAATTGCCCGATTCCTGGCCGCCCTCAGGAAAGGTAACGACTATCTGCAGGCACATCCGCAGGAAACATGGAACGCCTTTGCCCACAGCCACCCGGAGCTGAACACCGCGCTCAACCGCCAGGCGTGGCAGAAGTCGCTGCCGCTGTTTGCCCGCGACCCGGCACATCTGGATACCGCACGCTATCAGGCGTACGAGCAGTTCCTGTTCAACAATAAACTCATCAAAAAAATCACCCCGGTCGAAAACTACGCGGTGGAGATTCACTAAGCGGCAGGTGAAGGCCGATCCCTTCCCGCGCCAGATCGCAATCGGCTTTGCCCTGTGACCTGTTTTCGCCCTGTACAGGGGGAGAACGGGGGGTGGGACAGCCTGCACGCTGACCGCTGGTGGCGGCATCGACGAACAAGAAAAGGTTATTATTAATAAAAATTTACAAAGTTCAGATGCCTTTTAGATAAAAATGAGAATAATTATCATCACATTATCATTCTGAGTATGGCTGAATATGAAAACGATACCTGCTTTAAAACTCTCCGCTCTGCTGGTCGCTGCCCTGCCCACGCTGGCGTTCGCCACCACCTACCCGCTGACCGTCACCGATATGGATGGCCAGCAGGTGGTGATCAAGCAGGAGCCGCAGCGCATTATTCTGCAGGACGGCCGCGATATCCTCAGCCTCGCCCTGCTTGACCGCGACAACCCGTTCAGACGCGTTGTCTCCTGGAACAACCTGATGAAGAAGCAGGACACCGGCAGCTGGAATCTGCTGAAAAATCACTGGCCGCAGGCTGAGAAAATCCTTGATATGGGTTTTACCGACCAGGGTGAAGTGAATCTGGAAACCGTGATCGCCAAACACCCGGACCTGATGGTGGCACAGCTGCGTGCCAGGCCGTCGCTGCAGCAAACCGGCGTGCTGAAGCAGCTGGCGGCGCTGAATATCCCGGTACTGTTCGTGGACGTTGAGCTGCATCCGGTACAGAACACCGCCGCCAGCGTGACCCTGCTGGGCAAGGTGCTGAACCAGGAAGACAATGCCAAAGCCTATACTGATTTCTACCAGCAGAAACTGAGCGCAGTGCAGAATGCGGTGAAGACAATTTCACCGAAGCCGCTGGTATTTGTTGAGCCCATTGCCGGTATCGGCGGCGGCGGCGATGCCTGCTGCTTCACCCACGGTCACAACGGCTGGGGCGCCCTGGTCGAAGCCACCGGCGCACGCAATATCGGCTCCGAGCTGCTGCCGGGCACCAGCGGTAATGTGTCGGTGGAGAAGGTGATCTCGATGGATCCTGATTACTACGTGATGAGCGGTTCAAAACGCGGCGGCAAGGCCAGCACGGTGAGCCCGCTGGGCTACAATACCGATATCGGAGAGATCAAAGAGAGCTTCGATCGTTTGCGCAATCGTAACGGAGTGAAGGATATTCCGGCGGTGAAAGCGGGCAAGGTGGCGGCGGTTTACCATCATTTCTACAACCACCCCTACAACATTATCGGCATTGAGATGCTGGCGAAGGATTTTTATCCGCAGCAGTTTAAAGACCTGGATCCAACGGCAGACTACCACACGATTATCCGCAACTTCACCCGGCTGCCGGACGAACCCATTAATATTGAGTATCATCCGGCGAAGTGAGTGGCTGAGGATTGGAGCCCGCGGACCTGGCGCTGCGGGCCAATCGTCAGCTCACCGTCACCCCGTCACCCCCGTCACCCCCGTCTCCGGCGAAGCGCTGCCCCACGGCTACTGGCGGTCAACATCATAACGGCCCTCGTATACACTCCTGTATCGCTGTCGTTGACGTTATTACTCTGGCGGCAGACCACCCTCATTATTAACGCGCGCTGTCACCCTGCGACAGGCCCAGGAAGTCATGCCCCGCCGGATACTGATATAAACGCAGGGAAAATTGCCCGGCGACCGCGGTGATATATTCAAAGATGGCAGATTGCGTATTCTCATAATCCATCCACAGAACCGAAGAGGTAAAGCAGTAAATTTCCAGCGGCATGCCGGATGGCGAGGGCTTCAGCGTTCTCGCCACAATATACATGTCTTTAACGATATCGGGCCGATCGGCAAGCCAGGCCATCAGGAAGTGACGAAACAGCGTTAAATTCGTCAGGCCGTTTTCAATAAACCAGCTGTCCGCTACCCCGTTGGGATCGCGGCCATCCAGCAGCTTCGCCAGCGGCTCATTCACCCCGCGTATCGCCAGCATGGGCGCCAGCATCTCCTGAGAAAGAAACTTAACCGAGTGCTGATCGATACTGGTGCTGCGCATAATGCGCCGCGCCCCGGACGAAAACATGGCCTGCCAGTTGGTGTAGGTTTCAGTCAGGAAGTTTTTGGTGGGGATACGCGAGATCGTATTATCCCAGTTGCGAATAGTGATGGTGTGGAGCGCAATATCAGTCACCTCACCGCTCAGATTCTTGTCAGGCATCTCAATCCAGTCGCCCAGCTGCAGCACGTCATTCGAGGACAGCTGGATGTTGGCGACCAGCGACAGCAGGGTATGCTGAAACACTAACATCAGCACCGCCGCCACGGCACCAAGGCTGGAAATAATAATCGCAGGTGATTTATTCGACATCACGGCGAGGATCATAATCGCCGCAATGACGTGGATTAAGATTTTTCCTATCTGGATATAGCCTTTAATCGAATGATTTTTACGCTTGCTCTTACGCAGGTAAGAGCTGTTGACGATATCCAGCATTTCATTGAAAAATATCGACAGGAAAATAAAGAATAAAATCCCGCAGAAGGTATTAATTGCCGTTACCAGCGACGCCGGCATATTGGGCATAAACTGCAGGACGTAATAGACGATAATAACCGGCACGAAATTTGACAGCTTTTCAGCAATACGCCGGTCTTTCTCCAGGGGAACATCATGTTTGTGGCTGGCAAAGAAGACCTTGCGCACCACTTTGATCAGCAAAAACTTGCACAAAATATGGGCAAACAGACCTGATACGATCAGCAGAATAAGATTAAAACCCACTGCCAGCGCCGGATTCCCTTCAATAAACTTAAATAAATAGTCCAAGTACGCCATCTTTCCTTCACCTGATTGACTGTGCCACTTCGTATAACGTCAGCCTGCCGGCTATATACAAAAAATTTTAACCCGCGCATCATGACATGTCGGACAGGCTCAAGTCCACGCCGGGGCACACCTGACATCAGTGCTGAAGTGAGCCTGAATCGGAGCGCTCTGATTGCCCCTGCACACACTACGACCGCGATAAAATCTATCGTCGGCTTCGGGCCTCCCGTTATCGCGCGGACCTTCTGAAGAGCCCCCCCTGAAAGCGTTAAACTTCCGGGTTAACCGACATCATTTCTCCGGATGCGGATGCGGATGCGGATGCGGATAAAAGTGTGGCTGAATTTTGTCACAGGCAAAATCTGCGCCACCCTGAGCCTGAGCCTGAGCCTGAGCCTGAGCCTGAGCCTGAGCCTGAGCCTGAGCCTGAGCCTGAGCCTGAGCCTGAGCCTGAGCCTGAGCCTGAGC
>CAJYIY010000089.1 GCA_913775305.1 uncultured Erwinia sp. | reverse complement strand
CATTCATCTGCCGGACCCAGCGCGCCAGCGCCTGCCTGTCAGTGTAGTTGGTGATGCCCTCCGCACTCAGCAGCCTGCCGCCCCAGATTCTGGCAATCATATTGGCGGTGACGTTTGAAGAGGGCAGCATCAGATTATAGAAGGCATCATTCACGGAGATAGATTCACTGACGTTGAGGTTGGCGCCGGAACCCAGAGCAGAATCGGCGTCGGTGCGGGTCATCAGCGTGGTGAGATCGGGTTTCATATCGGCCAGAACCATTGCGGTCAATATCTTCGTCATCGACGCCATCTGTTGCAGATCGCGGTCGCCCTGGGTGTACAGGGCTTTCGACACAACCGGACCGGGCCCTTCGTTGATCAGCAAAATGCCGGCGGCTTTCGAGCTGCTCAACGCAACGGGCGGAATGGCTAACAGATTTACAGGCAATTTATCCCCCGATTTCAGACAGTCACGATGTTTTAGTGTAACCCTTAACGGGTGGGCAGGCGAGACCAGGTCAAATCCTCCCGCGTGAGCAAGTCAGAGAACCTGTGGCCGCCATTTTTCTTCATGTAGCCAGATCTGCTATAACCCGCAACATACGTTATTTCATTCATTTCAGGCCTGTCCGGGGGACAGCGCGGGGGATAAACGGTCGGCAACTCGGGAAATAAAGGAAGGAAATTTGTGACTCTGATAACTGGAAAAATGGTCCGGGCTTTACAGCCCAGACCATAAGCTATCAACGCGTTGTGGAAGTCGTTGTTGTGGTAGTCGTTCCGGTATTAGAACCGTTACCACCACCGGCTGAAGCCGCTAATACACCTGCGAGAGCGGCAACTGCACCCACTCCCACTGCATCAGTTGCTCCCTTTGAAAGGCCAAAGGCCCCTTCGCCTGCGGCTCCACCTTCTACTGGTGCAGCTTGTACACCAACAGCCAGCGAAGACAATACTAAAAACATCGCAATTTTTGCCTTCATACATCTGCCTCTTAACGATTGTGAGACCAAACATTCCATCCAGGAAAGTGCAAACTAAACCTAGCACAATATTAATGAATATCAAAACTTTCCAAAAACGATCAGTCCGGCTTTAGTTTCCAAATAGCTTTTTAAAATTTCAAAAACCAGCTGAGCAAACGCGGTTTTAAGATAAGAAAAATTGTATTCATTTACGGGGCATTATCATGTTAATGTGAGTTCACCGACCTGATTATTCTGAAGTTTATCTTCCCCATTACTAGCGTGGGAAGAGAATACCCACAAAGTCACCCCACCCTTAAGGCGTCGAAAATAATTCTGTAATTGCCGGATATACAGTAACCTGTATTGAAAAAGTTACGCCATGTCAGATTACCAGCCAGTTTGTATCTGGAAACAGCAAACCGCTATTTTCGTTCAAATGGTTGGCCGATGCTCCGGCGTAATTTCCAGGACAATACAGGTTACGCGGCCAATAATCGTTACCTCGGCCAGCGCTTCGCCTTCGATCGCTTCCCCCTCCTCCGTGACCAGTCCCTTAGCCGACAGCTTCCCAATCTGCCCCTCGCCAAATAACTCAAATGCCACCGTATCGCCCTGAGCTGCCCTTAATGACCGATCGACAATCACCATGCGGCAGGCGATGCAAATCCCATACTCTTACCTCATGTGGTCAGAACTGGTTAAGAAGAATATCCGGCGCTCTCCTTCTTCCGTGGAGATGTCGCGAAACGACGACTGATAGTGTTCGATCCACCGGTTCGCCTCTTTGAGTGACCAGTGGTGATTCAGCGCAGCCAGCTCCCGTACGAAATCGACGGTGTGAACAACACGGCGTCCGTTCGCCTCCCTGGTTATGCTTTTTTTGAATGCAATGGGAATTTCGTCGTTGCGGGGCATGATACCCTCCCTCAAAACATACTGTATATAAAAACAGTATTTCACAACGCGGGGGGAGATCAAGCGGAGATGAAAGCGCCAGAATATAATTCATTGATTATTAAAATTATTTAATCCAGGAATTGAATAGTGCTTCGCGACGGATGCTGCCAGACATCGCTTTTTCAGGACGCCCTGTCGGTAACTTCTACCTGAGCACGACCGTTCTACCATGGCTGAACGGATCAAATAATATTGTCTTGCTACCGCAGACTTTCACATACCGGATAAGGGCTGATAAAGGGCTGATGACGATGGTTGATTATGATCGTGCCGCCGGTGACATGTGCCGTCTGACCAAAGCAGATGAAAGATGGCTGTGCAGCGAATAAAACACCTAGACCCGTTTGGGTATAATTAAACAGACATGATGTTGCTGAAAATATAACGCTTACCATTTATTTTGAAAGGATTTGAAAATGGCTGAAAAAATGAGTGAAGGAAAAATTATGCAGGCCCTCAACTGGGCTTACGATAAGGCACTGGATGGCACTATTCCGGGAACAGATTCTTCTTATGAAATAGCTGAAAACTATCTGAAAGGAGATGCAGACTTAATTGATAAGGTTAACTCGCTGATCAGATGGCAGAATACCAAATCGGCCACTACCGGGTTTGTTTCCGGACTGGGTGGCATTATTACGATGCCGGTGGCCATTCCGGCAAGCATTGCAACCGTTATTTATGTCCAGATCCGCATGATAACAGCAATCGCTATCATGGGAGGATACGATGTTAAAGACGATCGCGTTAAGTCTCTGGTTTACTCGTGCCTGGCGGGGAATGCGGCAAAAGATATTCTTAAAGGCACCGGGATCGTGGTTGGCTCAAAGATTTCCACGCAGTTAATTAAAAGCCTGTCTAAAGAAACCATTTTCGCCATCAACAAACGGGTTGGTTTCAGACTCCTCACAAAATTTGGTGAAAAAGGCGCAATCAACTTAGGGAAAATGATCCCATTAGTCGGTGGCGTTATCGGTGGAACCTTCGATGGCATATCAACAAATATTGTAGGAAATATTGCCAGAAAAACCTTTATCGAAGGTAGCGCTGTAACCGATACAAATGAATCCTGATTATGCCATCTGTGCCGGAGACGTTACTGACTCAGGGATGATTTTTACAGCTGGGTCAGTCGCCGTTTTCCTCAAGGGCCAGCGCATTATTATCAGCATTGCGGCGTCGTGGTTTGGGTGTAAATTGTCAGCGCTTTACATGGTGCGGTTCACCGGGAGTATTCTGCGTATTCTGCGCATCCTGAACAGAACACACCGGGTTTGCCAGGCAGCGAATCCCGATACCCTACCCTGCCAGGGCGTTCTCTCTGTCCGTAACGGGATCTGTTTCGCTGCTTCGCCATCGAAACCTGATACCCCCTTCAGAAAATGCGAACTTTCGGTTCTGCGCGATCGGAGATTTCATACGGACCTGAATATGGTTTACCATATAAGGAAAGTTGTATTGGCTCGCTCCAGCCATTGTAATCCCGAAACACAGCAAAAGCGATCGCCTGTACGCTGGGTATACAAAGGGAATGGACCAGCGCGAGCAGCAATCAACAGCGGTTACCACGCCGTTAATTTCAGGCAGGAAAGTAGGTATTAAGCCTCTCTAATCAATGCATTAATGAAAAAAATCAACGGAAACACACTTTGAGAAACGATCGCGTACAGCCTACCTTCCTCTTCCACGACTATGAAACCTTCGGCAAAAGCCCCTCTCTGGACCGTCCGGCGCAGTTTGCAGGGATCCGCACCGACATGGATTTCAATATTATCGGTGAGCCGGAGGTGTTTTACTGCCAGCCCGCCGACGACTATCTGCCGCAGCCGGAAGCGGTGATGATTACCGGTATCACACCGCAGATCGCGCGCGCGCGCGGCGTTACCGAAGCTGAATTTACCCGGCGTATCCATCAGCTGTTCAGTGAGCCCGGCACCTGCATTGTCGGTTACAACAACGTGCGCTTTGATGATGAAGTCAGCCGTAATCTCTTCTATCGCAATTTCTACGATCCTTACGCCTGGAGCTGGCAGAACGGTAACAGCCGCTGGGATTTGCTGGATGTGATGCGTGCCTGCTATGCCCTGCGGCCGGAAGGAATTGTCTGGCCGGAAAACGAGGACGGTTTTCCCAGCTTCCGCCTTGAGCATCTGACCAAAGCGAACGGCGTTGAGCATGCCAACGCGCACGACGCGATGTCCGACGTCTATGCCACGATTGCCATGGCGAAGCGGGTCAGGGAAAAGCAGCCAAGACTGTACGAGTTCCTGTTCAGTCACCGCAATAAGCAAAAAATCACCGCGCTGGTAGATATTCCGCAAATGAAACCCCTGGTGCATATTTCCGGCATGTTTGGGGCAGCACGCGGCAATACCAGCTGGATCGCGCCGCTGGCCTGGCACCCCGATAATCGTAACGCCCTGATTACCTGCGATCTGGCCGGGGATATGACCCCGCTGCTGACGCTGGATGCTGACCAGCTGCGGGAACGGCTGTATACCCGCCGCGACGAGCTGGGCGACGCTTCGCCGGTTCCGCTTAAGCTGGTGCATATCAATAAATGCCCGGTGGTGGCCCCGGCCAACACGCTGCGCCCGGAAGATGCGGCGCGGCTGGATATCGATCGACAGCGCTGTCTGGATAACCTCGCCCTGCTGCGACAGCATCCGGATGTGCGTGAAAAAGTGGTGACGCTGTTTGCCGAAGCGGAGCCGTTTATCCCTTCCGAAGACGTCGATGCCCAGCTTTATAACGGCTTTTTCAGTGATGCCGATCGTCAGGCGATGAATATTATTCGTCAGACGGCGGCGGAGAATCTGCCCGCGCTGGATCTGAGCTATGCCGATGGCCGAATCGAGAAGCTGCTGTTCCGCTTCCGCGCCCGCAACTTTCCCGGCACGCTGGATGATGCAGAGCAGCAGCGCTGGTTGCAGCATCGCCGTGAGGTGCTTAATCCGCAGCGCGTGCAGGATTACGTGCAGGAGCTGGAGACGCTGTTTAATCAATACGAAGGGGATGCCGCGAAGCTGACGCAGCTTAAGGCGCTGTTTGAATACGCCCGCGAGCTGGTCTCCTGATTGCCGTGCAGTTAAAAGGCGGCGCGATCTAAAAAGGGCGGTTCATCTGAACCGCCCTTTTTTATGACCGGGGACGAATCGAAAAATCGATTACATCAGGTCTTCACTGCACTGCGGCACCGGGTTGCGGAAGCTACGGGTGACAACGGCCAGATAGATCAGGCCAATGGCGCCCCACACCAGGCCGAGAACCATGGAGCTCTCTTCCAGGTTAATCCACAGCGCACCCACCGTCAGCGCTCCCATCATTGGCAGGATCAGGAAGGTGAGGTTGTCTTTAAGCGTTTTATTACGCTTTTCACGGATCCAGAACTGCGAAATCACCGACAGGTTAACGAAGGTAAAGGCAACCAGCGCACCAAAGTTAATCAGCGCCGTCGCGGTGACCAGATCGAAGACCACTGAGGACATCGCGATGGCACCAACCAGCAGCACGTTCAGCGCCGGGGTACGCCACTTCGGATGAATGTAGCCGAAGAAACGCTCCGGGAACACGCCGTCACGACCCATAACGTACATCAGACGCGATACGCCAGCGTGAGCCGCCATGCCTGAAGCCAGTACCGTCACGCAGGAGAAAATCAGAATGCCAAACTGGAAGGCTTTGCCCGCCACGTACAGCATGATTTCCGGCTGCGATGCGTCCGGATCCTTAAAGCGAGAGATATCCGGGAAGTACAGCTGCAGGAAGTAAGAGACGACAATAAAGATCACGCCACCAATTAATGCGGTCAGGAAGATCGCTTTCGGGATCACCCGCCCTGCATCTTTTGTCTCTTCAGACAGTGAGCTGATACCGTCGAAGCCGAGGAACGAGAAGCAGAGTATGGTTGCGCCGGTAATCATCGGTACAACGTGGGCATTTTCAGACCAGAAGGGCTTGCTGCTGACCAGCGTACCGGCACCTTCGCCGTGCGCCACGCCCCAGACCACCATGCCCATAATGACCACCATCACCGCCACCTGCAGCACCACAATCACGCTGTTAAAGTTAGCAACGGTTTTGATCCCTCTCAGGTTAGACAGGGTCATAAAGCCCACCAGCAGCATCACAAAAATCCATGATGGAATACCGGGGACCAGTGCTTCCCAGTATATTTTAGCCAGCAGAATGTTGATCATCGGCATAAACAGATAATCAAGCAGAGAAGACCAGCCGACCATAAAGCCGACGGCCGGGCTGATTGCTTTCTGCGCATAGGTATAGGCCGAACCCGCAGACGGGAAACGACGAACCAGCTGGCCGTAGCTCAGCGCGGTAAACAGAATAGCAATCAGCGCAAATGCGTATGCGGTTGCCACGTGACCGTCAGTCAGGCCGGAAACAATGCCAAAGGTATCGAAGAGGGTCATTGGCTGCATGTAAGCCAACCCCATCATTACGACAGGCATTAACGTCAGCGTTTTCTTCAGGTGCGCGCGAGGCTGTGCGCCATGAGTAGCGGTATTAAGCGACATGATTCAGCCTCCCCATAGAGTCAACCTTTCTGGGTTGCACCACAGGGAAACTTCGCGTACTGCGATAGTCTTTTTTAAGAGGATTGAGGGAATAGCAGGCAGGAGTATAGCGAGATCCTGCTTTCGCGCCGTAGTCGTCGCGTTGGCGAATGCCAGCAGATGCTGGAGTAAGAAGATGTTGCCCCATGTTTGTTTCCTCAATAAGACACGTCACTGTGTGTGCTGAAAGCTTATATCTATCCGGTTCTGGACCGGCCTCTTAAAAATACGAAATACGTTTGCCTGCATAAAAAAAATAACCGCCGCCAGGGTAAGCTGGCGTCGGTTACGTGAGATTTCTTATTACAGGGCGCATATTCTGCACCAGACGGAGGCATCCTGACAAGCATTTGAGACTTTCAGTTACAAATTTACGTTCTGTCCTAAAGACAAAGGCGTTTTTGCATCGTTTATCGCCCCTTTCTCCCAACCTCCGCAGCCCGGACCTCAGGCGTTTTTCAGCATCCAGTCAATCTCCGTGGCGGTGATTAGTCGTTCGAAGTGCATCAGCTCATGGTGCTTACAGCTGTGCCAGACAAAACCGAAACGCGTCCCCAGCAGTTTCTGCAAGGCATGGCTTTGTTCAAACTCATACAGCGCATCGCTCTGACGGATTGGCAGCGGGTTGCCCTCTGCCTGGTGGCCGTTGCCTTTTACCGGCAGCGGTAACGGCAGCTGGTTATCCAGCCCGTGCAGGATCCCGGCCAGAATCGCTGCCATCACCAGATAAGGGTTAGCGTCAGCACCGGCAACGCGATATTCCACACGATGGTTGTCGCTGTCACCGCAGGGAATGCGCAGGGCGACGGTACGGTTATTGTGACCCCAGGACGCCTGAAGCGGAACAAAAGCATCCGGTAAGAAACGGCGGTAGGCATTAACGTTAGGAGCCAGCAGCGCCATTGACGCGGGCATCAGATCGATCAAGCCGGCCAGCGCCCGCTTCAGCAGCGGCGAATCACTGCCGTCATCGCAGATAAAGGCGTTGTGATCGGCGGCATCGAGCATGCTGATGTGCACGTGCATCCCACTCCCGGCGTACTCTTCGTACGGCTTGGCCATAAAGGTGGCATTCATGCCGTGACGCTCCGCGACCTGGCGTATCAGCCGCTTCAGCTGAACGGCGTGATCGCAGGCGCTCAGCGCGTTGCGGGTATGATGCAGGTTAATCTCAAACTGGCCGGGCGAGGCCTCTGCCAGCGCCCCGTCTGCCGGAATACCCTGCTGCTTTGCCAGCGCGTCGATTTCGTTCAGCACATCGGCAAAGTGATCCAGGTTATCGACGGAATAAACCTGACTCTGCATATTGCGCTCGTCGCTGCCCGGCGCGCAGGGCGGCTGTATGTAGCCCCCGGCATCCCGCTGCTTATCGACCAGATAGAACTCCAGCTCTACCGCTACCACCGGAAACAAGCCTCGATTGCGCAGCTGCTGCCACAGCTGGTTGAGCACGTTACGGGGTTCAACGTCAAAGGGAGTGCCATCTTGATTGCGCATGGTCAGGAGGATTTGCGCCAGATGTTTTGGATCGGATGCGGAGGGGATTAATGAGCCTTCAACGGGAACACAGATATTGTCCGGTTCGCCCAGAGCCTGTCCCAGGCCCGCTTCTTCTACGGTATTGCCCAGAATATCCATGGCGTAGACTGACGCCGGGAAGTAGCAGCCTTTTTCCAGTTTATTCAGGCTGGCAACCGGAATTCGTTTACCGCGGAAAACACCATTTAAATCGTTGAGGAGAATATCGACATACTGCGTTTCAGGATGGCGTTCCAGGTAAGTTTGCACTTCACTCTGGAACGCGGTGGTTCGTTTCTCTTCACTGTGCCGCGTGAAATCTTCAACTTCGACAATATTGGTCATAATGCCACCCACCCGGTTCGTTTCGTTGTTGAGCGTTGCTCAAAATAACAGCCACACCATTAACATAGCGCCAACATAAAGAGTGTGCAAATGTAACCAATCGTTTTATTTTTCGACTCATCACGTTTGAATATTACCCATCCCGTTGCTAGATTGACATAATATTGCACAGTTTTGCGCCACGGGCGGTTTCACCGGTTGATATTTTTAACAGTGTTGCGGGGTGAGAATGGGCATTATTTTTGACAAACCCTTGATTGGCGTGATGATGTGCCAAATCGAGCAAAACGGTCATCCAACGCAGATAGTGCATAACAAATATCTCGACGCCGTTCTGCTGGCGGGCGGTATCCCGCTGGCTCTGCCTCACGGGCTGATGTCTGCCCCTCATCTATTAGAAAACGCTATGGCTGCGCTGGACGGAATTTTACTCACCGGCAGCCCGAGTAATATCGAACCCCATCATTATCATCAACCCGGTGAAGAGCCGGATGCCGATCCCGGCCGCGACCGGCTGGCTTTCGCGCTGGTCAACTATGCGCTGGAGACTCAGATGCCGCTGCTGGCCATTTGTCGGGGGTTACAGGAGCTGGTGGTCGCCACCGGCGGCGATCTTCATCGCCAGCTGCACCTGGTTACCGGTATGCAGGATCATCGGGAAGATCCCGCCCTGACGCTGGAAGAGCAGTATTCCCCGGCACATGAGGTCTGGCTGGAACCGGATGGTTTGCTCTCGCCGCTGGTGAACCACGCCAGCAAACTGCGGGTCAACTCCCTGCATCAGCAGGGAATTCGTACGCTCGGTTCTGCGCTGCGCCCGGAAGCACGTTCCGCTGACGGATTAATTGAAGCCGTCAGCCATCTCCGTCATCCCTTCGCCCTGGCCGTCCAGTGGCACCCGGAGTGGCAAAGTGCCGGGTCGGCATCCTCACGCCGGATATTTGACGGACTGATCGCCGCCAGCCAGCGTTTCAGAAAGGAAAAGCGATGAGCGAAATTACCCAGGCTCCCGGACGGCGTTTATCCGAACTCCGGCAACAGATGGGGTTGTCACAGCGTCGCGTGGCGGAGTTGTCGGGTCTGACTCACAGTGCAATCAGCACGATCGAACAGGATAAAGTCAGCCCCGCCGTCAGCACGCTGCAAAAATTACTGAAGGTGTATGGCCTGTCACTTTCCGAGTTTTTCTCAGAACCGGTGACCGATGAAGCGCCAAAAGTCGTTATTGAGGCAGATGAGCTGATTGATATTGGCGGCCAGGGCGTTTCACTGCGTCTGATCCACAACGGCAACGCCCGCAGGACGCTGGCCATGCTGCTGGAGACCTATGAACCCGGCGCAACCACCGGCGAAAAAATTCGTCATCAGGGGGAAGAGACCGGCACGCTGCTGGAGGGCGAGATAACGCTGAATATTAACGGCCAGAGCTATCATCTTCACGCCGGGCAAAGCTATGTGATTGATACCGGCCATCCCCACAGCTTTACCAACGCCTCTACCCGGCGCTGCTGCATTATCAGCGCCCATACGCCCGCCACGTTTTAGCCACGAATGGCCCGGTGCTGCCGGGCATAAGGGAAAAACTATGCATGTGAACAGTTACTATGCAGCAACCGCCAACCCGCACGACGCCTGGCCACAGCTGAAAGAGAGCGTTCAGTGCGACGTGTGCATCATCGGCGGCGGCTTTACCGGCCTCTCCTCGGCGCTGTTTTTAACCGAAGCGGGCTACGATGTGGTGGTACTGGAAGCCGCACAGGTGGGCTTTGGTGCCAGCGGCCGTAACGGCGGTCAGATCGTCAATTCCTACAGCCGCGATGTCGACGTCATCGAACAGCGCTACGGCCACGAGAGTGCGCAGCTGCTGGGCAGCATGATGTTCGAGGGTGCGGAGATTATTCGCGAGCGCATTGAACGCTACGCGATTAGCTGTGATTATCGCCCCGGCGGGATTTTTGCCGCGCTCACCCCGCGACAGATGCAGCACCTTGACGCGCAGTGCGAACGCTGGCAGCGCTATGGCAACGCTCAGCTGACGCTGCTTGATCGCGAAGCCATTCGCCGCGAGGTGGGCAGCGATCGCTACGTGGGCGGGCTGCTGGATCGCAGCGGCGGGCACATTCATCCGCTGAATCTGGCGCTCGGCGAGGCCGAAGCCATCCGCCTGAACGGTGGGCGGATTTACGAGCGCTCGGCGGTCACTGCCGTACACTACGGCACCCCGCACCGCATCGCCACCGAACAGGGCCAGGTTCAGGCCCGCTTTGTGATTTTTGCCGGAAACGCCTATCTGGCCCCGCATCTGGAGCCCCGGCTGGCGAAAAAAAGTCTGCCCTGCGGCTCACAGATTGTCGCTACCGAGCCGCTCCCGGCGGAGGTGGCCCGCTCGCTGCTGCCGGGCAACTTCTGCGTTGAGGACTGCAACTATCTGCTGGACTATTTCCGTCTGACCGCCGATAACCGCCTGCTGTACGGCGGCGGTGTGGTGTATGGGGCGCGTGAGCCGTCGGATGTTGATGCGCTGATCCGCCCCAAACTGCTGAAAACCTTCCCACAGCTGGCCGGGGTGAAATTCGACTACGCGTGGAGCGGTAACTTTCTGCTGACGCTGTCAAGGATGCCGCAGTTTGGCCGCCTGGAGAACGGCGTTTATTACATGCAGGGCGACAGTGGGCATGGCGTCACCAGTACCCATCTGTCGGGCCGGTTGATTGCCGAAGCGATGCGCGGCGACGCCGAGCGCTTTGATGCATTTGCCAGCCTGCCACACCTGCCCTTCCCCGGCGGACGCCGCCTGCGAGTTCCGCTGACAGCAATCGGTGCAGCCTGGTATGCACTGCGTGACAGGCTGGGGGTGTAAGTTTTACGACAGCGGCATATTGCCCGGATTGGGGTAACGGTACTCAAAGCCCAGCTCGCGGCAGATTTTACTGCCGTCGATAATTTTTCCTTCGTCTTTGTCTGCACCGTCGTCAATAAAGGTCGGCGGGGTGAGGCCAAGCTGGCGCGCAACATCAGGATAGAATGCCTGCCTCGCCGGGTGAACCGGCGCGCAAAGATTGTACACATGCCCACCTTTTGGGCGCTGCAGCAACAGCCGAATCGCCTCGATCACATCCTCAAGATGCACCAGATTCACCCCCTGTGCGCCGTTGCTCAGTCCCTCTTTTCCGGCAAGGAAACGTCCGGGATGGCGCTCCGGCCCCACCAGGCCCGCAAGTCGCAATATATCCACGGAGGTGTGCGGCAGCTGATGCAGCCAGTTTTCCAGCTCCTGCAGCGTGCGCCCGGCAACGGTGACGGGCATCAGCTCGCTGCTCTCCCGGGTCACGCCCGAACGATCGCCATACACGGAGGTAGAGCTGGTGAAGACGATCCGCGGTACGTTAAAAGCCAAAGCACTGTCCACCAGCTGCTGAACCGCCAGCAGATAGCTTTCGCCGCCGGATGCCGTGCGGCTGGCGGGCAGCGTGATCACCAGCGCATCCACGCTCAGTAACGCGGACAAATCGTCTGACTCACAGACCAGTTCCGGATTGAGTTCCAGCACATAGCTTTCAATACCGCACATGCGTGCGGCTTCAACGCCGTCGCGCGTGGTTTTACTACCGGTAACCTGCATACCGTGGGCGGTCAGCGACAGCGCCAGCGGCATTCCCAGCCAGCCCAGTCCGACAATTGCGACTCTCTTCATCCCCTGCTCCCGTTTTTGTAAGCCGTCTGCTTTCAGGCTACGCCAGCCCTGCGCCGGTGACAACCGTCAGTTAATAAGAGAATCTTTCAACATTGATAAAAAAGGGTTGCGTCATCTCCCTATCCTGGTTAGGTTATTTGCACTGATATGAATAGACATTCATCCAAGAGAATTTTATGACACGCGTTCAGTTCAACCATCATCATCACCATCACCCTGACTAGTCTTTCAGGCGATGTGTGCTGGAAGACGTTCAGGATCTTCCAGTGGTGCAGAAACGCGTTACAGCCCCCGGAAGATCGCCTTCCGGGGGCTTTTTTTTGGGCGCAGCACACCGCCCGAATGCTGAGATGACAGGCTGACCGCCAGCATAATGAATATAAAGCAGACAGGAAAAGAGGATTAGCACCGATGTTAGATAACACCCGTTTACGCATAGCTATGCAGAAATCAGGCCGTTTGAGCGATGAATCACGCGAACTGCTGGCGCGCTGCGGCATTAAAATTAACCTGCAGCAGCAGCGTCTGATCGCCTTTGCGGAAAATATGCCGATTGACATCCTGCGCGTCCGCGATGACGATATCCCGGGCCTGGTGATGGATGGCGTGGTTGATCTGGGCATCATCGGTGAAAACGTGCTGGAGGAAGAGCTGCTGACCCGCCGCGCTCAGGGCGAAGATCCGCGTTATTTCACCCTGCGTCGTCTGGATTTTGGTGGCTGCCGCCTGTCGCTGGCCATGCCGGTCGATGACGAATACACCGGCCCGGCCTGTTTACAGAACTCCCGTATTGCGACGTCCTACCCGCACCTGCTGAAGAAGTACCTCGATAAACACAACGTCAACTTCAAATCCTGCCTGCTGAACGGTTCAGTGGAAGTAGCGCCACGTGCCGGTCTGGCAGATGCGATCTGCGATCTGGTGTCTACCGGCGCCACGCTGGAAGCCAACGGCCTGCGCGAGGTTGAAGTCATTTATCGTTCCAAAGCCTGTCTGATCCAGCGCGACGGCGAAATGCCTGCCGCCAAGCAGGAGCTGATCGACAAGCTGATGACCCGTATTCAGGGTGTGATTCAGGCCCGCGAGTCAAAATACATCATGCTGCACGCCCCGAGCGAGCGGCTGGAAGACATTATCGCCCTGCTGCCGGGTGCCGAGCGCCCTACCGTTCTGCCGCTGGCGGGCGATAAGAGCCGCGTGGCGATGCACATGGTCAGCAGCGAAACGCTGTTCTGGGAAACCATGGAAAAACTGAAGTCCCTCGGTGCCAGCTCCATCCTGGTACTGCCCATTGAGAAGATGATGGAGTAATCTCATGACCACCACAATGACTCCCCTGGTCTGGCAGGATTGCAGCGAACAGCAGCAGCAGGCGCTGCTGCTACGTCCGGCGATCTCGGCCTCGGACAGTATCAGCGCCACCGTACGCGATATTCTCGATAAGGTTAAAATTGACGGTGACGATGCGCTGCGCAACTACAGCGCCATCTTTGATAAAACCCAGGTTGATGCGCTGCGCGTGAGCGAGCAGCAAATCGCTGACGCCTGCGCCCGCCTCGGTGCAGACATCAAGCAGGCGATGGCCGTTGCGGTCGCCAATATTGATACCTTCCATGAGGCGCAGAAGCTGCCACCGGTGGATATTGAAACCCAGCCGGGCGTGCGCTGCCAGCAGATGACCCGCCCTCTGGCCTCCGTGGGTCTGTACATTCCCGGCGGTTCGGCCCCCCTGTTTTCTACCGTGCTGATGCTGGCAACCCCTGCCCGTATTGCCGGATGCCGCCGCGTGGTGCTGTGCTCGCCGCCGCCGATTGCTGATGAAATTCTTTACGCTGCGCAGCTGTGCGGCGTAAAAGAGATTTTCCAGGTGGGTGGCGCGCAGGCAATTGCCGCGATGGCGTTCGGGACCGCGAGCGTGCCGAAAGTGGACAAAATCTTCGGTCCGGGCAACGCCTGGGTGACCGAAGCCAAGCGCCAGGTCAGCCAGCGTCTTGACGGGGCGGCGATTGATATGCCTGCCGGTCCCTCCGAAGTGCTGGTAATTGCCGATGAGGGGGCAACGCCGGATTTCGTCGCCTCCGATCTGCTGTCGCAGGCGGAACACGGTCCGGACTCTCAGGTGCTGCTGCTGACGCCGTCCCTGTCGATGGCGGAAGCCGTGGCCGCTGCCGTGGATCGCCAGCTGGCTGAACTGCCGCGGGCGACAACCGCCGCAAAAGCGCTGGAGAGCAGCCGGCTGATTGTGGTTCGCGATTTGCAGCAGTGCGTGGAGATCAGCAACCGCTACGGGCCTGAGCACCTGATTATTCAGACGCGCCAGCCGCGCGACCTGGTTGAAAGCATCACCAGCGCCGGTTCGGTGTTCCTCGGTGACTGGTCGCCGGAGTCGGCGGGCGATTATGCCTCCGGTACCAACCACGTTCTGCCAACCTACGGCTATACCGCCACTTACTCCAGCCTGGGACTGGCGGACTTCCAGAAGCGTATGACGGTGCAGGAACTGACGCAGGACGGCTTTATGCGCCTCGCGGCCACCATCGAAACGCTGGCCGCTGCCGAACAGCTGATTGCCCACAAAAATGCCGTGACCCTGCGCGTAGCCGCACTGAAGGAGAAGCCATGAGCCGTGATCCCATTGAAGCGCTGGCCCGCGCCAATGTCCGCGCCCTGACGCCGTATCAGTCCGCCCGTCGGCTGGGTGGCAACGGCGACGTCTGGCTGAACGCCAATGAATACCCGTTAGCGGTGCCGTTTAACCTCAGTCAGCAGACGCTGAACCGTTACCCGGAGTGCCAGCCAAAGCAGGTCATTGAGCGCTACGCTGCCTATGCCGGTCTGAATGCGGATCAGGTGCTGGTCAGCCGCGGGGCCGATGAGGGTATTGAGCTGCTGATGCGCGCCTTCTGCGAACCCGGCAAAGATGCCGTGCTGTTCTGCCCTCCCACCTACGGCATGTACAGCGTCAGCGCCGAAACCCTCGGCATAGCGTATCGCACCGTCGCAGCCCGTGACGACTGGCAGCTGAACCTGTGCGAAATTGCTGAACAGCTGGACGGCGTGAAGCTGGTGTACGTCTGCAGCCCGAACAACCCAACCGGTAACCTGATTAATCCGGACGATTTTCGTAAGCTGCTGGAGATGACGCGTGGCAGCGCGCTGGTGGTCGCCGATGAAGCCTATATTGAGTTCTGTCCACAGGCGTCACTGGCCGGCTGGCTGAAGGATTACCCGCACCTGGTGATCCTGCGCACGCTGTCCAAGGCCTTTGCGCTGGCGGGCCTGCGCTGCGGCTTTACCCTGGCCAGCCCGCAGGTGATCGCGCTGCTGCTGAAGGTGATCGCACCTTATCCCCTCTCCACTCCGGTGGCCGATATTGCTGGCCAGGCGCTGAGCGATGAGGGCATTGCGCTGATGCGTGAACACGTCAACCAGCTGATAGCTAACCGCGAAAAGCTGATTGCCGATCTGCGCCAGTGCGACTGCGTTGAGGCGGTTTTTAACAGCGAGACTAATTATATTCTGGCGCGCTTTACCGCATCCAGTCAGGTCTTTAAGACCCTGTGGGATCAGGGTATTATCCTGCGCGACCAGAATAAGCAGCCGGGACTGTCCGGATGCCTGCGTATTTCCATCGGCACCCGCGAAGAGTGTGACCGTGTTATCAGCGCGCTGAAACGCTTACCCGGCGCAACCGTACCTCAGGAGCAAGCATGAGTCAAAAAGTCCTTTTTATCGATCGCGATGGCACCCTTATTTCTGAGCCGCCTGAAGATTTTCAGGTGGACCGCATGGATAAACTGGCCTTTGAGCCGGAGGTGATCCCTTCACTGCTGTCGTTGCAGAAAGCCGGATACCGACTGGTGATGATCACCAACCAGGACGGACTGGGCACCAGCAGCTTCCCGCAGGCGGATTTCGACGGCCCACACAACCTGATGATGCAGATCTTCACCTCGCAGGGCGTGAAGTTTGACGATGTGCTGATTTGTCCACACAAGCCGGAAGATAACTGCGACTGCCGCAAACCGAAAACCAAAATGGTGACCGAGTGGCTGGCCGAAGGCGCACTGGATACCGCCAGCAGCTACGTGATTGGCGACCGCGCTACCGATGTGCAGCTGGCCCAGAATATGGGGATCACCGGGCTGCTGTACGGCAAAGACGGCCTGAACTGGTCACAGATTAAACAGCAGCTGACCAGGCGCGATCGTTACGCGCTGGTCAATCGCCACACCAAAGAAACGCAGATCAAGGTTGAAGTGTGGCTGGACCGCGAAGGTGACAGCAAAATCAATACCGGGGTTGGCTTCTTTGACCACATGCTGGATCAGATTTCGACCCACGGCGGCTTCCGTATGAATATCGACGTCAAGGGCGATCTGTACATTGACGATCACCACACGGTGGAAGATACCGGGCTGGCGCTGGGCGAGGCGCTGCTGAAAGCGCTGGGCGATAAGCGTGGCATCGGACGCTTTGGCTTCGTGCTGCCGATGGACGAATGTCTGGCGCGCTGCGCGCTGGATATCTCTGGCCGTCCGCACCTGGAGTATAAAGCCGAATTCAGCTATCAGCGCGTGGGGGATCTGAGTACCGAAATGGTGGAGCACTTCTTCCGCTCGCTCTCTTACACCATGGCCAGTACGCTGCATCTGCGCACCAAGGGCAAAAACGATCACCATCGCGTTGAAAGCCTGTTTAAAGCCTTTGGCCGTACCCTGCGCCAGGCCATCCGCGTAGAGGGCAACACCCTGCCAAGTTCGAAAGGAGTGCTGTGATGGATGTAGTGATCCTTGATACCGGCTGCGCCAACCTCTCTTCCGTAAAATGGGCGATACAGCGTCTGGGTTACAATCCGCAGGTCAGTCTTGAAGCCGATGTCGCCCTGAATGCCGACAAACTGTTTCTCCCCGGCGTGGGCACCGCACAGGCGGCCATGGACCAGCTGCGGGAACGCAACCTGATCGAACTGATCAAAGCCTGTACCCAGCCGGTGCTGGGCATCTGCCTGGGCATGCAGCTGCTGGGCTCGCACAGCGATGAAAACGGCGGCGTTCCCACCCTGAATCTGATTGACCAGCCGGTCGAGCGGATGGAGGACGTTGGCCTCCCCCTGCCGCATATGGGCTGGAACCAGATCACTTCGCAGGCGGGTCATCATCTTTTTCGTGGCATTGATGACGGTTCGTACTTCTATTTCGTCCACAGCTTCGCCATGCCGGTAAATGCGTACACCATTGCTCAGTGTAACTACGGGTCGCCGTTTACCGCTGCGGTGCAGAAAGATAACTTCTACGGCGTGCAGTTCCACCCGGAGCGTTCCGGTGCCGCTGGCGCGCAGCTGCTGAAAAATTTCCTGGAGATGTAACCGGCATGATTATCCCGGCGTTAGATTTAATTGATGGCAAAGTGGTGCGACTGCACCAGGGCGACTACGACCAGCAGCGTGACTACGGCAGCGATCCCCTGCCGCGCCTGCAGGATTATCAGGCTCAGGGTGCCAGCGTGCTGCATCTGGTCGACCTGACCGGCGCAAAGGATCCGGCTGCGCGCCAGATCCCCCTGCTAACTCAGCTGCTGGCGGGCGTCAGCGTACCGGTGCAGGTCGGCGGCGGTATCCGCACCCGGGAGGACGTGGAGGCGCTGTTAAACGCCGGTGCCTCCCGCGTGGTGGTGGGCTCAACGGCGATTAAGCAGCCGGAAGAGGTTCAGCAGTGGTTTAAGCAGTATGGTGCGGACGCTATCGTGCTGGCTTTGGACGTGCGCATTGATGCCGGAAACCGTAAAGAGGTGGCCATCAGCGGCTGGCAGGAAGCCAGCGGAATCACTCTGGAAGAGGTTATCGAACAGTTCCTGCCGTTCGGTCTGAAGCACGTGCTGTGCACCGATATTTCCCGCGACGGCACGCTCAGCGGCTCAAACGTTGAGCTGTATCGCGAAATCTCCGCTCGCTATCCGCAGATTGCCTTCCAGTCTTCTGGCGGTATCGGATCGCTGGATGATATTGCGGCGCTGCGCGGCAGCGGTGCTCAGGGCGTGATCGTCGGCCGCGCACTGCTGGAAGGTAAATTTAACGTATCGGAGGCGATTTCATGCTGGCAAAACGGATAATCCCCTGCCTTGACGTGCGCGATGGTCAGGTGGTCAAAGGCGTACAGTTTCGCAATCACGAGATCATCGGTGATATCGTTCCGCTGGCGCAGCGTTACGCCCGGGAAGGGGCCGACGAGCTGGTGTTTTATGATATCACCGCGTCCTCCGACGGCCGCGTGGTGGATAAAAGCTGGATCTCGCGCGTAGCTGAAGTGATTGATATCCCCTTCTGCGTGGCGGGCGGGATTAAGTCCGTGGAAGATGCGGCGCTGCTGCTCTCATTCGGCGCTGACAAGATCTCCATTAACTCCCCGGCGCTGGCCGACCCGGCGTTGATTACCCGCCTGGCGGACCGCTTTGGCGTGCAGTGCATCGTGGTAGGCATTGATACCTGGTACGACAGCGAAAGCGGCAAGTACCACGTGAATCAGTACACCGGCGACGAGAGCCGCACCCGCGTGACGCAGTGGGAAACCCTTGACTGGGTGCAGGAAGTGCAGAAGCGTGGTGCCGGTGAAATCGTGCTGAACATGATGAACCAGGACGGCGTTCGCAACGGCTACGATCTGATCCAGCTGCAAAAAGTGCGTGCCGTTTGCAAAGTGCCGCTGATTGCTTCCGGCGGGGCAGGCACCCTGGAACACTTCCATCAGGCATTTCGTGATGCCGATGTTGACGGCGCGCTGGCCGCGTCTGTCTTCCACAAGCAAATTATCAATATTCAGGAACTGAAAGCGTTCCTGGTAGAAAAAGGGGTGGAGATCCGCGCATGCTGACCGAACAACAACTGGCCAAGCTGAACTGGGTAAAAACTGACGGGATGATGCCCGCCGTCGTGCAGCACGCCGTTTCCGGCGAGGTTCTGATGCACGGTTATATGAATCAGGAAGCGCTGAATAAAACCCTGGCCACCAGCAAGGTGACCTTCTGGTCGCGCACCAAACAGCGCCTGTGGACCAAAGGGGAAACCTCCGGGCACTTCCTTAACGTGGTCAGCATCACCCCTGACTGCGATAACGATACGCTGCTGGTGCTGGTTAATCCTGTGGGACCAACCTGCCATCTGGGGAACTCCAGCTGCTTCCACCCTGCTGCACCGGACTGGACCTTCCTCTATCAGCTGGAGCAGGTACTGGCCGAACGTAAACATGCCGATCCGAAAAGCTCGTACACCGCCAGCCTGTACGCCAGCGGCACGAAGCGCATCGCACAGAAAGTCGGAGAAGAAGGCGTTGAAACCGCACTGGCCGCAACGGTTAACGACCGGGCTGAACTGACCAACGAGGCGTCCGATCTGGTTTATCATCTGCTGGTGCTGTTACAGGATCAGGATCTGAATCTGTCGGCGGTCATTGAAAATCTCCGTCAGCGCCACAAATAATCGTTCACTCTCGTCAGGGCCGGTAATCCGGCCCTTTTTCTTACAGGGAGCAATTATGACGACCTTTGACAGGCTCACCGCCCTGCTCAACGAGCAGCAGGCGCGTTACCGGGTGATGGAACACCCGGCAATGGGTAAATGTGAAGATGTGGCGGCGCTGCGCGGTACCGAACTCGGCCAGGGTGCTAAAGCGCTGGTGTGCCACGTGAAGGGTAACGGCATCAGGCAGCACGTGCTGGCGGTGCTGCCTGCAGACAGACAGGCGGATCTTTCGCGGCTGGCGCTGGCGCTGGGCGGCCTGCGAGCCTCACTGGCCAGTCCGGCAGAGGTGGATAAGCTGACCGGCTGCGTATTTGGGGCTATCCCGCCCTTCAGCTTCCACCCGGACCTGCTGCTGGTTGCCGATCCGAGCCTGCTGGCGCGCTATCAAGAGCTGGCGTTTAACGCCGGGCTGTTGGAAAAATCCATCGTGCTGAACACCGAAGACTATCAGCGTATTGCGGCACCAACATGTCTCCATTTTTTGCGGGGATAAGGTCAGCCTGATGGGGAATGGGATGATGATAGCGGTAAAAACTGTGGGCGCAATGGGCAAAAGAAAGCGGGAAGAATGCCATCGCGGCCGGGGTGCTCCGGCCGCGATGTAAACCTCAGGGCTGTTTACGCTGGCGATACTGCTGGCTGAGCAGGCGACCAATCACGATACCGGATCCGATGATGCCGCCAAGGATAACGGACAGAAGCAGGGTCAGTGCCCGCTTCGGGCTGTCGCGGCGTATCGGCAGATCGGCTGCGGCGATATAGCGGAAGGACTGCAGGTTATCCACCTGAATTTTCAGATGGGTCATTGCTAACAGTGAGCGCTGGGTGTCGTAATAGGTCCCGTCCAGCGGCAGCGGTTTTGTCGCTTCATTGGCAATCATCGCCTGCAGGGAGGCGGTACCCAACAGGTACAGCGTGTCATCTGAGAGGAATTCGGCCTGTCTGAGCTGCGATTGAGTAATGTCAGACGCTTGGGCGATTTTCAGCGATTGCTTAATCACATCGATGCGCTGCTGCTTTTTATCCAGCGCCACCTGCTTCTGGGTTTCCAGAGAATCCGTCAGCTCACGGGTTTTCACGCTCAGGCTGCGGCGAATATCGGCACCGTAATCGTCCACAACTTCATTGTTAACGCGCTGGATGTACTCGCCAAGCTGCTGACGGGCTTTTTCCGCAGTTTCTGCGGTGAAAGAGATGCGCAGCGGTTCACGGCTGCCTTTAATCACTTCCTGAACTTTCAGATCCAGCGGTTCGTCAAGGTTTTCGAGTTCCGAGGAGAGTGCGCTGATTGAACTGCCAAACCGGTTAAACAGCTGCTGTTGCAAATCACCGATGGCCGGCTTGTCCTGTGGGCTCTGCGCATAGAGTACGCTTAACGCAGCGTTATAGTTTGCCACCTGTCCTGCCGCCGGCAGCGTAACAATCGCTTTTGAAGTCCACTTCTCTTTTGCCAGCAGCACATAGGCCAGCGCCAGCAGCACGGTGACCGCGATCGTTGCAATGATGATTTTCTTACCGGCCCACAGCTGGACGATGATTTCCAGCAGGTCCAGCTCCTGGTGATGGCTGGAGGAATTGGGGTAATGCGGGTGCTGCTCAGAACGGGAATGGCTGTCGCGACTCATAATTTCAGTTTACTCAATACTAAGGAAGGCTAACGCAAGGGCGTTAAGTATAGGTAAAAAAAGTTGAGGAGTCAGCGAGGTAGGATAAGGAATATCTTAAAAAATTTCGGGGTATGGTGTATGGGACAGATAACCTCCCGCAGAGCGGGAGGTTGTTGACGGGATTAGTCCAGCCATTCGGTGTGGAACACACCCTCTTTGTCAGTACGCTTGTAGGTATGCGCACCGAAGTAGTCACGCTGAGCCTGAATCAGGTTCGCTGGCAGTACCGCTGAACGGTAGCTGTCGTAGTAGGCGATCGCCGCAGAGAAGGTTGGCGTTGGAATACCGTTCTGAACGGCGTAGGCCACAACGTCACGCAGCGCCTGCTGGTATTCGTCAGCGATGTTTTTGAAGTACGGTGCCAGCAGCAGGTTAGCGATGTCTGCGTTGTCAGCATAAGCATCGGTAATTTTCTGCAGGAACTGCGCGCGAATGATGCAGCCAGCGCGGAAGATCTTGGCGATTTCACCGTAGTTCAGATCCCAGTTGTTCTCAGTAGAGGCGGCTTTCAGCTGAGAGAAGCCCTGAGCATAAGACACGATTTTGCCCAGGTAGAGCGCGCGACGCACTTTCTCAACGAACTCAGCTTTGTCGCCGGATATGGCCTGTACTGTCGGACCGGTCAGAACTTTCGATGCCGCAACGCGCTGAGTTTTCAGCGAGGAGAGGTAGCGGGCAAATACGGACTCGGTGATCAGTGACAGCGGCTCGCCGAGATCCAGGGAGCTCTGGCTGGTCCACTTACCGGTGCCTTTGTTGGCGGCTTCATCCAGAATCACATCAACCAGGTAGTGGCCATCTTCATCTTTCTTAGTGAAGATATCTTTGGTGATGTCGATCAGATAGCTGCTCAGCTCGCCTTCGTTCCACTCGCTGAAGGTCTTCGCCAGCTCTTCATTGCTCAGGTTCAGCGCGTTTTTCAGCAGAGAATAGGCCTCTGCGATCAGCTGCATGTCACCGTATTCGATACCGTTGTGCACCATTTTAACATAGTGACCCGCGCCGTCCGGACCCATGTAGGCCACACAGGCTTCGCCTTCAGCACGCGCAGCGATCTGATTGAGGATTGGCGCAACCAGCTCGTAAGCTTCTTTCTGTCCACCGGGCATGATGGATGGGCCTTTCAGTGCGCCCTCTTCGCCACCGGAAACGCCGGTACCGATAAAGTTGAAGCCCTGCTCAGACAGTTCGCGGTTACGGCGAATGGTGTCTTTGTAGAAGGTGTTACCGCCATCGATAAGGATGTCGCCTTTATCCAGGTGCGGCGTCAGAGATGCGATGGTTTTATCGGTCGCTTCGCCAGCTTGCACCATCAGAAGGATACGACGAGGTTTTTCCAGTGAGTCAACAAACTCTTCGACGGTATAGTGCGGAACCAGATTTTTACCCGGATTCTCTGCGACCACTTCATCGGTCTTCTCACGAGAGCGGTTGAAGATAGAAACTGAATAGCCACGGCTCTCAATGTTGAGTGCCAGATTACGGCCCATAACAGCCATACCCACAACGCCGATCTGTTGCTTGGACATACCTACTCCTGTCTACGTGATTTTACCTGCAGCAGTGTGACTGCGGTCAATGTTCCAGACATGTTAACTCAGGTTTAGGTAATGTGGATAGTGATTGGTGCGATAGATTCCGTGCTAATTTCCGAAAAAATTTGAAACATTAACCCACTATAAAATATGGGTTTTAGTGCTACTGCACAGGATAATATCACTCATCTTGCCGCAAATACCTGCTCAAGCGTCTGAAGATAAATGACTGAGGCCGCTTCAAGGGAGTATTTGCTGATGAAACTTTGGCGGCTGTTTTTACCCATCTCGATTCTGAGTGGCGCATCTAGGTAGATCTGACGAATTCGTGTGTACCAGTCCTGACTGTCTTGACACGTAAATCCGTTCACCCCGTTCTCAACGATTTGCACGTTGACGCCAACCGGTGAGGCTAAAACCGGCAGCCCTACTGCCATATACTGTATGAGCTTAAAGCCGCATTTCCCTTTTTCAAAGGGACGATCGGGTAAGGGCATGATGCCGAGATGGGCACTGGCCAGCTCCGCCACTTCAGTATCAGCATTCCAGGGCACTACCGTATGCCTGAAACTCAGACTGTCGCTTAATTTTTCATCAAAACCAATGAGCCTGACGTTAATATTAAATTCCCGGGTCAACCGGCCCAGTGCGTCATTGAGTTCAACAAGATAGGGGCTGGTTGAAGGGGAACCTATCCAGACCAGTGTGAACGACTCACTCTTTGGCATATCAAGACAGGCAGCGTGATATTTTTTCTGCGGAATAACCGTTGGAATTCTCACGACATGCCCGGCTCCCGCCCGTCGGGCGTACTCACAAAGATAATCATTTCCGCCAATGAAATAATCCGAAGAATGAATAATATTCTTTAATTTATTTCCTAACAGAAGCCGAATGATCCCGCGTCTGTGGGAGTCATAATTGTGCCATATAGCATCATCGTAATCGAGAATGTACTTAGCCCCAACAGCTTTGATGAGGTATTCAAATTTTATCGGCAGATAGGGAAAAAGCTCTTTTTCAACAACGAAAACACGTCCTTTCCTGACGTCGGAAATCAGGTTAAGAAACCGCTTCAAATAACAGACCGCGGCAACAAATAAATGCTTACGACTTTTAGAATATTTAAGTTTGAGATACTCATCTGAAAAAAGATAGCGGTGAACGACAGTCACTCCCTGCTGTTGCAAAAAGTCAAAATATTGAATGCTACGATATCGTGATGAAGCACCCTGCCCCTGGTGCTTAGTATAGATATAAACGGTTTTTTTTGACATAGTGACTACAAAGATCTCTTACAGGTTGGTCAGAAGTATCATGCCAGATTGAATATAGGTGAAATGAAGACATTTCGCATAAACAAATAAACGCAAACTAACGCGAAAAAGGTATACGACAGCAGTTTGTATCTTCTGATGCCAGGCAGCCAGAAAAAGTAACCCACAAAGGAAAGTTCATAAAGCCGACTGGCCAGAGTTGGTATGATGGACGTCGCTGGTGTTAACAGCAAACCAACGAATGATAATATGTAGCAACGCTTTTCAAACGAACTAAAGCTTCGGTAAGAAAGGAAACCAAAAACCAGTACTGGCATTACGGCCACGACTCTGACTGAGAAGAAATTAAACGATTCAATATCTGCACGCTCTGCATACAGTCTTAGCATAGGTATAATTTGAGCCATGATGCTAACTGTAGTGCCCAGTGCAAACGATGCCAGTAAACCAAAAATGATCAGCCGCTTGTCAGAGAGAATCCCTTTCTCAAGCCAGCGATGCGGCGGAAAGAAAATGATTGCCAAAAATAACATTGAATAGTGAGAAAAACAGGAAATCAGGAAAATAACGAATGCAGCTGTGAACTGTTTTTTTGCACGCAAATATATTGCGGTGAATGCTAAAGCGATCGCCAGCGCTGCACGAATTTGCGTCATTTCGTGAAAGAGTGCCATACTGAGCAGGTACATCAAGGCAATGAAATAGAAATCCTTGTTTTTCCCAAACAGGTGGAACTTGACAGACAAACTAGTGAAAGCGATAAAAAAAAGAAAAACTGTAAAGCTGGAGTGAAATATGTACTTAAACAACTCCGCAAGCAGGACAAAAACAATTTCGAAACGACTCTCACTATCTGAGAACCCGGGAGTCATGTTATCCCAGAAGTATAAATAATTCTGATAATCGTTATCCTGCCCAAAGACTCGAACAGCGATTAAAACCGAACTAATCAGGACGATAGAAAAAATCAGAAGATTATTTAAAATCTCATTAATCCTCTTCCTGATATCAAATTCATCCACAGAGAACCCTCGCAAACAGTTATTTATTAGTGAATTTTCACTTCACATAGCCATTAAAAATATCATATAATTCTTTTTATACAGGAAAGATATTCATCAAGTATATTCTTTTCATCACAATATTTTTCGGCAAACTTACGCGAGTTTGTACCCAGCGTCTCTCTTTCTTCCCTGCTTAAGTTCAGGTATTTATCTAAAGCTGAAATTAGTGAGGAAAGACTGTTCGGCTGACAAATAAAGCCATTGTATCCATCGATAACAACATCACGGCATCCAACACTGTCCGTGGTGATAATCGCTAAACCTGAAGCGGCTCCTTCCAGCAGAGCTTTTGGTACTCCTTCTCTGTACCAGGAAGGCAGGACGATGGCATCATATTCCCGGATAACTGACTCTACATTATCACTCTTACCCAGAAAATTGATCGAGCCATCATCGGCATACTTTTTTATAAGTTCGGGCGTCACATCCTTTTCTGCAGGATCGTATACCCCTAAAATTGAGAAGGTTGAATTAGGATATTGCGCCATAAGTGATTTCGCTGCATTAAGATAATGCAGTGTGCCTTTTAACTTTAGCAACCTTGCTACAAAAATAAACTTTATCTGCGGGCCAGATTTATTTTCAGGATAAAATCTTGTAAGATTCACTCCCGAACCGAAAATGCGCGAACTGAGCTCAGGTTTTACACAACCTGCATCAACCAGCAGTTTTCTGTCATCTTGATTTTGAAAAAAAACGTGCGCATTTGACGCAAAAGAGATTTTATACAGTTTCAGAACCAATTGTGAAATAATGCTTTTTTTATCAAACTCTCCGCCCAGTCCTGAAACGTTGCTGATTATTTTTGTTCCTGTCAGACGCGAAACAAGAGAGGCATAGATATTAGATTTTGGTGTAAAACTTAGTATAACATCAGGCTTTATACGCTTTATTGCTTTCCAGTAAGAAAGTACAGAGGCGATTTCTTTTACTAAATTTTTAGACTTTTGGTCCATAAACATAGTTTCAAACTCAGCACCAACACCGACAATCTGTTTTTCGTACAGGTTATCCGCCGTTAACACGACCACTCTGAACCCAGCATTAATCAAAGCCAAAATAGTACTCAATCTGAAATTGAAAATATACCAGCTCGTATTAGCCGTAATGACAATTTTTTTCATTTCACTGCCTGAATATTTTATTAGTTATTTACATGCACCAACGCGACCGAGCAGACCATCTTTAATCCCTTTAAATATGTATTTAATCCGTTCACGGCGAGAGTTACTCATCGCATAGATAATTATTCGACATGGCATAAAAACCAGCTTCTTCATTTTATACTTAAGTGGAAAAGACGGCTCCCGCATTGCCAGTAACCAGTTACGGTAAACATAATAAAGACGAATCGGGCTGGCGAGGGACAGAGTTTTTCCCGGCAGTTTTATATCAGATTGTCCGAGATTATGCTCCAGCTTCACATTGCTACTGGTAAATATTTTCCATCCAAGATGCCGGGCACGATAGCACCACTCAATATCAATCAGATCAATGAACCATTCGGATTTATTCAGGCCTACGTAGGTCAGTGCTTCGATAGTGTAAACAGCACCCGAAGATATAATACTCTCGACAGAGTATATCCCCTCCAGATGCTCTTCTCCTAAATTTATTTCCCTACGGTACGACTCATTATTTCTTGAGTTTATTATTAGCGGCCCCAGAGCCGCTACGTCATCGCCTTTACTGGTGATTTTATCAAGTTCAATTAACATCTCAGAGATATAGGTATCATCCACTAAGCTATCTTGATCAAATGTAAAGAAAAGGCTATTGCCGTCAGCAATTGATTTTATGAAACCCACATTCTGAGCAAAAGCAATACCCTTATTTTCACCCAGTGGGATATAATTAACTTTCGGCTGTGACAGAAACTTCTCATCGGGTTGTTCAACATCCGGGGTATTATCAATCAAATAGACAGAATCACAATCTTTAAGTCGTTCAATAAGACTGCATACATTCTCGACTCTTGGATGATATAAAACAATTATTGCTGAAGTTTTTCTCACAACGACTCCTGAGCAAAGCATAAAAGGCCCAATTTCAATTCTGCATGGGCCTCATAAACAACAAAAACGATATTCAGACGATGAAAATCATTTGACCAGCTTATTGTTAATCAATATCAGAGCCAGACAATCAACACTTACCCGCAGCGTCCACGCACAGGCAACCCCTATAATTCCCCACAAACTAATGAAATAGTAGAGGACGGCGACATAGGGCAGCAATTCGCAGAGGTGGACCATCGCTGTCACTTTAGAGAAACCGGCTCCCTGAATACTGGCAAATGGAATTTGAGCAATCGAACCAAATACAAAACCAACAAGCAGGATCTTAAACACCTCAGCAGGTAGCCCTGCATAAGCCGGGCCCAACCACGTGGTAATAATGAATTCTGAGAAAATGATGCCGGTTCCTGCAACGGGCAGGATGGCCAGCAACATCAGACTGTAAGCCAGGTTTCGCTGTTTTTTCTTCTCGTCCACGCCATATCTTCCACTCAGTTTAGGGAAGACGGCTCTCGCCAGTGCACCAGGTAAAATAGTCAGCCGCTGAACACCTTCAGCGGGTGCCGTGTAGAAGGCTACGTGAGAAGCCCCCATAACGTGCGAGACGATAAAACGGTCGAAGTATGACATCAACGGGCTGATAACATTACTGACCGTGATCCAGCCACCGTATCGCATCAGGCGTACTATCGTCGTAGTCTCAATGCTAAACTTCGCAGGAATAATATGTTCTCTGCAGCGATAAAAGGTGATTAGAAGCGAGAGCACTCGCGCGGCGAGAAGGCCCAGCACAGCCCAGGTCAGTGAAGGATGGATCATTGCAGCCAGCGCGGGCAGACCAGCAATGAGTGAACTGTTGACAGATTTAATCAGGTTTGACTTTTTAAACTCCTCCCTGCCCTCTAAAATCGACAGCCATGCCTGATTCAGAAGAAAAAAGGGAAGCGAGAGCGAAACCAGCGAAATTGCCTGCAAAGTTTCCGGGTAATACTCAGTTTTGACATTCAGTAAATTGACGATAGCCGGGCCGGATAAGTAAATAATCCCTCCCCCGGTCACACCCAATACCGTCAGGATCAGCGACGAATTAACGACAATTTTACCGCATTCAACCTGGTCGTCCCGAAACAGTGAGATTTCGCGGACTATCGCCCGCGTTAATCCCGCATCAAAGATGCTGGCATAGCCAATGATAGCCAGCGCAAGCGAAAACAGGCCAAATCGTTCAGGCCCCAAATCACGCGCAAGAAATCCTAATGCAGGGATAGCAACCAGGGTGGGAACAGCATAGCCGCTAAGATTCCAAAAGGTATTTTTGATTAAACTCACGGTAGATACGGCCTCATACCATTTCCAGTGAGATTCCCTGTCTGTCTTTTTCAGAAAGGGTTAACTCACCGGCGTCAGGCCAGGTAATATTTAAGGTTTTATCATTCCACATCAGGCAGCGTTCGCTGTGCGGGTTATAGAACTGCGTTGTTTTATACAAAAACTCTGCCGATTCACTTAACGTGACAAATCCATGTGCAAATCCCTCAGGGATCCATAACTGTCGTTTGTTTTCTGCCGAAAGGGTGACGCCAACCCACTGGCCGAATGTTGGCGAACCATGACGGATATCCACCGCAACATCGAACACCTCGCCCGCCGTACAGCGTACCAGTTTCCCCTGAGCGTGCGGGGCGAGTTGGTAATGCAAACCACGAAGCACACCTTTGGTGGACTTTGAGTGATTGTCCTGCACAAAATTCACACTGTGACCAACCGCGTTTTCAAAACTCTTCTGGTTAAAGCTTTCGAAGAAAAATCCACGCTCATCACCAAAAACTTTAGGTTCAAATATCAGGACACCAGCGATCGCTGTTTCAATAACATTCATTTCGTTTACTGACCTTTAATCATTTTCAGTAAGTATTTGCCGTAGTCATTTTTGGCCAGCGGCTCCGCCAGCTTTTTCACCTGTTCGGCATCGATAAAGCCTTTACGGTAGGCAATCTCTTCCGGGCAGGACACCTTCAGTCCCTGGCGGTCTTCGATAGTCTTAATGAAATTGCTGGCTTCGATCAGGCTGTGATGCGTGCCGGTATCCAGCCACGCGTAGCCCCGCCCCATCATCGCCACTTTCAGGGTGCCGCGTGCCATATACAGGCGATTGATGTCGGTAATTTCCAGCTCGCCGCGCGGCGAGGGCTTCAGATTTTTGGCCATCTCAATAACGCTGTTGTCGTAGAAATAGAGACCGGTCACCGCGTAGTTGCTTTTCGGCTCCGTCGGTTTTTCCTCCAGCGAGACAGCAATGCCCTGGCTGTCGAACTCCACGACACCGTAGCGCTCCGGATCGTTGACGTGATAGGCAAATACCGTGGCGCCGGAAGGCTCACTGACCGCCTGCTCAAGCTCTTTCGGCAGGTCATGCCCGTAAAAAATATTGTCGCCGAGCACCAGTGCGCAGTTATCTTCACCGATAAACTCTTCACCGATAATAAACGCCTGCGCCAGTCCGTCCGGGCTGTCCTGTACTTTGTACTGCAGATTCAGCCCCCACTGGCTGCCATCGCCGAGCAGCTGCTCAAAACGCGGGGTGTCCTGCGGGGTACTGATAATCAGAATATCGCGAATACCGGCCAGCATCAGGGTGCTGATCGGATAATAGATCATCGGCTTATCATAGATAGGCAGCAGCTGCTTGCTGACTGCCATGGTGACAGGATAGAGGCGGGTTCCGGAACCGCCAGCGAGAATAATGCCTTTACGCTTCATAATTTTTCTCTCTTTTAATTCAAACGCAGAGGATTAACGCAGGATCTGCGTATCGTTGAGTTCCTGCAGCATGCGTCGCACACCCTGTTGCCAGTCAGGCAGGGTCAGCCCGAAGGTGGTGCAGAACTTATCGGTCGCCAGTCGCGAATTCAACGGGCGCCGCGCGGGCGTCGGGTAGCTGCTGGTGGGGACCGCATGCAGATTTTTCAACGTCAGTCTGATGCCACTGGCCCTGGCTTCGTCAAACACGAAGCGGGCATAATCAAACCACGTGGTGGTCCCTGAAGCCACCAGATGGTAAAGCCCCGCCGCCTCCGCTCTGTGTTGCACCGTGCGGATAGCGTGTGCGGTACAGTCCGCAATCAGATCGGCACCGGTCGGTGCGCCAAACTGATCGTTAATGATCGACAGTTCTTCACGTTCTGCGGCAAGACGCAGCATGGTTTTGGCAAAATTATTGCCCCGGCTGGCATAAACCCAGCTGGTTCTGAAGATTAAATGTTTTGCACAATAGCGCTGGATCGCCTGCTCACCCGCCAGTTTGCTGGCACCATAGACGTTCTGAGGACCGGTGGCATCGCTTTCCTGCCACGGGCGGTCACCCTCGCCCGGAAATACATAATCGGTGGAGTAATGGACCAGCAGTGCGCCCAGCTGATGCGCCTCTTTAGCCAGCATTGCTACGGCCGTTGCATTAATCTGATGCGCCGGCTCAGATTCGGACTCCGCCTTGTCTACCGCCGTCCAGGCAGCGGCATTCACAATGACATCAGGACGCAGCTGCCGCACGCTATCCGTCAGATCCTGCGGCCGTGTGAAGTCGCCACAATGGTCGGTTGAGTCGCTGCCTAATGCCGTCAGCGTCCCCAGCGGCGACAGCGCTCGCTGCAGTTCCCATCCCACCTGACCGTTTTTACCCAGAAGCAGAATTTTCACGGCTGACGCTCGCTGTAGTTTTGGGCGATCCACGACTGATAGGCACCGCTTTTGACGTTGCTGACCCATTCCGCGTTATCGAGATACCACTGCACGGTTTTGCGAATGCCGCTTTCAAAGGTCTCCAGCGGCTGCCAGCCAAGCTCACGAGCAATCTTATCGGCATCGATCGCATAGCGACGATCGTGGCCAGGACGATCGGCAACGTAGCGGATTTGCTGACGGTAGCTCACCCCTTTTGGCACCATCTCGTCCAGCAGATCGCAAATGGTCTCGACCACCTGCAGGTTCTGCTTTTCGTTGTGACCACCAATATTGTAGGTTTCCCCGACCTCGCCCCGCGTCACCACGGTATACAGAGCACGCGCGTGGTCCTCTACATAAAGCCAGTCGCGGATCTGATCGCCCTTGCCATAAACAGGCAGGTTTTTCCCTTCCAGCGCGTTAAGGATAACCAGCGGAATAAGTTTTTCGGGGAAGTGATAAGGGCCGTAGTTATTGGAGCAGTTGGTGACCACCGTTGGCAGGCCGTAGGTGCGCAGCCATGCCCGAACCAGATGGTCGCTGGAGGCTTTAGAAGCCGAGTACGGGCTGCTGGGTGCGTAGGGTGTGGATTCCGTGAACAGCGGCAGGCTGCCTGCCGACTCGCTGACTTCATCAGGATGAGGTAAATCACCGTACACTTCATCGGTCGAAATATGATGGAAGCGGAAAGCCGCTTTGCGCGAATCGCTGAGGGCGTTCCAGTACTGGCGGGCAGCCTCCAGCAGTACATAAGTTCCGACGATGTTAGTTTCAATAAAAGCGGCGGGCCCACTGATAGAGCGATCGACATGGCTCTCTGCCGCCAGATGCATCACCACATCCGGCTGATGGCGGGTAAAAATGGCGGCCATGGCGTCACTATCGCAGATATCCGCCTGCTCAAAGGCGTAGCGGGGATCTGAACTGACCGAGGCAACGGATTCCAGATTGCCTGCATAGGTGAGTTTATCAACGTTGACAACGCTGTCGGAGGTTTCACTGATGATATGACGTACGACGGCTGAGCCGATAAATCCGGCACCACCGGTCACTAAAATTTTCACGCGGTTTCTCTCTTGTTATCGCATTTGGCAAAATGACGCCGGGAAACCGGTCCCCGGCGTTTACGCATGCCAAAACGGCCTATTTTACGGCCAGGAAGCGTCCAAAGGTTACTTTTAGTTTTTCCAGCGATTTCATTGCAAACAGCATGGCAATGAAACTGCAGATGAACAGCGCCAGCTGCCAGTTGTCCGGCACGCGGCAGCCTTCCAGAATGATGCCAATCATTGCGCTCAATATCTGCGCTGAGGTCATAATCACTAAGGTCCAGCGCCCGCTGAGGCCAACCCGCATCAGGATATGGTGCATGTGTTCGCGATCCGGGCGGAAAGGGCTGCTGCCGCGACGTATACGCGCAATCATCACGCGCATCATGTCCATCAGCGGCACCGCAATCAGCCACAGTGCCGTCACCGGGCTCATGATGGCATCCGGCCCCTGTGAGGCGACGATCAGCAGCCAGATCACGGTAAAGCCAATCAGCATGCTGCCGGCATCGCCCATGAATACTTTGAATTTTCTTCCCCAGGGGATCCCCAGGTTAAGCAGAATATACGGCAGGCAGGCCGCCATCAGGCACAGGCACCACATCGCCATGTACTCATTCCCGCCCATGATAAACACCACCCCCAGCGAGCCAAAGGTGACGCAGGAAAGTGCGCCTAACAGTCCGTCAATGCCGTCAACCATGTTAAAGGCGTTAATGGCGCCGATGACCGCAAACAGGGTAATGACATAGCCAAAGGCCCCCAGAATGAGCTGGTAGCCGAAAAGAATGTTGCCAAGTGAGGAGAGATAAAGCCCGTTGTACATCATGATGCCCGCCACCGCAGCCTGCAGCCCCATACGCGGCATAACGGGTAAATCAAACCGATCGTCCAGCACGCCCACCAACAGCAGCAGGGTGGCACAAATCATATAGATATCAAAATCAGGCAGCCATGCGGGCTGAAGCGCATAGAGTATCCATAAAGAGAAGTAGACTGAAACACCGCCCACCAGAGGAATATGTCCGCTGTGAAGTTTACGCGCGTTAGGCTTATCCACCAGCCCCACTTTGCGAGCCACTTTCCTCGCAACAAACAACAGTGCTAAAGCCCCCAAAAAGATGAGAACGATCTCTTGCATATGTGCACCAATGCTCACTTAGCTTTTTGCATTTTGCTCAATGAAACCACGCTACCGCCCCTGGTACAGTAAACCAGTGCGGTAAATGCGATCTCCCCTACCTAAGCATAGTCAGACTATCCTGCCTGACTAATTTTTTTCTCAGATAACCCTGGAAACAAAAAAACACCAAGACTTACCAAAGGTAATCACAATTCTCCCGCCTCGGCATGACGCACACAAGTTTAATTTGAAAATTTTTTACAGGCAGTAGTGAATCTTGCTTTTAGTGCACACTTAAGCAGCATGGCGTCTTTGTTAACGGTTAAATCAGAAAAATCGGGATTGATAAATTTCTCAGACTATCCAGAAGATATGACACCAGCCCGGCCCGGTATTACGCTCACCAAAGCAAAAAACTCCCATCCAGGGGAGTTTTTTGATAACGGCAGTATCCGACGATCAGCGATACCCGTTCGGGTTCTTTGACTGCCAGTTCCAGGTATCACGCATCATTTCATCAATCCCGCGAGAAACCCGCCAGTCGAGCTCACTGTCTGCCAGAGATGCATCCGCCCAGAAGGCCGCCAAATCGCCGTCGCGGCGCGGGGAAACCTGATAAGGCACCGGGCGGCCGGAGGCGTTTTCGAAGGCCCTGACCATTTCCAGTACCGAATAGCCCTTTCCGGCGCCCAGGTTGTAGGCTTTATAACCGTGAATCGCAGGCAGATGATCCAGCGCTTTAAGATGACCTTCAGCCAGGTCCATGACGTGGATATAGTCACGCACCCCGGTGCCGTCTTTCGTCGGGTAGTCATCTCCGAAAACAGCTAACTTTTCCAGGCGTCCGATGGCTACCTGGGCAATGTACGGCAGCAGGTTATTTGGAATACCGTTAGGATCTTCACCAATCAGCCCGGATTCATGCGCACCCACCGGATTGAAATAGCGCAGGGCGATGGTGTTCAACGCCGGGTTAGCTTTGGCGTAGTCGCGCAGGATCAGCTCTACCATCAGCTTGGAGGTGCCGTAAGGGCTGGTCGTGCCGCCAATCGGGGTTGTTTCCACGTAGGGAACAGGCGCATCGGCACCGTACACGGTAGCCGACGAGCTGAAGATAAACTGATTCACACCAGCAGTGCGCATCTCTTCCAGCAGCACCAGCGTACCGGTGACGTTATTCTGGTAATACTCCAGCGGCTGACGCGTGGACTCCCCGACCGCCTTCAGCCCGGCAAAGTGGATCACCGCGCTGATATCCTGGCTGGCGAAGATGTCACGCAGGCAGGTGCGATCGAGAATATCGCCTTCCCGAAACGTTGCCTTTTTACCGGTCAGCTTTTCAACACGGTTCACCGATTCCCGCGAGGCGTTGCTGAGATTATCCAGCACCACCACATCGTCGCCACGCGCCAGCAGCGCCAGTACGGTGTGGGAACCGATATAACCCGCGCCGCCCGTTACTAAAATCGCCATTTGCACCTCTTTCCGCGGCGGGCAGAAACGCCGCGCCATCGGGTTATTATTTCGCCAGAATTTTCTTCACGGCATCGCGGAAATCGCGACCCTGATCGTTGTTACGCAGTCCCCAGGTCACAAACGCCTGCATGTATCCCAGCTTGCGACCGCAGTCAAAGCTTTGCCCCGTCAGCAGGTGGGCATCGACCGGGCGTTTTTTACCCAGACTGGCGATGGCGTCGGTTAACTGGTAGCGTCCCCAGGCACCTGGCTCAAGATTTTCCAGCTCAGACCAGATATCCGATGAAAGCACGTAGCGGCCCACGGCATAGAGGTCTGAGCCCAGCGTCTGAGGATGCTCCGGTTTTTCGACAAAATCCACAATCTGACTGACGCGGCCCGGGATGGTCAACGGATCTTTGGTGGTAATCACGGAGTATTCAGAAAGGTCAGCGTCCGACATGCGGTTAGCCAGCACCTGGCTACGGCCGGTTTCTTCAAAACGGGCCACCATAGCGGCCAGGTTATAGCGCAGTGGATCCGCTGAAGCATCATCCAGCAGCACATCCGGCAGCAGCACGACAAACGCTTCGTCATGGAGCATGGGGCGGGCACACAGCAGGGAATTCGCCAGGCCCAGAGGCTGGGGCTGACGCACGTTCATAATGGTCACGCCCGGTGGACAAATTGACTGGACTTCACTGAGCAGCTGACGCTTAACGCGCGCCTCAAGTAGCGCTTCCAGTTCATAAGAGGTATCAAAATGGTTTTCTACTGCATTTTTAGAAGCATGGGTGACCAGAACAATTTCCTTGATGCCTGCCGCTACGCATTCGTCGACAATATACTGAATCATCGGCTTATCAACGACTGGCAACATCTCTTTAGGAATGGCTTTTGTAGCAGGGAGCATATGCATACCGAGACCCGCAACCGGGATAACTGCTTTAAGCTTGGTCATAATTTTTCCATATAAATGAAGTAATAAGCGTTCACTGATTATGCATGACTGGCGTGATAATTAAGTATAATCTTAATCTGAAAATCTTCAGCGATCAGCCGCAGTTCACATTTAAGCCCAGGCGGCAACGCGTTGACTGTCCAGTCGCTTAAGCTGAATAATATGCTACGCCAAGGGTAATAAAACCAGCTCAAAAACTGAATGTTTTTATGATCTTTGGTCAATAAATAGTGAATTAGGCATCGGCCAATACATGATAATTATCAGCCACTCTCGCAACCGGGCATTATCAGTTGAAATAGAGCTGATTCGAACTCATCATTACGCAACAACTCTCGGTTAACAGGTAATAAAACAATGTTCGAATGGATCGCCGACCCGTCAATCTGGGCCGGACTGGTCACCCTGGTGGTGCTGGAATTGGTACTGGGCATTGATAACCTGGTGTTTATCGCCATCCTGGCGGAGAAACTGCCCCCGGCCCTGCGCGACCGCGCCCGCGTTACCGGTTTACTGCTGGCGCTGGTCATGCGGCTGCTGCTGCTGGCGTCCATTTCCTGGCTCTCTTCCCTCACCGCCCCGCTGTTCTCGCTTGCCGGCCACGCTTTCAGCGCGCGAGATGCCATTATGCTGACGGGCGGCGTGTTCCTGCTGTTTAAAGCCACCGTCGAACTGAACGAGCGGCTGGAAGGCAAAGACGAAGAGCAGGACACGCAAAAACGTGGTGCACGATTCTGGCCGGTCGTGGCGCAGATTGTGGTGCTGGATGCGGTATTTTCACTCGATTCGGTGATTACCGCGGTAGGCATGGTGGATCATCTGGCGGTGATGATGGCCGCGGTAATTATCTCAATTATGCTGATGCTGCTGGCCAGCAAGCCGCTGACCCGCTTCGTTAACGGCCACCCGACGATTATTATTCTCTGCCTCAGCTTCCTGTTGATGATCGGTTTCAGTCTCGTCGCCGACGGTTTTGGCTACCACATTCCGAAAGGCTATCTCTATGCGGCCATCGGCTTCTCGGTGATGATTGAAGCGCTGAACCAGCTGTCCCAGTTTAACCGCCGCCGCTTTCTGTCGGCAAAGGCACCGCTGCGTCAACGCACCGCCGAAGCGGTGCTGCGCCTGCTGCGCGGCAGCCACGAACCGGCGGAGCTGGATGCGGAAACCGCCTCGCTGGTATCCAGTAACAGCGCGCCGAAAGCCATTTTCAACAAGCAGGAGCGAATGATGATCGCCCGGGTGCTGGCGATGGGCCAGCGCAGCGTCAGCAGCATCATGACCTCTCGCCATGATATCCGGCATATTGACCTGGCCGAATCGCCGGAGGCGATCATGTCACGCCTGGACAATAATCAGCACACCAGGCTGATCATTACTGAAAACAGCGATGAGCCGCTTGGGGTGGTTCACGTTATTGATCTGCTGAAGCAGGCACTGCACGGCAACAGCCTCGATCTGCGGGCGTTAATCCGCCAGCCGCTGGTGTTCCCGGAACAGCTGCCGCTGCTGCCTGCGCTGGAGCAGTTTCGCACCGCCCGGACTCACTTCGCCTTCGTGGTGGATGAATTCGGCTCGGTTGAGGGTGTGGTCACGCTGAGTGACGTGATGGAAACCATCGCCGGGAATTTGCCCAATGAGGGTGAGCGACTGGATCCGCGCTACGATATTCAGCAAAACGCCGACGGTAGCTGGACCGCCAACGGCCATATGCCGCTGGACGATTTGACGATGTATATGCCGCTGCCGCTGGATGAGAAACGTGAATACAATACGCTGGCAGGGCTGCTGATGGAGCATTTACAACACATCCCTCAGAACGGGGAAGAGGTGCGCATCGGAGACTATCTTTTCCGCACCCTGCAGGTTGAAAACCATCGGGTGCAGAAAGTGCAGATCGTGCCGCCACCGCGGGAAGCCTAGCGTAACGGCCTTGAGACTTTTGTGCAGGCCCGGTTATTCAGTCCGGGCCTGCCCCGAATGTAAACCCGGGTGAACCCTGAGCGGAAAAAAACACCGGGTCTCCGCTTACATATCCTTAAGCAGTTTTTTCACGTCGTTGCGGTTGTCGTTATCCGGATTGCGGCCCATCCACTCTTTCAGCCGCTGTTTTGCCTCATCGCGCAGCTGCTGGCGCAGCACCTGATCTACTTTCAGGCTGTAGTTAATCGTTGACCACGGGCCGTAAATTCGCAGCGGCACTGACGTTTGCTGCAGGCGTTTGACCAGCGTGTCGTCACCCCGCCAGCCGCGCATCACCGTCACGCCAAAATTAATATCCAGCGCTCTTTTTGCCAGATCAACATTACCGCTGCCGGTGTAGCTCAAAATGGTTGACTGCGCATTCAGGGTGGAAAAAGTCACCAGGCCGTTATTCAACGTGGCGTGACCGCTGATTTGCTGCAGGATCGGCTGGTCGTTATGCTCACCCTGCACCTTGTCGCTGTTGCCTTCTACGGCACGCTGGATCATCTGCTGGAAATTAAGCCCGGCAAACTGGGCATTTTCCATCCTGAGATCCGCACTACCCTGCCAGTGACGGTTAAAATCCGCCACCGTCAGGCCATTACCGTTAAAATTGCCATCCAGCGACAAATCACCGCTGATGGTGTCGGGCAGACTGAAGGCCTTCAGCAGCGGGCTGATATTCACGCGACTCAGCGATGGCTGTAGCGTAATCTTCGTCTGGGGGCTGCGGACGTCAATACTCCCCGGCAGGGAGAAATGCCCACCGCTGGTCTGTCCTTGCAGACGGGCCAGAGTCAGCAGCCCGTGCTGATTACTGGCATCGAGATTTACGGCATCCATCCCGATACCGCGCCAGCGCAGTTTCGCGATATTCAGACTGAGGCTGCCGTCGAAGGCGTTCAGCGGCGAGTCGGCATTATTTAACGATGCAGATTCTGCGATCACCGGTGCGCGCCCGACACGCTGGCTTTGCGGGGCCGCGTCGGCCTCAGGGCTTTCGGTAATACCTAACAGGGGATCGACGTTCAGCATTGGCGAACTGAGATCCGCGACAATTTGCGGCCGGTTGCCCAGGGTGCCGGTGATTTTGCCATTTAGCTGGCTGTCATTCGCGCTGAGCTGCATGTCGCTGAGGCTGAAACGCTGATTGTCATTATCCCAGCTGGCCGTCATAACGGCCTGACCCTGAATGCCGGCCATCGGCAGATCGGCCCCCTGGAGCTGATAGGTCAACTGTTTGATGACGGCGTTTATCCGGCGGGGATAGTGAGAGATATCCAGTTCACTGCTGAACTGCAGCCGCAGATCGCGCTGGTCACGGCTGATACGGCTGCTCAGTTCCAGAGTAGCCTGCCGCGGCTGGGTCTGGTCAAGACGCAGATTGAAATCACGGACGTTAAGCTGCTCGCCGTTGTTCTGCTGCCACACCAGCAGGCTGTCAACGATCTGCAAATGAGAAATATCAAATTTCCAGCCGCGAGCCACGTCCTCCATCATTGAGGGCGTTGGGCTGCCTGCGGGTCCAATTGGCGCATCCGCCGGACGCTGGCGCTCGCTTTCCGGGATTAACCGTACTACGGCACCTTTAAGCATCACCTGCTTAACGGAAAGCTGGTGGGAAAGAAGAGGAAGAAGATTGACATCCAGCCGCATGTTTTCCGCACTGACCACCGGCTGAGAAGCCCCCTGAGCGGTCAGGGTGACCGGGCCGGACAGAATACTGAGCTGCGGCCAGACGTGCCAACGCAGATCCCCTTTCAGCGCCAGCTGATAGCCGCTGCGCTGCTCAACCTGGTGGGCCATGTAGGCGCGAAAATCATTGGGATTGACCAGCAGAACCAGCGCCGTCATTCCGGCCACCATCACCACCAGTAAAATGGCCAGTGTGGTTATCAATCTTTTCATGCCTCTGCCACCTTTAATCTTTATCGATTCGACTGGCAACCGCGCCCTGCTGATCTTTGTATTTCGCATCCTGGCGGCTGTTGTAGGGCCGTGCTGCCGGGCCCGATAGCGGTTCAAAACTCAATGCGCCGATCAGCATACCGGGGCGCAACGCCAGCGGCAGCTTACCGGAATTATAGAACTCCAGCACAATCCGCCCCTGCCAGCCCGGATCGATACGGTGCGCGGTCACATGCACCATCAGGCCCAGCCTTGCCAGAGAAGAGCGCCCGTCCAGCCAGCCGACCAGATCGTCAGGTAGCGTCACCGATTCATAGGTCACCGCCAGTGCCAGCTCGCCCGGATGAAGGAAAAACGCCTCGCCTTCAGGCAGAACGATTTCATCGCTCATGACCCGATCCAGCGCGGCGCTGACTTCATGCTTTGGCCCGCTTAAATCAATAAACGGTGCGGTGTGGCCGCGAAACGTGCGGAACTGGTTGCCCAGGCGAACATCAACGGTAGCGCCGCTGATGCGCTCCATCGGCGGGCGCGGGCTGATGCCCAGTTTGCCATTATCGAGCCAGGCTTCAATATCGCGGTCACATAATCTCATAACGGATACTCCAACCTATTCAGAAATACTTAAGCGGCTACGGCAGCAGCGGGTAAGCCCTTTGGCTTCCGTAGCCTGCCCGTCAGACGGGCCTGTGAGGATTACTCAAAGAACTGATTAATCTTCGCCTTGAGGATATCAATGGCGATGCGGTTTTTTCCCCCGCGTGGCACGATAATATCGGCATACTGCTTCGACGGTTCAATAAACTGCAAAAACATCGGGCGCACAGTCTTCTGGTATTGTGCCATGACCGAGTCCATTGAGCGGCCTCGCTCATTAACATCACGTTTCATACGGCGCATCAGACAGATATCGAGCGGAGTGTCGACGAAGATCGAAAAGTTCATCTCCTGACGCAGACGCGCATCGGTCAACAGCAGAATGCCTTCAAGGATAATCACCTTTTTCGGCTTCAGCGTAATGGTTTTTTTCTCACGCGTGTGTTCAACGTAGCTGTAAACCGGCAGTTCAATCGACTGCCCGGCTTTCAGCATTTGCAGATGCTGAAGCAGCAGCGAGTGGTCCATGGCACTCGGGTGGTCATAATTGGTTTTGACCCGCTCTTCCATGGTTAAATGGCTTTGGTCTTTGTAATAGGCATCCTCCGGGATTACGCCAATATTTTCATCACCCACGCGGTCGCGCACTTCGCGATACAGCGTGCTGGCGATAAGACTTTTCCCCGAGGCTGAAGCGCCTGCGATACCTACGATGACGCACTGATGCGACTTGTCAGCCATAAATTAAAGACCTGATTCTGAGACAAAATGGAAATGATAAACAGCCAGCTTCCTGAAATATGAAGGGCATAGCGCGCGCAATTATAGGGAGTTCACCCATCTGATGCCAGAAAAAGCACGCCCGATCTTTTCAGAATATACTGTTAGATAATGTACTGGCGTCCGGGTAAAGTGTCGCCAGCAAAAAAGCCTCAAGGAAACAGCGTGCCAGATCACATTATGCATCTTTTGACTTATTTTGGTGACAGCATGCTGTTACTGCCGACGGCGGTGATTATCGCCCTGCTGCTGCGCTGGAAAAACGACGACAAGCGCGCCGTCTGGTTCTGGCTGCTGGCGTTCGGCTGCGCCGGTCTGATCGTCAGCCTGTCGAAAATTGCTTTCCTCGGCTTCGGCATGGGCAGCGTAAGATTTAATTTCACCGGATTCAGCGGCCACAGTGCCATGTCCGCCACGCTGTGGCCGGTCATGTTCTGGCTGTTAAGCGGCCGCCTCTCCCTGCTGTGGCGTCGCGTGCTGCTGGTCGTCGGCTATCTGATCCCGATTATCGTCGGATTATCGCGGCTGGAGCTGAACGCTCATTCGGTGAGTGAAGTGATTGCCGGGCTGATCCTTGGCTTTACCCTCAGTACCGCCTTTTTGCTCAGCCAGCGCACCGTTCGTCCCCGGGGCTTTTCCATGGCGCAGCTGTGCATCGCGCTGCTGGTTCCGGTGTTACTCTTCAGTCAGGGCCGGGTGGCCACCACCCAGCAATTTCTGCAGCAGCTGTCGGCGCGGATTGCCGGTATCGAACACCCGTGGACCCGCGCGGACCTGTTAAAAATCAAGTAATAAACGCCGCTGATAATCTGTGTCATTTCTCGCAGGATTTTTGTACCGCTCACTTTAAGCGGATTTCTTGTGCTAGCATGGCTTTAGAGATAAAGATTGCGCCGCTGTATGGCGCCGTGCTGGACAGGTGTGGATGGCCTCAGAAACGTTAGCCAATATTCAACATAGCCGGACGCAGTGGCTGAACAGCCTGCTGCTGGGCTTGCTGAGCCTGGCATCCACTTTTTACTGTCTTGAGCTGATTAAAATCAGTGGTCAGATTTCACCGCTGTGGTTTTCCACCGCGCTGATGACCATCGTGGTATTCCGCAACCCCCTGCGGAACCTGCCGCTGCTGTTGGGTGGCTGCATGCTGGGGGTGATCTCCGCTAACGCCTTTATCCTCGGCCCCGACCTTAACAATCTGAAATTCCCGCTGCTCAATCTGGCCCAGGCGCTGATGGGCGGCGTGATGCTGCGCCTGCTGCTGGATCACCAGGCGCCGCTGAATACGCTATACAGCTGGGTTAAGATGCTGCTGGCGGTCGGCCTGTGTAGCCCGCTACTGGGGGCGATACTGGCCTGCACGCTGCTGAACATTCCGTCCGCCTCGTTCACCTCGTTTTTCTCCACCTGGGTGGCCTCCGAGGTCATCGGCATGCTGGCGCTTGGCCCGGTGGCACTGCTGTGGCAGCGCGACCCGCTGATGAAAAAACGTGACGTGGTGGAAACGGCGATCACCCTGCTGATGACGCTTGCGTTAAGCTGGCTGGCGCTGCGCTACCTGCCGTGGTCATTTGCCATTGTGATTGTGATTCTGTTTTACAGTGCGGTGCGGCTGCCGCGCCTGGGCGCATTTATCGTCTATCTTTTTACGGTCTCAATGATTTCATTGATGATGGCGCTCAATCTGATCGCACAGGATGTTATCAGCACGCCGCTGCTGAGCTCTATTCCCTGGCTGCCCTTCCTGCTGGCGCTGGTCCCCAGCCATTTGATGACGCTGGTGATGCACTCGTTTCGCGAAGAGCGCAAGCATATCTCGGAGAGCGAAATCCGCTTTCGTCATGCCATGGAATATTCGGCGATCGGCATGGCGCTGGTGGCTCCCGGCGGCAAGTGGCTGCAGGTCAATAAGTCCCTGTGCCGCCTGTTTGGCTACAGTCAGCGCGAGCTGGAAGCCATGACCTTCCAGCAGCTCAGCCATCCTGACGATCTCAATGCCGATTTAACGCAGATGAAAGCATTGCTGGCCGGGGAGATTGCCAGCTACAGCATGGAAAAACGCTACCTGCGCAGCGACGGGAAAATCGTCTGGGCGCTGCTGGCGGTTTCACTGGTGCGCGACAGCGATCGGCAGCCACTCTATTTTATTTCTCAGATAGAAGACATCACCGGGCTGAAGCAGACCGAAAAGGTCAATCAGCAGCTGATGGAGCGCATCACCCTGGCCAATGAGGCAGCCGGAATTGGCGTCTGGGAGTGGAACCTGGTCACTGGCGAAGTCAACTGGGATCGCCGCATGTTTCAGCTTTACCATTTGCCGGTCAGCACCACTATCACCCAACAAAGCTGGATAAACACTCTGCTTCCTGCCGACCGGAGAAAGGTCATCACGCTACTTGATGACGCGGTAAAAAACCGCGCGCCGGTGGACATGGAGTACCGTATTGAAACCCGTGCGGGCATCCGCTATATCCGCTGCCAGGGTAATATCGTGGCTGACGAACCGGACACCTGTTCACGTATGCTGGGCATTAACCAGGACGTCACCGCATTTCGCCTGCTTACCGATGCTCTCGACCAGGAGAGGGAGCGTATGCATATCACCCTGGATGCCATCAATGAAGCGGTGATCAGCACCGATGAACAAATGCAGGTGATCTTTATGAACCCGGTGGCGGAAAAAATGACCGGCTGGCCGCAGCACCATGCGGTGGGCAAACCCATCACCGACATTTTGCAGATCACCCGCGGCGGCGAGGGACCCGAACAGGAGATCATCCTTAGCTGTGTCCTGCCGGGCAATGCCGAACCCGCCACGTCACCGGATCAGGACCTGGTTTTACATAATCGCGCCGGAGAGCAGTTTGCCATCAATTACAGCCTGTCGCCGCTGAGCACTCAGGAGGGCGACAATATCGGCAGCGTGATGGTGATCCAGGACGTCAGCGAATCGCGGGAAATGTTTAAGCGCCTGCGCTACAGCGCCTCCCACGATATGCTGACCCGGCTGCCTAACCGAGCCAGCTTCGAGCAGCGGTTAAAATTACTGCTGATACCGCAGGAAAATCAGCAGCGGCATCACGTGCTGACCTTCTTTGATTTAGATCGTTTTAAGGCGGTCAATGACAGTGGCGGGCATGCTGCCGGGGATGCTCTGCTGCGGGAGCTGTCGTCGATCATGGTACGACAGCTGCGTGGCAGCGACTTCCTTGCCCGTCTTGGCGGAGATGAATTTGGCATGCTGCTGCCGGAATGTTCCCTTGAGGATGCCAGTGAGATCGCCATGCGCCTGGTGACAACCATCAGTCAGCACCGCTTTCTGTGGAAAGGCCACGAGTTTTTTGTCGGCGCCAGTGCCGGACTGACCGCTTTTGACAGCAGCAGCAACGCCGTTGAGGTGATGGCGCAGGCTGACATTGCCTGCTATCAGGCCAAAAACAGCGGCCGGGGTCAGATTGCCGTCTACGGTCAGAAGACGGATCACCCCCCGCAGCCCTGATCCCCTCACCACACCGCTTTACCGTGAATAAAACCACGCTTTCCCTTGCTCTGCCGACACGGCCAGGCTAAAGTCGCCCCCTTTTTTTCCCACTCAGCGGAGAGAACGATGTTTATCGGTTTCGACTACGGTACGGCGAACTGCTCGGTCGCCATCATGGATCACGACCAGCCCAAAATGCTGCCATTAGAGCAGGGTTCACCTTATTTGCCCTCAATGCTGTGTGCGCCAACTCGTGAAGCCGTGAGCGAATGGCTGTTTCGCCATCATCAGGTGCCGACGCCACAGGCGGAAAGCCAGGCGCTGCTGCGCCGCGCCGTTGCCTTTAACCGCGAAGAAGACATTGATGTCACTCCCTCCAGCGTGAAATTTGGCCTGGCCTCGCTGGCGCAGTATATGGACGATCCGGAAGAGGTGTGGTTTGTTAAATCACCGAAATCCTTCCTTGGTGCCAGCGGCCTGAAGCCGCAGCAGGTGGCGCTGTTTGAGGATCTGGTGTGCGCCACGATGCTGCATATTCGCCAGTCGGCGGAACACGCTCTGAACGACAGCGTAACGCAGGCGGTGATTGGCCGCCCGGTCAACTTCCAGGGGCTGGGTGGTGAAGAGGCCAACCAGCAGGCGGAAGGTATCCTGGCCCGCGCGGCCAGCCGCGCCGGTTTCCGCGATGTGATTTTCCAGTTTGAGCCGGTGGCCGCCGGACTGGATTTTGAGGCTACGCTGAGCAAGGAAAGCCGGGTGCTGGTGGTGGATATCGGCGGCGGTACCACCGACTGCTCAATGCTGTTGATGGGGCCGCAGTGGCACGATAAGTCCGACCGCAGCGACAGCCTGCTGGGCCACAGCGGCTGCCGCGTGGGTGGAAACGATCTGGATATTATGCTGGCCTTTAAAGAGCTGATGCCGCTGCTGGGCCTGGGCGGTGAAACCGTGAAGGGAACCGGGCTTCCTGCCCTGCCGTGGTGGAATGCAGTGGCTGTTAACGATGTTCCGGCGCAGAGTGATTTTTATGCTGCCGCCAGCAGCAAGCTGCTGCAGGATTTGATCCGCGATGCGCGCGAACCGGGGAAGGTTAAGCGGCTGCTGAAAGTCTGGCGTCAGCGTCTGAGCTACCGGCTGGTGCGGGCGGCGGAAGAGAGCAAGATTGCGCTTTCCGATCGGCCACAGACGCGGGCAGGGCTCGATTTCATTGACGCCGGGCTGGCAACGGAGATTGATGTGGCAGCGCTGCAGACGGCAATCGGTCAGCCGCTAGAGCGAATTCAGGAGCAGGTTGCGCTGGCGCTTGAAACCAGCGGGACTCAGCCGGATGTGATTTATCTGACCGGCGGCAGTGCGAAGTCACCGGTGCTGCGCCAGGCGTTACAGCGGCAGCTGCCGGACATTCCGCTGACCAGCGGGGATGATTTTGGTTCTGTGACGGCGGGGCTGGCGCGCTGGGCGCAGGTGATGTTCCGCTAACAGCGGTATCGGTAGGCTGCGGGCAGCCGTCACTCTATCGGTGTTTGTGCCTTTGTCAGAGGGGGCCGTTCGGGGCTAACGCCCCCGTCCGGCGCCACCCGGCGGAAACCGCGACCCGGCGCGCTGCGGCACAGCCCGTGCCGGGTCAGGGTTGTCAGCGGCATTTATCCGCGATTCAGTAGCTGCTCACTTCGGAAAGCAAACGCTTATCCGCATCGCTCAGCTTCAGCTGAGTGGCCTTCACCAGCTCATCCACCAGCGCCAGCGAGGTGGCACTGACGATCGGGGCGGTAATGCCCGGCCGGGCGATCTGCCAGGCCAGCGCCACCTGGGTTGGCGTCGCGTGCAGCCCTTCTGCCACCTGCACCAGCGTGTGAATAATCTTCAGCCCGCGTTCGTTCAGATACTTCTCCACCACGCCCTGGCCGCGCGCGCTTTTGGCGGCATCTTCCGGCTTGCGGTATTTACCGCTCAGGAAGCCGCTGGCCAGCGAATAGTAGTTAATTACCCCCAGTCCATGCGCCTTCACCACCGCTTCCAGCCCGCTTTCATAAGCTTCGCGGTCGTAGAGGTTATACTCCGGCTGCAGCGTCTCATAGCGCGCCAGTCCGGCATCCTGACTGATTTTCAGCGCTTCGCTCAGACGGTCGGCAGAGTAGTTTGAGGCACCGATAGCGCGCACCTTGCCCTCTTTAATTAACGCATCAAAAGTCGCTAAGGTATCCTGTAAAGGCGTATCTTCGTCATCGCGATGCGCCTGATAGAGATCGATATAGTCGGTTTGCAAACGTTTAAGGGAAGCGTCCACCGCCTGGCGAATATATTTGGGTGCCAGACCGGTTTTACCGTCGCCCAAATCCATGCCCACCTTGGTGGCCAGAATGATTTTGTCGCGTTTACCGCTTTGCCTGAGCCAGTTGCCGATGATGGTTTCTGACTCACCGCCCTGGTTACCGGGCGCCCAGCGTGAATAGACGTCTGCGGTATCAATAAAATTCAGCCCTTTCTCCACCAGCGCATCAAGCAGGGAAAAGGAAGCCGGTTGATCGACCGTCCAGCCAAAAACGTTACCGCCAAAGGTCAGTAACGGAACCTGAATGCCGGAACGACCCAGCTGGCGATGTTCTGAAGTGCTCATTTCACTCTCCTTTTTGACGTGTTGCCCGGCCTCAATCTTAGCAGACTAACTATCTGTCGCTTCGACATTTCCTCTCTAATCATTTGCAGAATGTGAACAGGAGAAAAGCCCCAACCGGACAGTTATCCTTATTTCCTTCATTTTTCGTCAGTTATAATCAGCTACTATCAACAGTGGATGCCTTTCATCCCACCTGGACATTTCCCCGCTACCGGAGAGCAGAAGAGTTAATGAAAGCACAGCGACGTTTCCCCATTATTCCACTGGTTATCATTGTTGCTGCCGCGGCTGGCGGCGGCCTGTACTGGTGGCACAGCCATGCAGATAGTCCGGGAGCACAGCCTGCCGCCGCGGAGAAGTCCGCACACTCTCGTGGCCGGGGCAGTCGGAGTGCAGGCAACTTCAGCGGCGCATCAAGCCCGGTGCAGGCGGCAGAGGCGCGGAGCAAAAGCGTGCCGCAGTATCTTCCCGGGTTGGGAACCGTGACCGCAGCCAATACCGTGACCCTGCGCAGCCGCGTTGACGGCGATCTGATGGCGCTGCACTTTACCGAAGGGCAGCAGGTGAAGGCCGGGCAGCTGCTGGCCGAAGTCGATCCGCGTCCGTGGCAGGTCGCGCTGATGCAGGCGGAAGGCCAGCTGGCGAGGGATCAGGCCACGCTGGCCAACGCCCGCCGTGACCTGGCACGCTATGAAAAACTGGCGAAAACCAGCCTGGTTTCGCAGCAGGATCTGGATACCCAGCGAGCGCTGGTGAGCGAAACGCTGGGCACGATTAAAGCCGATGAGGGCAGCGTGGCCAGCGCCAGGCTCAACCTCACCTACAGCCGCATTACCTCGCCAATTGATGGTCGCGTGGGCCTGAAGCAGGTGGATGTCGGGAACTACATCACCAGCGGCGACACCAACGGAATTGTGGTGATCACCCAGACGCACCCGATCGACATGCTATTCAGCCTGCCGGAAAACACGATCAGCGCCATTCTTAACGCGCAGAAACAGGGTGACGTCCTGGTTGAAGCCTGGGATCGCAGCAATCAAACCCTGCTGAGCCGGGGAACGCTGCTGAGTATGGATAACCAGATCGATGCCACCACCGGCACCGTTAAGCTGAAAGCCCGCTTCAGCAATGAAGATGACCGGCTGTTCCCCAATCAGTTTGTTAATGCCCGTCTGAAGGTCGCCACGCTGCATGATGCCATTGTGATCCCAACGGCAGCGCTGCAAATGGGCAACGAGGGCCACTTTGTCTGGGTGGTTAACGCTGACAATAAAGTCAGCAAAAAAGCCGTTACCGTCGGTATTCAGGACAGTGAAACGGTGGTGATCGACAGCGGCCTGCTGGCCGGTGAGAAGGTGGTCACCGACGGCATCGATCGGCTGACAGACGGGGCAAAAGTTGAGATCGTTGCCGCGCAGTCCACGCCGCTGACCTCCGGTAAAAGCACACAGCCCGCCAGAGGAGCCAGCGACTGATGCAGGGAATGCCTACTACCCCCGGTGGCGGCCCGTCGCGCCAGTTTATTCTGCGCCCGGTCGCCACCACACTGCTGATGATTGCTATCCTGCTGGCCGGGATTATTGGCTATCGTTCGCTGCCCGTCTCGGCGCTGCCTGAGGTTGACTATCCGACCATTCAGGTGGTCACGCTCTATCCGGGTGCCAGCCCGGACGTGATGACTTCGGCGGTGACCGCACCGCTGGAACGTCAGTTTGGTCAGATGTCCGGGCTGAAGCAGATGTCCTCGCAGAGCGCGGGCGGAGCTTCGGTCGTGACGCTGCAGTTCCAGCTGAAGCTGCCGCTGGATGTCGCCGAGCAGGAGGTTCAGGCCGCGATCAATGCCGCCACTAACCTGTTGCCCAACGATCTGCCTAACCCACCGGTTTACAGCAAGGTCAATCCGGCAGATCCGCCGATCATGACCCTCGCCGTCACCACCACCAGCCTGCCGTTGACCCAGGTTCAGGATATGGTGGAGACGCGCGTGGCGCAGAAGATCTCTCAGGTCTCCGGCGTTGGACTGGTGACAATTTCCGGCGGGCAGCGCCCGGCGGTCAGAGTGAAGCTGAACGCGCAGGCGCTGGCATCGCTGGGCATCACCTCAGAAACGGTGCGCACCGCCATCAGCAATGCGAACGTCAATTCGGCGAAGGGGAGCCTTGACGGTCCGGAGCGTGCCATTACGCTGTCGGCCAACGACCAAATCAAAACCGCCGAAGGCTACCGCCAGCTGATCGTCACTTACCTGAATGGCGCACCGGTGCGTCTGGGCGACGTTGCCACCATTGAGCAGGGTGCGGAAAACAGCTGGCTGGGTGCCTGGGCCAATCGCCAGCAGGCTATTGTGCTCAACGTACAGCGCCAGCCGGGCGCCAATATCATTGATACCGCCGACAACATTCGCCGGATGCTGCCTGCGCTGACCGCCTCGCTGCCGAAGTCGGTGGAGGTGAAGCTGTTGACCGACCGCACCACCAACATTCGGGCTTCGGTCAACGACGTGCAGTTTGAGCTGCTGCTGGCGATCGCGCTGGTGGTGATGATTATTTATCTGTTCCTGCGCAATCTTCCCGCGACCCTGATCCCGGCCGTGGCGGTGCCGCTGTCGCTGGTCGGTACGTTTGCGGTGATGTATTTCTGCGGCTTCTCGATCAATAACCTGACGCTGATGGCGCTGACCATCGCCACCGGCTTTGTGGTGGATGATGCGATTGTGGTGATTGAAAATATTTCGCGCTACATCGAGAAAGGAGAGAAACCGCTGGCCGCCGCGCTGAAGGGGGCCGGAGAGATCGGTTTTACCATTATCTCGCTGACCTTCTCGCTGATTGCGGTTCTGATCCCGCTGCTGTTTATGGGGGATATCGTCGGCAGGCTGTTCCGCGAATTTGCCGTGACGCTGGCGGTGGCGATCCTGATTTCTGCGGTGGTTTCGCTGACCCTGACGCCGATGATGTGCGCACGCATGCTGAGCGCGGCGTCGCTACGTCAGCAAAATCGCTTCTCGCGCGCCAGCGAGGCGATGTTTAATAAGGTGATTGCCCGCTACGGCAGCCTGCTGCGCCGGGTGCTGAATCATCCGTGGATCACCCTCGGCGTGGCGCTGAGCACCCTGGCGATAACCGTGCTGCTGTGGCTGGCGATCCCGAAAGGCTTCTTCCCGATGCAGGACAACGGTATTATTTCCGGCACCGTCCAGGCCCCGCAGTCGGTTTCCTGGGCCAGCATGGCCGAGCGCCAGCAGAAAGTGGCGTCGGTGATCATGAAGGATCCGGCGGTGCAGAGCCTGACCTCCTTTGTCGGCGTGGACGGCACCAATTCCGCGCTGAACAGCGGCAGGCTGCAAATCAACCTCAAGCCGCTGGATGAGCGCGATGACCGCATTCCGGCGGTGATTGCCCGCCTGCAGCAGCAGGTGGCGCAGATCCCCGGTATCAGCCTGTGGCTGCAGCCGGTGCAGGACCTGACCATCGATACTCAGGTCAGCCGCACGCAGTATCAGTTTACCCTGCAGGCCGGCTCACTCGATTCGCTCAGCCTGTGGGTGCCAAAACTACTGGCAAAACTGAACACCATGCCGGAACTGAAGGACGTCAGCAACGACTGGCAGGATCAGGGGCTGGAAGCCTATATCCGCGTCGATCGCGACACCGCCAGCCGCCTGGGCATTACCCTGGCGGACGTCGACAATGCGCTGTATAACGCCTTCGGCCAGCGGCTGATTTCCACGATATACACCCAGGCTAACCAGTACCGGGTGGTGCTGGAGCACGATACCACCACTACGCCGGGGCTGGCGGCGCTGCAAAGTATTCGGCTGAAAAGCAGCGAGGGCGGCAGCGTGCCGCTGAGTGCCATTGCCAGCGTTGAGCAGCGCCACGGCGCGTTGAGCATCAATCACCTCGACCAGTTCCCGTCGGCAACCTTTTCGTTCAACGTCAGTGACGGCTATTCGCTGGAACAGGCGGTCAATGCCGTCACCCAGGCCGAGCAGTCACTGGCGATGCCTGCGGAAATCATGACCCAGTTCCAGGGCAGCACCCTCGCCTTCCAGGCCGCGCTTTCCAGCACCGTCTGGCTGATCGTGGCGGCCATTGTGGCGATGTACATTGTGTTGGGCATTCTTTATGAGAGCTTTATTCATCCGATCACCATTCTCTCGACGCTGCCAACCGCAGGCGTCGGGGCACTGCTGGCGCTGCTCATTAGCGGCAGTGAGCTGGATGTGATCGCCATCATCGGCATCATTCTGCTGATTGGCATCGTGAAGAAGAACGCCATCATGATGATCGACTTTGCGCTGGCTGCCGAACGCGAACAGGGCATGTCGCCGTATGACGCCATCTATCAGGCCTGCCTGCTGCGCTTCAGACCGATCCTGATGACCACGCTGGCCGCGCTGCTCGGGGCGCTGCCGCTGATGCTGAGTACCGGCGTTGGCGCGGAGCTGCGCCGCCCGCTGGGCACGGCGATGGTTGGCGGCCTGATTGTCAGCCAGGTGCTGACGCTGTTCACCACCCCGGTCATCTATCTGCTGTTTGATCGCCTGGCCCACGCCACACGCCAGCGCTTTGCACGCCGGGAGGCAGAGTGAAATTTTTCGCACTGTTTATCCATCGCCCGGTTGCCACCATCCTGATGACCGTGGCGATCCTGCTGGCCGGTATTCTGGGTTTCCGGCTGCTGCCGGTGGCCCCGCTGCCGCAGGTGGATTTTCCGGTGATTATGGTCAGCGCATCGCTGCCGGGTGCCTCGCCGGAGACCATGGCATCGTCCGTCGCCACGCCGCTGGAACGGGCGCTGGGGCGCATTGCCGGGGTGAGCGAGATGTCCTCCAGCAGTTCGCTGGGCTCCACGCGCATCATTCTGGTGTTTGACTTCGATCGCGATATTAACGGTGCCGCCCGCGACGTACAGGGGGCGATTAACGCCGCCCAGAGCCTGCTGCCGAGCGGCATGCCGTCGCGGCCAACCTACCGGAAGGCCAACCCGTCCGACGCGCCGATCCTGATTATGACCCTGACCTCGGAGACCTATTCGCAGGGTCAGCTGTACGATTATGCCTCGACCCAGCTGGCACAAAAGCTGGCGCAAATTGAGGGCGTGGGCGATGTGTCGGTCGGCGGCAGTTCGCTGCCGGCGGTGCGCGTTGAGCTGAATCCGCAGGCGCTGTTTAATCAGGGCGTGTCGCTGGATGCCGTGCGGGAAACCATCGCCAGTGCCAACGTGCGTAAGCCGCAGGGCGCGGTGGAAGATAACCATCGCCGCTGGCAGCTGAAAACCAATGACGAACTGAAAACCGCGGCGGAATACCAGCCGCTGATCGTTCACTACAGCAACGGCGCGGCGGTACGGCTGAGCGACGTGGCCAACGTGACCGATTCCGTGGAGGACGTGCGCAACGCCGGGATGGCTAACGGCAAACCGGCAATCCTGCTGGTGATCCGCAAATCGCAGGAAGCCAATATCATCGACACCGTCGACCGTATCCGCGCCGAAGTGCCGGAGCTGCGCAAGATTATTCCGGCCTCGATCGAACTCAACGTGGCGCAGGACCGCTCACCGACCATCCGCGCTTCGCTGCATGAAGTGGAACAGTCGCTGGCGATCTCCGTCGGGCTGGTGATCCTGGTGGTGTTTGCCTTTTTGCGCTCGGGCCGCGCCACGCTGATCCCGGCGGTCGCGGTGCCGGTGTCGCTGATTGGCACCTTTGCCGCCATGTACCTGTGCGGATTCAGCCTGAACAACCTGTCGCTGATGGCGCTGACGGTGGCCACCGGTTTTGTGGTCGACGACGCGATTGTGGTGCTGGAGAATATTTCCCGCCATGTGGAAGCCGGAATGAAACCGGTACAGGCCGCGCTGCAGGGCGTGCGCGAGGTGGGATTCACCGTGGTATCAATGAGCCTTTCGCTGGTGGCAGTTTTTCTGCCGCTGCTGATGCTCGGTGGGCTGATTGGCCGCCTGTTCACCGAGTTTGCGGTGACTCTGTCGGTGGCGATCGGTATTTCGCTGCTGATCTCCATCACCCTGACGCCGATGATGTGCGGGCTGCTGCTGAAGCGGCAGCATCAACATCAGCAGCCGCGGATCCGCGGCTTCGGCAAGGTGCTGCTTGCCGTACAGCGGGGCTATGGCCGCACGCTGCGGGTGGTGCTGGATCACGCACGCTGGACGCTGCTGGTGTTTCTGGCCACCATCGGTCTGACCGTCTATCTCTATATCTCGATCCCGAAGACCTTTATGCCGGAACAGGATACCGGACGTCTGATGGGCTTTATCCAGGCTGACCAGAGCATCTCTTTCCAGTCGATCCGCAATAAGCTGCAGGATTTTATGCGCATCGTGCATGACGATCCGGCGGTGGAGAGCGTGGTCGGCTTTACCGGGGGTTTTCGTACCAACAGCGGCACGATGTTTATATCGCTCAAGCCGCTGTCTGAACGCAGCGAAACCGCCCAGCAGGTGATTTCCCGCCTGCGTAGCAAACTGGCAAAAGAGCCGGGAGCAAACCTGTTCCTGATGGCGGTGCAGGATCTGCGCATCGGCGGTCGTGAGTCCAATGCCGGGTATCAGTATTCCCTGCTGTCGGACAGCCTTGACGATCTGCGCGAATGGGAGCCCAAAATCCGCCGCGCCTTTGCTGCCTTACCAGAGCTGGCCGACGTGAACTCTGACCAGGAAGATAAAGGCGCGGAGATGGCGCTGACCTACGACCGTGCGACGATGTCCAGCCTCGGCATTGACGTTTCCGACGTCAACAACCTGCTGAATAACGCCTTTGGCCAGCGGCAGATCTCCACCATTTACCAGCCGCTGAATCAGTATAAGGTGGTGATGGAGGTCGATCCGCGCTACACCCAGGATATCAGCGCGCTGGATCAGATGTACGTGATCAACAGCGAAGGCAAACCGATCCCGCTCTCCCGGTTTGCCAGCTGGAAACCGGCAAACTCGCCGCTGGCGGTGAACCATGATGGGCTGTCTGCCTCCTCCACGATTTCGTTTAACCTGCCGGAAGGCGTTTCGCTGTCGCAGGCCTCGGCGGCGATCGATCGCAGCGTTATCGCGCTGGGTGTGCCGTCCAGCGTGCGCGGCAGCTTCTCAGGAACGGCGGCGGAGTTTGAGAAATCACAGAGCAGCCAGCTGTGGCTGATTATTGCAGCGATCGCCACCGTGTATATCGTGCTGGGGATCCTCTATGAGAGCTACGTCCATCCGCTGACCATTCTCTCCACCCTGCCCTCGGCAGGCGTTGGCGCGCTGCTGGCGCTGGAGCTGTTCGGTGCACCGTTCAGCCTGATCGCGCTGATTGGCATTATGCTGCTGATCGGCATCGTCAAGAAGAACGCCATCATGATGGTGGATTTTGCCGTTGAGGCGCAGCGCAACGCCGGACTGACGGCGCGGGAAGCTATTGAACAGGCCAGCCTGCTGCGCTTCCGGCCGATTATGATGACCACGCTGGCCGCCCTGCTCGGCGCGCTGCCGCTGGTGCTGACCAGCGGTGACGGTGCCGAACTGCGCCAGCCGCTGGGGATCACTATCGTGGGTGGCCTGGTGATGAGCCAGCTGCTGACGCTGTACACCACGCCGGTGGTTTATCTGTATATGGATAAACTGCGCCGTAAGCCGCGCCCGCAGCGCGTGCCGGAGGAAGCATGATATTCAGCCGCTTACGCATCGGCATAACCGCCAAGCTGTTCGCCGCGATCTTATCAACCTGCATGCTGGTGCTGATCACCATGCACTGGGGGGTGAGACTGAGCTTTGAACACGGCTTTATCGACTACATCAAGCGCGGCAACGAGCAGCGCATTAACCTGCTGAGTGACGCGCTGGCCGATCAGTACGAGCGGCACGGCAGCTGGACCTTTCTGCGTAACAACAACCGGCTGGTCTTCACCATTCTGCGATCGCTGGAGCAGAATCCGGAGTCCGGCAACCAGCTGCCGCCGCACGGCTGGCGCACGCCGTTATGGGTTGTCGATCAGGATTTCCGCATGGTGATGGGGCCACCCGGCCCGGTCCCTCCCGAAGGGACACGCCGGGCGATTACCACCAGCGATAATCAGGTGGTCGGCTGGGTCGTAGGCTCCCCGTCTGAACGGCTGACGCGGGTGGCGGACATTAATTTTGATCGGCAGCAAAACCGCACCAGCTGGATGATTGTTGGCCTGACCATGCTGCTGGCGGCGCTGGTGACCTGGCTGATGTCACGCGGGCTGCTGGCTCCGGTCAAGCGGCTGGTTGAGGGCACCCATCATCTCGCCGCCGGGGATTTCAGCAGCCGCGTTGCATCGACCAGCCGCGACGAGCTTGGCCGCCTGGCGCAGGACTTTAACCGGCTGGCCAGCACTTTAGAAAAGAACGAGAACATGCGGCGGGCGTTTATGGCCGATATATCCCACGAACTGCGCACGCCGCTGGCGATCCTGCGCGGTGAGCTGGAGGCCATCCAGGACGGCGTGCGTCAGCTGACGCCGGAGTCGATTGTTTCGCTACAGGGAGAGGTCGCCACTCTGACCAAGCTGGTTGATGATGTTCACCAGCTGTCGCTGTCGGACGAGGGAGCGCTGGCCTACCGCAAGCGCGACACCGATCTGGTGCCGCTGCTGGAGATGGTCGCCGCTAACTTCCGCCACCGCTACCAGCAGCAGGGGTTGCAGCTCAACCTGTCACTGCCGGAGGCTGCGCCGCAGTTTGGCGATCCGGACCGGCTGGGGCAGCTGTTCACCAACCTGATGGAAAACAGCCTGCGCTACACCGATACCGGGGGCAGCCTCACTGTTTATCTTGAGTCTGACCCCGGCGGTAATCTGCTGCGTTTCGAGGACAGCACGCCGGGTGTCAGTGACGATCAGCTCGCGCTGATTTTCGATCGTTTCTATCGCGCCGAAGGGTCACGCAACCGCGCCAGCGGCGGTTCCGGCCTGGGGCTGGCAATCTGTCAGAATATTGTTGCGGCCCACGACGGTACGCTGAACGCCCGGCATTCTTCCGCCGGGGGGCTGAAAATTACGGTAAGCTTACCCCATAAACCGCACTGATTTATCCGTACTGAGGAGGCGATATGGCGCAGGAAACACCGGCACCGCTGATTTTAATCGTTGAAGATGAACCCAAGCTCAGCCAGCTGCTGGTGGATTACCTGCAGGCCGCCGGCTATCGCACGCATGCGCTGATGCGCGGCGACGAGGCGCTGGCCTGGGCGAAGCAGAACCCGCCCGACCTGATGCTGTTGGATCTGATGCTGCCGGGGCTGGACGGTCTGTCGGTGTGCCGCGAGCTGCGCCGCTTTTCCGAACTGCCGGTGATGATGGTCACCGCCAAAACCGAAGAGATCGACCGCCTGCTGGGGCTGGAGATCGGCGCGGACGACTATATCTGTAAGCCGTTCAGCCCGCGCGAAGTGGTCGCCCGGGTGAAAACCATCCTGAAGCGCTGCCAGCGCCCGAAGGAAGAGCCGGAACCCGCCTCGCTGCTGTCCGTGGACGAAAATCGCTTTCAGGCCAGCTGGAACGGTAAGCCGCTGGATCTGACCCCGGCCGAATTTCGCCTGCTGAAAACCCTCGCCCACGAGCCGGGCAAGGTGTTCTCCCGCGAACAGCTGCTGAACCAGCTGTATGACGACTATCGCGTGGTGACCGATCGCACCATCGACAGCCATATTAAGAATCTGCGCCGCAAGCTGGAAGCGCTGGACGCCAGCCAGCCGTTTATCCGCGCCGTCTACGGCATGGGCTATCGCTGGGAAGCGGACCTCTGCCGATTGATGTAGATCAATTATTCTTCCGCTTCGCTGCCTTACAATCCCGCACCGAAATCTGCCCTCAGCCACGCATCGTCGTTGAGGGCCACCATCCTGGCAATCGCTGGCGCATCATCAGACTGAGAAACCATGTTTAAACCCGAACTCCTCTCCCCGGCCGGCACGCTGAAAAATATGCGTTACGCCTTCGCCTATGGCGCAGACGCCGTGTACGCCGGTCAGCCGCGCTACAGCCTGCGCGTGCGCAACAATGAATTTGACCACCAGAATCTGGCGATCGGTATCAATGAGGCCCACGCGCTGGGCAAAAAGTTTTACGTGGTGGTGAATATCGCGCCGCATAACGCCAAGCTGAAAACCTTTATTCGCGACCTTCAGCCGGTGATCGACATGGGACCGGACGCGCTGATTATGTCCGACCCCGGCCTGATTATGCTGGTGCGCGACGCCTTCCCGCAGATGGACATTCATCTGTCGGTGCAGGCGAATGCGGTGAACTGGGCCACGGTAAAATTCTGGCAGCAGAGGGGGCTGACGCGGGTGATCCTGTCGCGCGAGCTGTCGCTGGAGGAAATCAGTGAAATACGCCAGCAGGTGCCCGACATGGAGCTGGAGATCTTCGTCCACGGCGCGCTGTGCATGGCCTACTCCGGCCGCTGTCTGCTCTCCGGCTACATCAACAAGCGCGACCCCAATCAGGGGACCTGTACCAACGCCTGCCGCTGGGAATATCACGTGGAAGAGGGCCAGGAAGATGCCATCGGCAACATCGTTCATCGCCAGCCGCCGATTGCAGTGCATAACGTTGAACCGACGCTGGGCGTGGGTCAACCGACCGACAAGGTGTTTATGATCGAAGAGGCGATGCGCCCCGGTGAGTACATGACCGCCTTTGAGGACCAGCACGGCACCTATATTATGAATTCGAAAGATCTGCGCGCGGTGGCGCACGTTGAGCGGCTGACGCAGATGGGCGTGCATTCACTGAAAATTGAAGGCCGTACCAAATCCTTCTATTACTGCGCGCGCACCGCACAGGTTTACCGCCGCGCTATCGACGATGCCGCCGCCGGAAAGCCGTTTGACCCGGCGCTGCTGGAGACGCTGGAAGGGCTGGCGCATCGCGGTTATACCGAAGGATTTCTGCGCCGCCATACGCACGACAGCTACCAGAGCTATGAGGCGGGCTATTCGGTTTCCGACCGTCAGCAGTTTGTCGGCGAGTTTACCGGCGAACGCCGGGGGGCGCTGGCGCAGGTGGACGTGAAAAACAAATTCAGCGTGGGCGACAGCCTGGAGCTGATGACCCCGGCGGGCAATATCAACTTCACCCTGACGCGGATGGAGAACGGCAAAGCACAGGCGATTGAAGTTGCGCCCGGCAACGGTCATTGGGTGTGGCTGCCGCTGCCGGAGGAGATGGACCTGCGCTATGCGCTGCTGATGCGCAATCTGCAGGGAACCACCACCCGGGATCCGCACGCGGCGTAACGGGCGAAAGAAGTTTCATCGGGTTATCAATCTTAGAATCCGATCACAGTACCCGGGGAGCTTCCCGACTATACTGCGCTCGCTCCTAACGATAAACATGAAACAGCACGATCTGCACGCCCGGAAATCAAGCTAACGCCGGTCGGAATGAACCACCTTATTGGCCCGGTCGGCTCCCCCGCCCGGGCTTTTTCTTGTCCTTTTTTCCTAAAATTTTCCCTTAAGCCGCCTGGCAGTTCACCGCCCGCAGCTGGATATGCTATATCTTGAAACCATTCGTGACCCACTTCAGGAAATTAAAAGATGGTTAATGATTCAATCTCGCTGGCGATTTTAAACGGTAAAAGCGCGGGCAATGAGGATCTTCGCCAGGCTATTACCACCCTGCGCGAGGAAGGCTACCGGCTGGAAGTGCGCGTAACCTGGGAACACGGCGACGGCGAGCGCTACGTGCGTGAGGCGGTGGATCTCCATGCCACTACGGTGATTGCCGCCGGCGGCGACGGCACGATTAACGAAATCGCCACCGCGCTGGCCGGTCTGTCGCCGGAACAGCGCCCGGTGCTGGGGCTGGTGCCGCTGGGCACCGCTAACGATTTCGCCACCAGCGCCGGGATCCCACTGGAGATGGAAAATGCACTGCGGCTGGCGATCGTTGGCAAGGCCTCACCGATCGACCTGGCGCGGGTCAACGGCAATCGCTATTTTATCAATATGGCGACCGGCGGATTTGGTACGCGTATCACCACCGAGACGCCGGAGAAGCTGAAGTCGGCGCTGGGCGGCGTCTCCTACTTTATTCATGGACTGATGCGAATGGATACGCTGAAGGCGGACAGCTGTCATCTTCGCGGGCCGGATTTTGACTGGCAGGGTGATGCGCTGGTGATTGGTATCGGCAACGGGCGCCAGGCGGGCGGCGGCCAGCGCCTCTGCCCACAGGCGCTGATTAACGACGGTAAGCTGGAGCTGACGGTTGCCACGTCGCAGGAGCTGCTGCCGACGCTGTTGCACAGGTTAACCCGCGATGATGATAACCCGAATTTAATCACCGCTTCGCTGCCGTGGCTGACGATTGATGCACCCAATGAGATGACGTTTAATCTGGACGGGGAGCCGCTGACCGGGAAGGCGTTTCGGATTGAGGTGATGCCGGATGCGCTGGTGTGCCGCCTGCCGCCTTCGTGTGAGCTGCTGGCATAGTTCTGGATGCGGTTCCTGCAGGGGACCTGTTTGCAGGCGCGTGGGGTAGTTCTGGCGGGTTGTGTCACCGGTCAGGGACACAACC
>CAJYIY010000088.1 GCA_913775305.1 uncultured Erwinia sp. | reverse complement strand
AGCATGCCCTTCCCGTTGTCGCCCAGATAAGCGCTGATGGCTTCGGCTCCGTTCTGGCTGGTCGCCGTACCGACAACTTTCGCACCGCGGGCGACAAGCGTCTCCGCGATTGCGCGGCCGATACCGCGGCTTGCACCAGTAACCAGCGCGATTTTACCTTCGAAATTCATGTTGTTCCTCGTGTTATTGTTCAAGCGCCGCTGACAGGCTGGCCGGGTCATTGACCGCCGCCGACGTCAGGGTGTCAACAATACGTTTAGTCAGCCCGGTTAACACTTTACCCGGACCCACTTCCAGCAGCGACGTTACGCCCTGCTGAGCCATAAATTCTACGCAACCAGTCCAACGCACCGGGCTGTACAGCTGACGCACCAGTGCGTTACGAATAGCTTCAGGTGAAGTCTCACACTGCACATCAACGTTGTTGACCACCGGGAATGCCGGCGCGTTGAAGGTCAGTTGCTCCAGCGCCACGGCCAGTTTGTCGGCGGCAGGCTTCATCAGCGCACAGTGCGACGGTACGCTGACCGGCAGCGGCAGTGCACGCTTCGCACCTGCGGCTTTACAGGCAGCACCCGCGCGCTCAACGGCTTCTTTATTACCCGCGATCACCACCTGGCCCGGCGAGTTATAGTTCACCGGTGAGACAACCTGCCCCTGGGCAGACTCTTCACAGGCTTTGGCAATCGACTCATCGTCCAGACCAATAATCGCCTGCATGGCGCCCGTCCCTTCCGGCACGGCTTCCTGCATCAACTTACCGCGCAGTTCAACCAGCTTAATGGCATCTGGAAACGCAATCACGCCGGCACAAACCAGGGCACTGTACTCACCCAGGCTGTGACCTGCAAGCATTGACGGTACTTTTCCGCCTTTTTCCTGCCAAACGCGGAAAATGGCAACAGAGGCAGCCAGTAAAGCGGGCTGAGTTTGCCAGGTTTTGTTCAACTCTTCGGCAGGTCCCTGCTGGACCAGCTGCCACAAATCGTAACCCAGTACGTCAGAAGCTTCGCGGAAGGTTTTTTCCACAATCGGGTTAGCTGCGGCTAAATCAGCCAGCATGCCCACCGTTTGCGATCCCTGTCCCGGGAATACCATTGCAAATTGCGTCATCGTTATTTCCTGTTAATCAAAAACGAACCAGAGCTGAACCCCAGGTGAAACCACCACCAAAGGCTTCCAGCAGAATCAACTGGCCGGGCTGAATACGTCCGTCGCGCACCGCTTCATCAAGCGCGGAAGGCACGGAAGCCGCAGACGTATTACCGTGGCGATCGAGGGTCACCACCACTTTGTCCATCTCCATGCCCAGTTTGCGGGCCGTGGCGCTGATAATGCGCAGGTTGGCCTGATGCGGCACCAGCCAGTCGATTGATGCACGGTCAAGGTCATTTGCCTTCAGCGTTTCATCAACGATATGCGCCAGTTCGGTCACAGCAACTTTGAACACTTCATTACCTGCCATCGTCAGATAGGCAGGCTGCTCCTGATGCGCACGGTCTTGATTAGGCAGGGACAGCAGCTGACCATAACGACCATCAGCATGCAGATGGGTCGAGATGATACCTGGCTCTTCGCTGGCGCCGAGGACAACGGCACCGGCACCATCGCCAAACAGGATAATGGTGCCGCGATCCTGCGGATCGAGCGTGCGCGACAGAACATCGGCGCCGATCACCAGGGCGTACTTCACCGCTCCGTTTTTAACATACTGGTCGGCAACGCTCAGTGCGTAGGTGAAGCCCGCGCAGGCTGCCGCCAGATCGAAAGAGGCCGCATCGTCAATTTCCAGCATCTGCTGGATCATGCAGGCTGAACTTGGGAAAGCGTGACTGGAAGAGGTGGTCGCTACCACGATCAAACCGATGTCATTTTTATCAATGCCCGCCATGGAAAGCGCACGCTCGGCGGCATGAAAGCCCATCGTCGCTACGGTTTCATCCTGGCCGGCAATACGACGTTCACGGATACCGGTTCGGGTGACAATCCACTCGTCCGACGTATCCACCATTTTTTCCAGATCGGCGTTAGTCCGCACCTGTTCGGGCAAATAGCTGCCCGTACCGATAATCTTCGTATACATGTACGCTCAGTCACTCTTAGGTAATACAGCCTGTAGGCGGGCAGCAATCCGTTCGGGAACTTGCCGCCGCACCGCCTGCTCTGCCTGTTTTATCGCAACGGTAAACGCGCGTTGATTGGCCGCGCCGTGACTTTTAATCACGGTGCCGCGTAATCCTAACAGACAGGCGCCATTGTACTGGTCGGGGTTGAGATGGCCGAAATTCTTCGCCAGACGCTTCTGGATCCAGCGCCCCAACAGTCTCAGCCACCATGCCTTTTTTTTACCTTCGCCCTGTGATTTCAACAGCGAAAGAAACATTCTTACCACACCTTCCATAGTTTTTAACGTGACGTTCCCGATGAAGCCATCGCACACCAGAACATCCGTCTTACCGGTAAGAAGATCGTTACCTTCAAGGTAACCAATATAGTTAACCTCGGCGGAATCACGAAGCGCTGCTGCGGCTTCGCGGATCGCCGTTAACCCTTTGGTTTCTTCCTGGCCTATGTTGAGCAGTGCCACACGCGGGTTGGCAATTTCTAACACCTCTTCTGCCATCACCGCGCCCATAATGGCAAACTGCACCAGCATAGCACTATCGGATTCCACATTAGCACCTAAATCCAGCATGACGGTTTTGCCCTTCAGCTGGTTTGGCAGAATGGTCATCAGTGCCGGACGCTCAATCCCCTCGAGCGGCTTCAATAAAATTTTTGCCAGCCCCATCAGTGCACCGGTGTTACCGGCACTGATACAGGCATCGGCGTGACCTGCTCTGACCTGCTCCAACGCAACACGCATTGACGATCCGCGACTGGCACGAATGGCCTGCGCCGGTCTGGCATCACTGGCAATAACCGATTCAGCAGGAATAACCCGCAAACGCGCAAGCAGCGCAGAATCAGCTGTGGCTAGTAATGGCGTGATTTTGTCGGGATCGCCGACCAGAAGAAGATACAGTTGCGAATCAGATACCAGTGCCTGCATTGCCGCAGGCACTGTCACGCAGGGACCGAAATCCCCGCCCATGGCATCTATCGCCAGGGTCAATCGTGTCAAAGTATTGCCGCGCTATTCCGCGGAATTACTTAACGATGACCTTGCGACCGCGGTAGTAACCATCCGCAGTGATGTGGTGACGCAGATGAGTCTCACCAGAAACTTTATCTACGGAAAGTGTTGCAGTGGTCAGCGCATCGTGTGAACGACGCATGCCACGTTTGGAACGGGTTGGTTTATTCTGTTGTACGGCCATGGACCTTACTCCTATTACTTACGCTTTAAACTGGCTAATACGGCAAATGGATTTGGTTTTTCTGCCTCTGCAGGCAATTGACCAAAGACCATGTCCGCCTCGGACACTTCACAGTGTTCAGAATCATGCACCGGAACGACAGGCAGGGCGAGGATGATTTCATCTTCGACCATCGCCAGCAAATCGGTTTCACCAAACTCGTTGATGTCGATTGGCTCGTACGCTTCCGGTAGTGCTTCGGCCTGCTCGTCAGTAACGACCGGGCTGAAACAGTACGATACGTGGACCTGATGTGAAAACGGCTGGTTGCAGCGCTGACAACATAGCGTCACGGAAACTTCAGCAGTACCTTTCAGTACCGCCAGACGCTGATTGTCGATCGCAAACGACATCACACATTCTACATCACTGTCCACACTGACCACCGAGTCGGCAATTCGCTCAACCTGTTCAGGGGTGTAAACACCCTGGTAGTCCAGGCGTTTTTGAGCGGTTCGCACCACATCGAGAGTCAGGGGTAATTTTACCTTTTGCATAGGGCGCGCATATTAACTTTGTAACGACATAGAGTCAAAGAAAAAGGCCGCATTACGACATCTTTCACCCATTATTCGCATCCAGTGCGGCGCACAGTTTAAAATGCCTTTCATCGATTCGCTATCTATATCTGGAAAAAAATATGTCACAGCTGGTTTTAGCCTCCACATCAACTTACCGTCGCGCCCTGTTATCTACGCTGCAGTTACCCTTTATTACCGATGCGCCTGAGGTGGATGAAGCGCCGTTGGCAAATGAAACCGCCGAGCAGCTGGTACTGCGTCTGGCAGCGGCGAAAGCGCAGGCGCTGACCGAACGTTATCCCGACCATCTGATTATTGGTTCTGACCAGGTCTGCGTCGTGGACGGCGTAATTTGCGGAAAGCCTCATACCGAAGAGAATGCCCGCAACCAGCTCCGCGCCGCCAGCGGCCGCAGCGTGGTGTTCTATACCGGGCTGGCGCTGTATGACAGTCGTCATCAGCGGCTGCAAACCTTGTGCGAACCCTTCACCGTGGAGTTTCGCACGCTCAGCGAAGCTGAAATCGCTCAGTATGTCAGCCGCGAGCAGCCTCTGAACTGCGCGGGCAGCTTTAAAAGCGAGGGGCTGGGGATCGCGCTGTTTGAACGTCTGTCCGGCCGGGATCCGAATGCACTGATCGGCCTGCCGTTGATTGCGCTCTGTGAGATGTTAAGAAAGGCAGGAATGGATCCCTTAGCCTGAGTGAAGGAATGCGGCAGGGGCTGCCGCATTCGCTATGATAATGTTTAGTTGCTCTGCTTACGAAGCACTGCCAGACAGCGCTTCAGACCGTCATCCAGCGGGGCCTCCACGCGCATCACTTCACCGGTGCCGGGATGGGTAAATGTCAGAGCCGCGGCATGCAGGAACAGACGATTCAGTCCGGTGGCGGCGAGCTGACGATCAAACTCCGCCTCGCCATAGCGATCGTCAAACGCGATCGGATGCCCGGCATGCAGGGTATGCACACGGATCTGATGAGTCCGTCCGGTCACCGGACTGGCTTTCACCAACGTGGCAAACGCATAGCGCTCTTCAACCTTGAACAGCGTTTCCGATGGCTTGCCGTCGCTGCTGACCTTCACGACGCGCTCGCCGCTTTGAAGAATATTTTTCAGCAATGGCGCACGCACTGATTTAACATGTGAAGGCCACTGACCGCGCACCAGCGCCAGATAATCTTTTTGCATTCCCTTTTCACGCAGCTGTTCGTGCAGCGAACGCAGCGCGGATCGCTTTTTCGCAACCAGCAAAATACCGGAGGTATCGCGGTCAAGGCGGTGCACCAGCTCCAGGAAACGGGCCTCCGGGCGCAGCGCCCTTAACCCTTCAATCACGCCAAAGCTCAGGCCACTTCCGCCATGTACTGCCGTGCCGGAAGGTTTATTCAGCACCAGCACATGCTCATCTTCATAAATTATTGCATCACTTAACGCGGCCACCTTCGCCAGTTTAGGTGAAACGCTCTCATCTTCACGTTCGGCCACGCGCACCGGGGGGACGCGAACCTGGTCGCCATCCTCCAGTTTATATTCAGGCTTAACGCGTTTTTTATTCACCCGCACTTCGCCCTTACGCAAAATGCGATAAATCATACTTTTCGGCACGCCTTTAAGGTGAGTGCGTAAAAAGTTATCGATGCGCTGTCCTGCTTCATCAGCAGAAATGGCAATTAATTGTACGGCTGGAGTCATGGTTTTCATGGTTGGCGATTCTAAATACCCGGCAGTGATAGCGCCACTTCTTTTTATATGCTTAACTGACACCGATGACCGCCGCAGGGACGTTATGGCCGGATTTTATACAGTTTGCTGAAAAGCGCTGCAAATCGTTTTAAAAGACGGGATAAACTTCTCATCGCGGGTAAAGTCATCTTGCGCTCTCAGGCTTAGCAGTGGAATAATGTTTCCGTTTTGACGCGACATCTTGAGAAAGCAAGAAAAAGCGTTAACCCCATCAACCGGGGTGTATTACAACAATTTTGCCGGATAGCCCATACACGCAGCAATGGCGTAAGACGTATTGTGTAATCAGGCATTTAGCGGGCTGCGGGTTGCAGCCTGGACGAAAAAACGGGATTGGTTCACCTGGTAATCTACTGGCGGTTCCCCCCTTACAAAGCGCTGTTTTTCCATATGTAAAACAGGCTACCGTGATTTTGCGCCCCTTGAGCTGCCGACACCCGAGAGGTTGACGACTAAGCGATGAGACACGGGGCCATCGGTTCAATACGTCCAGCGTTACTTTGCCCGCAGCTTTGTCCATAATGTAAGAATAATGAGTAAGTTACGATGAAAAGAATGTTGATAAACGCAACTCAGCAGGAAGAGTTGCGTGTGGCACTAGTAGACGGCCAACGCCTGTACGATCTGGATATTGAAAGCCCTGGACACGAACAGAAGAAAGCCAACATCTATAAAGGCAAGATTACCCGCATTGAACCCAGCCTTGAAGCCGCCTTTGTTGATTACGGTGCTGAAAGACATGGTTTCCTACCTCTGAAAGAAATTTCCCGCGAATACTTCCCCGCTAACTATTCCGCTCACGGTCGTCCCAATATCAAGGATGTCCTTCGTGAAGGTCAGGAAGTGATTGTTCAGATTGATAAAGAAGAGCGTGGCAACAAAGGCGCTGCCTTAACCACCTTTATCAGCCTGGCGGGAAGCTATCTGGTTCTGATGCCGAACAACCCTCGCGCTGGCGGTATTTCTCGCCGTATTGAAGGGGATGATCGTACTGAACTGAAAGAAGCGCTTTCCTCTCTGGAGTTACCGGATGGGATGGGGCTGATTGTTCGTACTGCCGGCGTAGGTAAATCAGCTGAAGCGCTGCAGTGGGATTTGAGCTTCCGCATGAAGCACTGGGATGCGATTAAGAAAGCCGCTGACAGCCGCCCAGCGCCATTCCTGATCCACCAGGAAAGCAACGTCATTGTACGTGCATTCCGCGACTATCTTCGTCAGGATATCGGTGAAATTCTTATCGATAACCCAAAAGTCCTTGAGCTGGCTCGCCAGCACATCGCCGCGCTGGGCCGTCCTGACTTCAGCAGCAAAATCAAACTGTACACCGGTGAAATCCCGCTGTTCAGCCATTATCAAATCGAATCTCAGATTGAATCCGCCTTCCAGCGCGAAGTTCGCCTGCCATCCGGCGGTTCGATCGTTATCGACAGCACGGAAGCACTGACCGCTATCGATATTAACTCGGCGCGCGCCACCCGCGGCGGCGACATTGAAGAAACCGCGTTTAATACCAACCTTGAAGCGGCCGATGAAATTGCCCGCCAGCTGCGCCTGCGCGACCTGGGCGGTCTGATTGTGATCGACTTCATTGATATGACGCCTGTTCGCCACCAGCGTGCAGTTGAAAACCGTCTGCGCGAAGCGGTACGCCAGGATCGCGCACGTATCCAGATCAGCCACATTTCACGATTTGGCCTGCTGGAAATGTCACGTCAACGCCTCAGTCCTTCACTGGGTGAATCCAGCCATCACGTCTGCCCACGCTGTAGCGGTACCGGCACCATCCGTGATAACGAATCCCTGTCGTTGTCCATTCTGCGTCTGATTGAAGAAGAAGCGCTGAAGGAGAACACCAAAGAAGTTCATGCCATCGTGCCGGTGCAGGTTGCTTCCTACCTGCTGAACGAGAAACGTGATTCCGTCAGTGCTATCGAGAAGCGTCAGGGCGGCGTTCGCGCCATTATCGTGCCAAACGATCAGATGGAAACGCCGCACTACTCGGTGCTGCGCGTTCGCAGCGGCGAAGAGACCCAAACGCTGAGCTATCACCTGCCTAAGCTGCATGAAACCGAAATGGCCCTGCCTTCGGAAGAAGAGCGCGCCGAGCGCAGGCGCCCTGAGCAGCCCGCTCTTGCCGCTTTCGTTATGCCCGATGCGCCTCCGGCTCCGCTGGAAACCAGCAGCAATGCAACTGCGACGACGGCAAGCAAAAAGCCGCTTGTAAAAAATGCAGCGGAACCTGCACAGCCGGGCCTGATCGGCCGCTTGTTAAGCGGGCTGAAGAAGCTGTTTGCCGGTGATGAAAGAACCGTTGAACAGGCCCCGCCGGTCAGCGAGAAAAAAGCGACCGATGCAGCGCCTCGCGGTGAGCGTCGTAACAACCGCCGTCAAAACAACAATCGTCGCGATCGTAACGGCGAACGGACTGAGCGTAATGACCGCAATGACCGCAATGACCGTAATGAGCGTAGCGACCGCAACGAGCGTAATGAACGTAGCGACCGTCAGGCGGATCGCACCGAGCGTAGCAATGACCGCTATAACGATCGCAGCGAGCGTTCAGAACGCAATACCGATCGCAATGAGCGTAACGATCGCAACAGCTCCCGCGATCGTCACAGCGAAGCGCGTGAAGGCCGCGATGACAATCGTCGCAACAAGCGCAACGTTGCCGCACAGGCCGAGTCGTCAGACGACCGTCAGAATCTGAACGAAGAGAACCGCGCAGAGCAGCAGCCGCGACGTGAACCTCGTTCCGAGCGTCAGCGTCGTCGCCACGAAGACAAACGCACGGCGGTGCAGGAAGAGAAAAATGCTGACCAGGTTGTTGTTGCCGTTGAAGAGAACATCGATGCGCAGGAAGAAAATGTGCAGGTTATGCCGCGTCGTAAACCGCGTCAGCTGAATCAAAAGGTTCGCATTGAAACCGCAGAGCAGACCGCAGCCCGTACCTTCCGCCCGGATGAGAGCGAAGCCAGGCCTGCTCCGGTAGCTCAGCCAGCCGCAGCGGAAACGGCCAGCGACAGCTACGACAACGAGGAGCGTGGTAACAACAACATGCCGCGTCGTTCTCGTCGTTCGCCGCGCCATCTGCGCGTGAGCGGTCAGCGTCGCCGTCGCTACCGTGACGAGCGTTACCCGACACAGTCGCCAATGCCGTTGACCAGCGCCGCTGCATCGCCTGAAATGGCATCAGGAAAAGTATGGATCTCCTACCCTGTTGCTCAGGCAAGCGATGAAGTTGAGCAGGAACAGTCCGTTGTTCCGGCTTACGGTCATGCTGATGTCAACAACGAAGCGACTGACAATACTGCAGCAGGTGACCTTGCTGCGGCTGCAAGCGTAGCCGCGGTATCGGTAACCGAAGCGTCACCGTCCTCAGCGGTTGAAGCACCGGCTGCGACAGTTGCTACGCCGATCACTGCAGCACAGGGTGAATCTGCCCCACTACCGGCAGAAGCCCCATCGGTTGACACCACACCAGCCGCCGCTACATCAGGCAAAGCAGCCGCTGAGGTTGAAACAACGTCAGCAGAAGCAACAGCAGTGAAAGAAGCCGTTGTACCGGCTGGCGTCTCTCCGGCTGACGCGATCCCGACAGAAAACGTTGTGGAATCTACGCCAGTAAGCGAAGCGCCGGTTGCCGCAGTCAGCGCCACGACTGCTGAGGACGTTAAGGGAGAAGCCGAGCCGGTTCACATCGCTGAACCGCTGCAGGAAGATCAACAGCCGCAGGTTACCGTGGTGAATACCGATGAAACCGCGGCTATTGAAACCCCGGCAGCAGAGGTTCCTTCGGTTATTCCTCCTGCAAAAGAGAGCGTTGCTGCTGAGACTATCGCTCAGGCGGTATCGGCTGCTGAAGAACCTGAAGCGGCATTTACCCCGGTCGATGCCGTTACGGATATCGTTGAGCAGCAGATCGCTGAAGCCCCAACGAGCGTCAGCACAGAAACCACTCAGCAGGTCACTGAAGTGCTGAATGCAAGCGGTGCGGTAAGTGAAGATGCGCCAGTCGTGAGTGAACCGCATGCCCCTGTACCGGCACGCGATAAGCCGCTGAGTAATGCTGCCGTCCTGGGTACATTTAAGCATCACGCCAGTGCGCCAATGACTCGTGCTCCGGCTCCGGCCTGTCAGCCAGAACCTGCTCGTCACAGTGACTGGGTTCGCCCCGACTTCAACTTTGAAGGTAAAGGCGCAGCCGGTGGACACTCTGCTTCTCACCTGGCAACCGCTCCGGCAACCCGCCCTTAAGCGCTATTCTTAACGCTTATGTGAATCCAGCCCCGGCCACCGCGCCGGGGCTTTTTTTATCCCCCACAGATGCAAAAAAATCGCCCGAAGGCGATTCTTTTTCAGCGTTAATCCTTAACTTAAGCCTTTACCGATCGGCGCTATCTAAACCACCGTCCGGCGGGCGAAGTCACGCAATCGGAAGCCAAGCAGCGCCAACGCAGCGAAATAAACCCCTCCGCCCACGGCACAAACCGCCGCCAGGCGTGTCAGACGCCACAGCATGTTGCCGTTGGCCCAGTCAGGCATCACGTACAGCACGCCAAGCAGCGCAGCGGCCATTGCCAGTACGGCTAACAGCAAACGCACCAGGAAACTGCGCCAGCCCGGCTGGGGCTGGAAGATATCCTGTTTGCGTAGCTGCCAGTAAAGCAGTGCGGCATTAAGACAGGCTGCCAGTCCAATCGACAGTGACAGTCCGGCATGCTTCAGTGGACCAATAAATGCCAGATTCATCACCTGCGTCATCACCAGGGTCACCATGGCAATTTTCACCGGGGTTTTGATGTCCTGGCGCGAATAAAAACCGGGAGCCAGCACCTTGACGACGATCAGTCCCATCAGCCCCACCGAATAGGCAATCAGCGCTCGCTGGGTCATTGCCGCATCAAAAGCGGTGAATTTGCCGTATTGAAACAGTGCAACCGTCAGCGGCTTCGCCAGAATGCCCAGCGCCACGGCACTCGGTAACGCCAGCAGGAAGCACAGACGCAGCCCCCAGTCCATCAGACGTGAATACTCCTCCTGATTGCCGCTGGCAAAGCTTTTCGCCAGCGACGGCAGCAGAATGGTGCCCAGCGCCACGCCCAGCACGCCGGAGGGAAACTCCATCAGGCGATCGGCATAGTACATCCAGGATACCGAACCCGATGCGAGGAAAGAGGCGAAAATGGTATTGATGATCAGCGAGATCTGACTGACCGATACACCGAGGATCGCGGGTCCCATCTGCCGCATGACCCGCCAGACCCCGGCATCTTTCATATTCAGCCGGGGCAGCACCAGCATGCCGATTTTTTTCAGATGCGGTAACTGATAGCCCAGTTGCATTATGCCACCAGCAACCACGGCCCAGGCCAGTGCCATCACCGGAGGGTGGAAATGCGGTGCCGCAAAGAGCGCAAAGCCAATCATACTGACGTTGAGCAGGGTCGGGGCAAAGGCGGGCACCGAGAAACGGTTCCAGGTATTGAGGATCGCTCCGGCCAGCGAGGCCAGCGAAATCAATAAAATATAAGGGAAAGTCACCCGCAGCAGCGATGAGGTGAGCGCAAATTTATCGGCCGTATCGGCAAAACCGGGTGCTGTGACCAGGATAACCCAGGGCGCGGCAAACATGCCCAGCAGGGTGATCGCCGCCAGCGCCAGGGTCAACAGGCCTGAGACATAAGAAACGAAGATCCGCGTCGCCTCTTCACCCTGCTTGCTTTTATACTCAGCAAGGATCGGCACAAAAGCCTGAGAGAATGCACCTTCCGCAAAGATCCTGCGCAGCAAATTAGGCAGTTTGAAGGCCACAAAAAAAGCGTCGGTAGCCATACCCGCGCCAAAGACTCGCGCCACAATCGCGTCACGTGCAAATCCCAGCACGCGAGAAAACAGGGTCATAGAGCTGACCGCTGCTAAAGATTTCAACAGGTTCATGTGTATCCTGAATTGAGTTTTCCGTCCACGAGGATGGACGGAATAAGGTGCGAATAGTCTACGGATATGAAAGGAAATAACCACTCACGATTGTTACACCCTATAAACCAGCCGCCTATTCAGGGGTGGAAATTCGGTGGAGGGGATGCACCGCAATCCGCGTCACGCCAGAGTTTTTCAACTAAGCGCTGCGCGACCAGGGCCTGTTCACCGCTAATC
>CAJYIY010000087.1 GCA_913775305.1 uncultured Erwinia sp. | reverse complement strand
CTGGAGTTCAGACGTGTGCTCTTCCGATCTCTGCTGCGCGGTCAGTTTACCGGTCCGGTTGAGGACATCCCCGGCAGCGTTAAGCTCAAGGTTACCGCCGGACTGCAGCCGCCCGCCGGTATTGTCGAGGGTATGTGCGGTGGCGGTCACCTGATGACCGCCCTGTGCAGTCCCGTTGCGGTTGTTCCAGTGACCGCCGCTATTTACAGTGAGGATGTTTCCAGCCTCAAGCCAGCCGCTGGTGTTGACCAACCCCGTTTGCGCCGTCAGGCTCAGGCCCTGCCGGGCAACCACTTTGCCCCGGGTGTTATCCACCTGACTTGCCTTCAGGGTAAGCGACTCGCCGCTGATTTCCCCCTCACGGTTAGCCAGTGCTGCCGAGGTGTTCAGTATCAGCTGTTGCCCCCCCAGCACCTTGCCCGCATCGTTGCGCACGTCCCGTGCCGCCACCGTGGTTTGTCCGCCCCCTGAGAGCGTCCCTTCGCGGTTATTTAATTCGCCTGAGGTGCGCACCGTCAGCTTATCACCGGCGCCCAGCAGCCCCTGAGTATTGTCCAGCCCGTTGCGGGCTTGCAGGTCAAGCCGCTGTTGGCCAATCACCTTACCTTTCGAGTTGTCGAGGCGGTCAGCATTCATCGTCAGCACGGCGGCACTGATTTCACCGCTGCGGTTTGTGCTGTCCTCCGTGGTATCCAGGGTTAACATCTGACCGGACAGCAGCCTGCCATCGTCATTGTTGAAGGACTTCAGCGTTGCCGTCAGTGCAGTCTCGCCCTGGGTAACACCGCCGCGGTTGTCCCAGTCCCCGGCATGAATATCCAGCGCCTTGTTGGCGCCAATCAGGCCGTGCTGGTTATTGACCTGGCTCGCTGACAGGTCAAGATTACCCTGGCCAATTAGCTGTCCCTGCGCATTATCCAGACGCTGCACCGCCAGCCGGACGTCTCCGCCACTCAGGGTACCAGACTGATTGTTCAGGTCGCCTTTCGCCTCAAGCGTCAGGGCATTGCCAGCCAGCAGATTACCGCCAGCATTGTTGAGCGTCCCCTCCGTCTGGATCGTCAGACCTGCCTGGGTTTTAACCGTCCCACTCTGATTATCAAGGCGGCCTGCGTCAAGGCGGAGGTCGCCGTTGCTGCCCACTGTGCCACCGGTATTGTCGAGCAGGCCGCCGACCTGCCAGTGCTGTGCTGTGGTGCCGAGCGCCACCAGGCGACCGCGCTGATTATTCAACTGGCCGACCTTCAACTTCAGGTGCTGCGTCTCAATGGCACCATCGCGATTATCAAGCTTATCCACCAGCGTGAAACGACTCTCAGCACTGCGGGTCTGTGACCAGCTTGCCTCCTGGTTAAACAGACTGTCAGCATCAACCGACCAGCTTCCGGCTTTAATTCTGGCCTGCTGTGCGTCCACATTCCCCGCCGTTTTCACCACAAACTCGCCAGTGTCAACGGTGGACTGGCGCAGGGCAACGCCCCCCTTTTGTGCAGTTAAGGCACTCAGTCCTGCTGCCAGCTTCGCGCCGCTGATATCAACCCGATAACCGTCCGCCTTTACGTCCTTTTTACTCAACAGGCTGCCGCTCGCACGGATGTCGCCCTGACTGTTCAAATGCAGGCTGGCATCACGCACAATCTGGCTGTTGATATCACTACCCGCCAGCAGATGCCCGCTGCTCTGTATACCGCGTGCGGCGTTCAGGCGCACATCACCTGCCGCCGCCAGAGTGCCCGACTGCGTCAGTATCCCTTCACGACTCTGTACGGCAAGCTGACCACCGCTGTGCAATTTGCCGCGATATTCAATATTGTCTCTGGCCGTCAGGCTGATGTCGCCGCTGGCCTGCGTGCTGGCATCTTTTGCGTCAGACTGCCAGCTGAGCCGCCCCTCGCTGCTCACGGTCAGAGTCTTGCCCGCCTGCACCTGTCCATTCTGATTGCGCACGCCCACACCGGCTTCGGTCCCTATCATGCGGATACTGCCGCTGTACATTCCCCCCATCTGGCCCATGTCGATGGCAAGCTCAGGTCTGACGCTGCCGTCGTCGGCCAAAGGCGTGACTGACTTACCGTCAGCGCTCACGCGGTTACGCCCGGCCACCACCGACACTTCCGCTTTGGCCCAGACGCCGGCGTTAACTTCCACCGCTCGTGCCAGAATATCGACGTACTCGGTATCATGACGGGGATCCCCGTTGAGCCCGCCACCCTCGATTCGCACCGTGCCACGTTCAACCTGGTAGCCCGCCACGCTGCCGTCAGCGTTCAGCTGCGGTTTACCGGTCGTCAGCGTCATACGACCGGCATTGATGGTGCCGCAGCCGCTGCACACGATCCCGGCCGGGTTAGCAACAACGACCTGCGCCCGACTGCCGGCCACCTCCATAAAGCCGCGCAGCTGGCTGGGGTTGCTGCTGTTCACTTCGTTGAGAATGATGCGAGCCGGCGCGGCATTGGGATTGAGATTGGGGTTACCCTGAATCATTCCGGCCAGCTGAGTGGATGTCATCACCGCCGAGTTGTTGAGGATGGCGCCTCTGGAACCGACGTCAAACTGTTGATATTGGTTATGTGATAGCCCGGCCTGATTAGGGGCGGCGATGTTGACCTGCGGCAAGCCGTTTTGAGTATTGATCACGTCCGGCCGCTGAGAAGGTGCGGCGGCACCGTCAGCCACAATTCCACTGGCCAAAACCGGCCCGGCAAACATTAACAGCCCCAGCAGCCACACCGAACGCCGCACGGTTACCCAAAGACGGCCTCCTGATGTCACACCACCAGCAGAGCGCTGTCCTGGTTCATTACTGCAGCTGCGGGCCAGTTCGGACACTACCCGCAGTTCCCCGTGGGTACGGCTGAAGATAAGGCGATAACAATGTTTGTTCATGGTTTACATCCGTGTGAAAAATCAGTCCGTTCAGATTGTATGTGGCTGTCGGTATCGCGACGGTAAATAGTCAGATTTCCAGATTCACGCTGAAACCAGCCGTGGCACCAGAGGTGTGGAAGCCTGCGGGCTTGTACAACGGCACGGCGGCAAACAGGTCATAGCTGAATCGCTCCCACAGCGCACCGCGCACACCGAGTGCACTGCCCGCCAGTTGATGGCCAACCAGATAGCGGGTGCCCGGGCCGTCCACGCGACCGTAGTCGGCGGCCAGGTACAGTTCGTGCCCGCGAGAAAACATATTCCAGGCGATTTCATTACGCATCAGCAGGCCCTTTTCACCGGACAACATCTGTTCGCCGTCAAACCCGCGTACCGTGTAACGTCCACCCACAGCCATTCGCTCCTGCGGCGTCAGCGCATCCGGGCTCCACTGCCCCCGCACGTTGGTATAAAACCGCCAGGGCTGTTCGCCCAAGGCAAACGGCATGTTGAATCCCGCATCCCCGAGCAGTATGCCGGCGCGCGCCGAACCGCTGTGGTTGGCTTCCTCCGGTGCGGGCAGTGCCCCCATAGCACCGGTACCATGTCGCCAGGCCAGGGAGGCGTCCAGCGTATTACGCCCAAGGTAGCTGCGCTGATTCAGCCCTATCTCCCAGCCGGCAGTTCGCCGCTTTTGCTGGGTCAGTTCAATATCATCGACGTGGTTAGTGGAGTGTCTGCGGTAACCACGCAGGTTGAAGGTCGTTTTATGCAGCTGGTCACGGTACAGCAGTCGGGAGAGGGTCAGCTGGGTATTGTCACTCTTACCGCTATAGCGCAGCACCTCATTGGCATTGGGGATATTCTGGTGGTAGGTGTAGTCGTTGTAGTTGGCTGACAAGGCCCAGTATCCCAACGGGAAAACGTAGTTCAGGGTATGCGAACGGTTGCCAAAGGGGCCATGCTGAAACAGATCCTTGCCGATATTGGCGTAAAACAGGTCATTTTGCGCAAACGGCGCATCAATGGCCAGCGTGGCTGAACCCAGATAGCGCCCGGTGCTTTTAGAGCCGCTGTCGTCCAGTCCCACACTGAGCCGCACCGGACGGCCCTCGTGCCAGTTGACCTGCAGATCGCTGGTAGCTTCTTCGGCGCCGGGCAGGATTTTAATATCGGCGCTGGCGCTGGGCACCCGCCTGAAGTTCTCCAGCCCCTGCTCGATGTCGCGCAGGTTAAGAATATCGCCGCGTGAAGCCGGTACGGCGTTCCAAAGCCGACCACGCCAGGAAATCGGTTTTTCAAAACGGATATCGCCGATACGGCCCGGTTGCAGCGTAAGCGTCAAAACCCCTTTAGTCAGGTCCTGCTCCTCCGCCATCACCCGGGTAGTCACATAGCCCCTGGCCAGGATGGCGTTCTGTACCTTATTGATGGCCAGCACAATACCCTGACTGCCCAGGCAGCGACCTTTAGCGTCATCAGCGGCCTCCAGCGCCCACTGAAAGCGATCGGCCGACTCGCCAGTCAGAATGAAATGCTGGACAGGAAAACAGGGATGCTCATTGGTTGGGTAATCGGGCAGGTCTATCTCAGGACGCGACAGACGTGCATCGGCCTGTGGGGTATTCTGCTGTTGCAGGGCGCGTTCGCGCTCCTGCTGACGCTGCTGTTCACGGGCATCCAGAGCCGCTGCGCCCCGATCGGATGGCGTGACGGCCATTGTCGGTAAAGCACCGACTAATAAAGACCCGGCGATAACAGGCACCAGGCGTCTCAACAGGAAGCCGTACGAAAGAAAAGTCCTTATCATCAAAAATCCATTTCAAAAAATTTAATAACATGTAATTTTGAGATTATTGTCTTATCCCAGCCTTATACGCAAGCACCTTAATTAAAAATCACCGGTGAGTTCATTTTATCTGGCGAAAACGAGGCCTTTGTCTGATGGCTTAAACGCTTTAACGACAGAACCCAGAATATATATATATGTCTGTTACAGAGCGGATACCGTCCTGCCCCCCCAGAGTTTCGGCTTTATTACAGCACGCAGAATCAATGGCTATCCTGCTTAAAAAATACCGCTGAATGAGTGCATCTACATGGAAAAATCAGTATTCGCGTAGTTCAGCCAGCGGCTGGCATACGCAATAAAAAGAAAAAGACACATTGAAAAATAATAACCCGCCGCAAGAGAAGTCGCTGGCCACCTTCGCGCCCCCTGTTAACTGCTTAAGCCAGGACTTAAAACAAACCTTAAGAATACATTAACCCGGTTTCTTTTAACTCCGAAGAGAAACAGGCTTTCTTAAGGTTATCGTAATAATAATCCGCCATGATGATAAAAAATCTACCAGAGGTTTTATCATGCGGATAATGTCACCCTATACGCTTAAATGGGTACGTGGCGAATACGAACATAATGATATTTCAGCGCTTATTCGTGAAAGCTATCAGCAGGTTTATCGTGCTTCGCTTTCCCACTGCATGCCCTGGCTCCTCGGTATGTATGATGCCAGCGGTACACTGAGAGCGGCCTGCGGCGTTCAGCCTGCTTCACTGGGTTCGCTGTACCTGGAACAGTATCTTGATGCTCCGGTTGAATCGATCCTGTCTGAAGCGTCAGGCCTCTCCGTTATGCGCAACGACATCGTCGAAATCGGCAACTTTGCGGCGTCAGACGGTGCCAGCACCCGAATCATGTACGCTGCGATCTGCCTGTTGCTCAATCAATACCGCTTTTCCTGGATTGTGTTTACCGGCACCCGGAAAATTCGCAACACCTTCTTTCGCCTCAATCTTCAGCCTGTCACGCTGATGCCAGCCGACCCGCTTCGCCTGGGGGAGAATGCCAGGGAATGGGGTGAATATTACCAGCACGATCCGCAAATCATGGCCGGAGAACTGACTGGCGGACACAGCACGCTGAGTCAGACCAGCCTGCTTCTGCCTTTGTTGACCCATTGCCCGGACGCACCATGGACCGCTACCTCGGGAGAGCAGCATGTTTCTGAATTTGCTTAAGCAACGGGCTGTTGATCGTCCTGAAGTCGTCGCTTTGCGGGGGGAAAACCGGACGTGGAGCTGGTGGCAATACTACGAGGCGGTCACCGCCGTCGCCTCACAGCTCCAGTCGCTTGCCATAAAACGACTGGCGCTTGAAGCCGATAACAGCCCGGAGTGGGCCATCATCGATCTCGCCTGTCTGGCGAGCGGCATCGTTATCGTGCCGGTGCCGCCGTTTTTCACCGCCGCGCAAAAGGCGTGGATTTTGTCATCGGCCTCTGTGGATGCGCAGATCGGCGGCGAGCGGCTTGCGGGCTGGCACGAGCATGACTTTCCTTATGGCCGCCTGCAAGTCTGCAGGCCCGCATCTTCGGTCCCGCTGCCTCCCGACACGGCTAAAATTACCTACACCTCAGGTACAACCGGCGAACCGAAAGGCGTCTGTCTCAGCCAGAGCGGCATGTTCTGGACCGCAACAGCGCTGGCCTCTGCGCTGGATACGCTGAACCTGCAAAAACATCTGGTGACGCTCCCGCTGAGTATCCTGCTGGAGAACCTGTGCGGAATTTATGTCCCGTTGCTGGCGGGGGCAGAAACGGTGGTCCTGCCTCCGTCTCATATCGGGTTCGAAGGCTCCAGCCGCTTCAACCCCGCGCTGTTTTTACAGGCGATGAGAACCTGGCGTCCGCAAAGTCTGGTTTTGGTTCCCGAGCTGTTGCGGGTGCTGCTGCATCTGCATCAGCAGGATGCTGAAAGCACACAATCCCTGCGATTTATTGCGGCGGGGGGCGGCAATATTTCTGCTCATCTTCTGGCACTTGCCGTACAGCATGGCCTGCCCGTTTATGAAGGTTACGGCCTGTCAGAGTGCGGATCCGTAGTGGCACTGAACCTGCCCGGCGCCTCAAAGCCCGGCTGCGTTGGCAGGCCACTGCCGGGCATTGAGGTCAGGGTCGATCGCCATCAGCAGCTGCACGTCACCAGTCCGGCTAATGCGCTGGGATATCTGGGGGATGCCCACCCCGCGCTGTCCGTTGCGACAGGCGATCTCGCCACGGTCGATGCGGGCGGATTCATTCGGATCCACGGTCGGCAAAAAAACCTGCAAATCAATGCTTTTGGCCGCAACTTTTCCCCCGAATGGCCAGAGGCGGAGGCAATGGCGTGCCCGGCAGTGCGACGCATCGTCATGTTCGGTGAGGGCCTGAAGCGCAACGTGGCGCTGGTTGACGCCTTTGAGGGTCAGCAGGAACAGGCACGGCAGCAGTTAATGGCGCTGTCCGCGCATTTGCCGGATTACGCCCAGCCTCACCGACTGATGTTTACTTCTGAAATCTCTTCACCCGGTATGCTTACCGCCAATGGCCGTCCGCGCAGAAAGGTCATCTGGCAATCCCTGCACCAGCACATTCTCACCTGTAGTGAGGAGGAACAATAATGGGTTTTTATCAGGAATTACAGGATCAGACCGCGGCGGATCGCCAGCGCTTACTCTCTTCTCCGGTGATTGCTCGCTGCAGGGATGGCGAGATATCACGCGAGCTGTACATCGCCTTTTTAACCCAGGCGTACTATCACGTCAGCCATACGGTCCCGCTGTTGATGTGCGCGGGGAGTCGCCTTCCTGCGTCGCTTGAAGCGGTCAGAGGGGCGATTGCTGAATATATTGAGGAAGAGTATGGGCACCAGGAGTGGATCCTGAATGATATCCGGGCCTGCGGGGGCAATGCGGACAATGTCAGAAACGGCACGCCCGGCCTGCCGATTGAGATGATGATCGCCTTTCTCTATTACCGAATTGAGCGAATCAACCCGATGAGTATTTTCGGTATGGTGCAGGTACTTGAAGGTACCAGCGTGTCGATTGCGACGGCCGTTGCTGCACAGGTTGAACACACGCTGGGATTACCGGAACAGGCGACCACCTATCTGCGCTCCCACGGTGAGCTTGATCAGGGCCACCTGCAATTCTTTGCTTCACTGATGGATACCGTAACTGATGCGAACGACCGGGCCGCGATTATTGATACCGCCCGCCGCGTGTATCAGTTGTACGGAGAGATGCTCAACCAGCTGGGAAAAGATGTGCATGAATCTGAACAATAAAACCGTGCTGCTGACCGGCGCGAGCGGTGGCATTGGACAGGCGCTGGCACAGGCTCTGGCGCGAAAAGGCGCACGGGTCTGTCTTGTCGGGCGCAATGAACAGGCGATGACGCTTCTGCAACAGCATCTGCCGTACCCGGAGCGGCACAGCATTGCGTTAATGCGCAGCTATTCCGATGAGGAAATCACCGGGCTGGCCGCGATGTTTTCAGGGGAAAATAAACTCGACATTCTGATCAATAACGCCGGAAGCAGTCGCTTTGCGCTGTTTGAACATCAGTCGTTTGACGATATCCGCGAACAGATCCGGACCAATATTGAAATCCCGGCCCTGCTGACGCGGGGATTACTGGAGAAAATCAGTTCACCCGGTATTGTGCTTAATATCGGCTCTATCTTCGGCGAAATTGGTCATCCGGCATGGAGTGTTTACAGTGCGACCAAAGCCGCAACGCACCGTTTTTCCGAGGCGCTGGGACGGGAACTGCAGGATCGCGACATCACGGTGGTGTACGCCGCACCACGCGCAACGGAAACCTCACTCAACAGCGATGCGGTGTATGCCCTGAACCGTAAACTCGGTAACGGCAGTGATTCACCGAACTTTGTTGCCGCACGGCTCGTTCAGCTGCTTGAAAAAGAGCAGAAGCGATACCGGTTCGGTGTGATGGAGCGTTTTTTCGTCAAGGTTAACGCCTGGTTTCCCGCCATCGTTGACCGGGCGTTGGGCAAAAAATTACCCGTCATTCAGACATTCGCCCGCAGCAAGTTCACAGGAGAAGACCAATGAGAATGCTTTACGCACTGATCCTTACGTTACCCGTGTCTGCGCTGGCGAACCCCACGCTGACGGATTTACAGCATGACTGGTCTGTCTGCCAGTATCAGACGCTGGAAGCCAAAAAAGAGAGCTGCTTCAGCGCACTGAGCCAGCAGGCCCGGGATGCCAGCCAGGCTAAAAACAACAGCGATGCGCCTCTGCTGATCTGGTCGGCGATTATCGACAGCAGCTGGGCAGGTGCCAAAGGGGGGCTGGGCGCACTGAGTCTGGTTAAACAGGCTCGCAGCGATCTGGAAAAGGCCATTGAGATCGATCCCAGTGCGTTACAGGGATCGGCATGGACCAGCCTTGGTGCGCTCTATTACCAGGTTCCCGGCTGGCCGATTGGCTTTGGCGATAAAGAAAAGGCCGGAGAGATGTTGAAAAAGGCGCTGGCCATCAATCCCGATGGCATCGATCCTAACTATTTTTATGGTGACTTTTTGCTGAAAGAGAAAAAAACGGACGAAGCAAAACGCTATCTGGAAAAAGCCCTTAAGGCTCCCAGCCGTGCCGGCCGTGAGATAGCTGACAGCGGTCGACGCCGCGATATAGCAAAAGATCTCGCGCTCATCCCCTAAGGGGTTCTGTCCTCGGCAAGAACAGAACAATCGCACCTGTAGTGTCGGCTGCAGGTGCGCCCATCGATGTGTTAATCAAACTATTCCACGTCCAGAATCGGGCATTGCTGCATTTTTTATTCTCGCGCGCGCATGGGTGATTTCAAACCTTATACATATGATTTAACATATATGTACACTAAAGAGAATGGAGTGAAGAATGCGACACCCGGTTCAACTTTTCAAAATCCTGTCGGATGAAACACGGCTCGCGATTGTGATGCTCCTGCGGGAATCCGGAGAGCTGTGCGTCTGTGATATCTGCGCGGCCACCGCTGAGCCACAGCCCAAGATCTCTCGCCACATGGCCATTCTACGCGAGGCTGGACTGGTTCTTGACCGCCGGGAAGGCAAATGGATCCACTATCGCCTGTCGCCCCACATTCCGGCCTGGGCTGCTGAAACCATCACCACGTCCTGGCAGTGTCTGCGCGAGGATATACGGGAATGGCTGAAAAAATCAGCCTGCACCTCCTGCTGACAAGTCTGTCACATGCACATAAACGTATACTAAGGAGTCTGAAATGCTGTTGGCAGGAAGTATCTTTTTACTGACGCTGGTTCTGGTTATCTGGCAGCCCAGAGGCCTCAGTATCGGCTGGAGCGCAAGTATCGGAGCCGTGCTGGCACTGCTCACCGGCGTTATCCACCCCGACGATATCCCGGTGGTCTGGAACATCGTCTGGAACGCAACGGCGGCATTTATTGCCGTGATCATCATCAGTTTACTGCTCGATGAGTCTGGTTTCTTTGAGTGGGCCGCGTTGCATGTCTCCCGCTGGGGAAACGGGCGTGGGCGCCTGCTGTTTACCTGGATAGTTTTGCTCGGTGCCGCGGTGGCTGCGCTATTTGCCAACGACGGTGCTGCACTGATCCTGACACCGATTGTGATAGCGATGCTGCTGGCTCTTGGATTCAGCAAGGGTGCCACGCTGGCCTTTGTCATGGCTGCCGGATTTATTGCGGATACAGCCAGTCTGCCACTGATTGTTTCTAACCTGGTGAATATCGTCTCGGCTGATTTCTTCCATCTGGGCTTTACGCAGTATGCGTCGGTGATGATCCCCGTCAATCTGGCCGCCATTGCCGCCACGCTGCTCATGCTGCATCTCTTCTTCCGTAAGGATATTCCGGCAACATATGACGTTTCGCTGCTGAAAGCCCCCGCCAGTGCAATAAAGGATCCGGCAACGTTCAGGGCCGGCTGGGTTGTTCTGATATTTCTGCTTGTCGGTTTCTTTATTCTGGATCCTCTGGGGATCCCTGTCAGCGCAATAGCAGCAGCCGGCGCGGTTGTACTGTTAGTGGTGGCGAAAAGGGGCCATGCGATTAATACCGGAAAAGTGCTGCGCGGTGCGCCCTGGCAGATAGTTATTTTCTCGCAGGCCATGTACCTGGTCGTTTATGGCCTGCGTAATGCAGGGCTCACTGATTATCTGTCAGACGTGCTGAATCTGCTGGCCGATAAGGGTTTATGGGCCGCTACGTTCGGAACCGGGTTCCTCACCGCGTTGATGTCGTCAGTCATGAATAATATGCCGACGGTGCTGATTGGCGCGCTGTCTGTCGAAGGCAGTACGGCAACGGGCGTGGTCAGAGAAGCGATGATTTATGCCAACGTGATTGGCTGTGATTTAGGCCCGAAAATCACCCCGATTGGCAGTCTGGCAACGCTGCTGTGGCTGCATGTGCTGTCACAGAAAAACATGACGATTACCTGGGGATACTACTTCCGCACGGGGATTATCATGACCCTGCCGGTGCTGTTTGTCACCCTGGCCGCGCTGGCATGGCGGCTCTCAGCCACATTGTCATAAGAGACGGATATGAATAACATTGTCATTTATCACAACCCGGCCTGCGGCACCTCGCGTAACGCGCTGGCGATGATCCGCAACAGCGGTAACGAACCCACAATTATTTATTATCTTGATACGCCCCCCTCCCGGGATGAGCTGAACAAGCTGATTGCTGATATGGGTATTTCGGTACGGGAACTACTGCGAAAGAATGTCGAACCCTACGAGCAACTTAATCTCGCGGAGGACAGGTTTACCGACCAGCAGCTGATCGATTATATGCTTCAGTATCCGATCCTGATGAATCGACCTGTGGTCGTGACACCGCTCGGTACTCGTCTTTGTCGCCCTTCTGAAGTTGTACTGGATATTTTGCCAGAGAGCCAGAAACGCGCCTTTACAAAAGAGGATGGCGAAAAAGTGGTGGACGAAGCCGGGAGGCAGATTAAGTAACCTATCCACCTCGTAGCCATTTCTTCACCTCAGGCGTCTGTCCGTTCCCGGCGGCCGCCTGATCTTCACGCTTTGCGAATGTGACCCCACCTGCGTCACTGCATTGTGCCTGTTGTGTAGCTCCGGCTAGTCCGGGATCTTTCTCTTTCCGGTCAGCGTACCGGCGACCTCTTTCGCCACCAGCAGGACGCCAGATTCCCTTCGCTCTGTGGCATAGTTAAGGCAGCGGTCAGCAAGACTGATTCGGACGCTGTCTTCAATCCGGTTTGAACAGATATCCTGTCCGGATTGTGGTTAAACACGGTGAACAGAGGTAAAACGTTATGCCCCAGGGTCAAGCGACGATCGCAGGAATGGTTGCCATCCTGCTTTGGAGCACGATAGTCGGATTAATTAAGAGCGTGAGTGAGGGATTCGGAGCGGCGGGCGGCGCGGCGCTGATTTACAGCGGTAGCGCCATTTTGCTGCTGTTCACCATCGGGTTTCCCAACATCCGTCAGTTTCCTCGTCGCTACCTGATTATCGGCAGCATGCTGTTCGTCTGCTACGAGCTTTGCCTGTCGCTGTCGCTGGGATTCACGCATTCCGGCCGTCAGGCGATTGAAGTCGGTATGGTGAATTATCTGTGGCCCGCGATGACCATTGTCTTATCGGTTATTGTTAACCGACAGAAATGCAGCCTGTTAATTATTCCCGGAGTGGTTATTGCGGTAACGGGAGTTTGCCGTGTACTGAGTGGCGACGACGGATTTTCACTCAGCGAAATAACCAACAATATGACGGACAACCCGCTCAGCTACGGTCTGGCCTTTGGCGGCGCCATGATCTGGGCGATGTATTGCGTGTTCACCCAAAAAATTGCTCAGGGCTGCAATGGCATCACGCTGTTCTTTATCTTAACCGCGTTAACGCTGTGGCTGACATTCTTCTTCTCTCCGCAGCCCGGGTTTGTTTTATCAGCCAAAGTGTGGATAGATCTGGCACTGGCGGCGATGGCGATGGGTTTTGGCTACGCTGCCTGGAACGTAGGGATCCTGCACGGTAACGTCACCCTTCTGGCGGCGGCATCCTACTTTATCCCGATTATTTCCGCTTATCTGGCGGCGTTTATGCTCAGTTCACCGCTTTCTGCTGCCTTCTGGCAGGGCAGCGCGATGGTCAGCCTGGGATCTCTCGCCTGCTGGTGGGCAACGCGTAGCGTGGCGGTGAAAAAGCGCGCACGTTAGACGGTCAGGCAGAAGATGAGATCGGAGCGGAGTCACGCTATGCTGTAGCACGAATTCACCGCACTGGAGCAGAAAGCAATGGCATCTCCTCGCTTGTTTATTATTCACGGCTACACGGCCGGACCGCACCATCACTGGTTTGACTGGCTGAAGCGTGAAGCAGAAGCGCTGGGTCTTGCGGTCACCGTACCGGCACTGCCGAACTCACAGCATCCTGAAGACAAGGCCTGGCAGTCCGCGCTGGCAGAATGCGTTGGTGAAGTGAACAGCCAGACCTGGTTCGTTGGCCACAGCCTCGGCTGCATCACCGCCCTGCGTTACCTTAACCAGCAGCCCGCAGGGAAGAATGCCGCCGGGATCATTATGGTGGCGGGTTTCAGCGAGAGCGTCCCACCGCTGCCGGAGCTGGATGCCTTTATGTGCTCGCCGTTTGATGCTTCTCGTCTCGTGCAGCAGGTGCCTCATCGTGCGGTGATCGCGTCACTGAACGATGAAATCGTCCCGCCCGCGCTATCGCTGCGCTTCAGCCAGCAGCTTAATGCGCCGTTTTATGCACTGCCGGACTGCGGGCACTTTCTCAGTCGTGACGGCATAACCGAGCTCCCACTGGTCATGAACCTGCTGCGTCAGTCTGTCACGCTTTAATGCGCAGATAAATGTCGGGATGAAGGACGCTTTATCCCGACGGCGTTAAATTAAACGCACTCAATATATCCAATGGGTTAATAAAACGCGCCGTAATACACCCTGCCGCAAAATATCAGATAACGCCTAATCATTTATAATTATCAAAATAAGAAAAATGGATTATGTTCTTTTATTTTTAAGGAAATCATAAAATTATGATTAGCCGCATTTTCTGGTTTATTAAAATATGAACCCTGCCACTATCATACATTCCTTAACGGTCTCGCCTGAAATGGAACGGAATGATGAAAAAGATTTACTGCAGGGAAGCGTATACGCTTTGCGGTGTTTTGTTGTGCTCAGTGCCCGTGGTTGCAGTGCAGGCCACAGTGCCCAATGCGCAAAAGGTGTCATCCTACGATTATCACAGCGATCCACTTGCTCCCTCGGCTGTCACCCCCTCTCCCAAACAGCAATCCCCCGATCTGTTCGGTGAAACGACTGGTCCCCTGCCCTTTTTTGGCAAAGAAATTCGCGAGCGCGGCTACGAATTACCAGATCCTTATGGTATTGGTTATACCCATATGGATATCCATCAGAATATTAAAGTTAAAAGCATTAACTTTACCAATCTGAAAATTCCGAGCCTTTTCCCCGGAATGGAGCCTATTCCCGTCGACAATATGTTTAATATTCTCGTCGGCCATACCCGGGAGAAAAGTAAAACTGATACGGCCAGGCTGGATACCTGGTTATTTCCGTTTATGAACGTCTACGGCATTGTCGGTCATACTAAAGGACGTTCGGTTTCCAGCGTCAGTGCCTGCATCAGAGATAATGGTTGCCCGTCAGAACTCAGCAATCTGAATTTTACGCTGAAATTTAAAGGAACGACCTGGGGCGGTGGTACCACGCTGGCCTACGGCTATCATGACTGGTTTGGCACCATGGATTTCAACTATACCGTCACCCACTTTGATGTGCTGGACGGTAATATTTCCGCGTTCACCTTTACCCCACGCGTTGGCTATCGCTTTACCGTTCCTGGCGTAGAGCAGTTCTCCATACCCGTTTCCCATGCCAGCCTGTGGATCGGAACAATGTATCAGGATGTCGATCAGGACTTCAGGGGCAATATCAGCGATCTGCATATGCCCGCCCAGCTGACAGGTCTGGTCAACATGGTCAACAGCGACAATCAGGGCCGTTTCCGGGTCAAGCAGCATTTGAAATCGCCGTGGAACGTTCTGGTTGGTGGACAGTACGAGCTGACCCGCAACTTTAATGTCACCACTGAAGTGGGATTTTCCAACCGTAACAGCTTTATGGTTGGTGGAGAGTTTCGCTTCTAAACATGCGGTTAAAGATATCTCTTTTCTGTGGCCTGCTCATCGTCTCTGCGATAAGCCAGGCCAGCGTTGTGCCCAGCCGGAACACTATCGATCGCTTTCTGAATACGTTAGGCGCGGATCGCAAGGCTGATACGCGTAAAACCATTGACTGGGGGATTGTTCCCGGCCCTTTTTATACACCTGAACTTGGCGTGGGCATCGGCGTGGCGGCGGTCGGGCTTTACCGACCGGATGAGCATCAACGTGATACGCCGCTCTCGTCGCTTTCCTTCACCGGATTTGCCAGCTCAACCGGTGCATTTGGCGCAGGCTATGAAAATTATACATTTTTAAACGACGACCGCTGGCGCTTTTATCTGTCGGGCGATATCAGCCGCAGGCCGCTGCATTACTGGGGCGAAGGGTTTCGTGCTGGCAGGGATCAGCGCGGCAAACAGTCCTATGACTCAACTAAACTCAGCAGCGCCCCCCGCGTGCTCTATCAGCTGGCCAACCATACCTACGCCGGACTTGGCTGGTCTTTTTCCTATGAAGGCGCCTCGTCGCTACAGCACAAGGCCAGCGGCAGTTTTTACCATCAGAATGCGTCACGCCATATTTTCAGCTCTGGCGCCAGCGCGTTGTTCAGCTATGATTCCCGCGATTTTGTTGAGAATCCATCGCGCGGACAGGTGCTGAATTTTTCCTGGACGTGGTATACCCCGGCATTTGCCAGCGATAATCGTTTTAATGCTTTTGATGCGCAGTATGACACCTACCATGCCATTAACGATACCAGCCTCGTCGCCTGGGAAGTGTACAGCCGCTTTACCAGCGGCCATGTTCCCTGGACCATGCAATCGCTGCTGGGTGACAGCCACCATCTGCGCGGCTATTACGAAGGGCGATACCGCGATCGGAATATCGTGACCAGCCAGCTGGAGTGGCGTAAAAAGCTTAGCTGGCGTCACGGCATGGTGGTATGGATGGGGGCCGGAAACATGTCGGACAGACCGGGGAGCATTCTTAACGGACACTGGCTGCCGTCAGTGGGGGCCGGATACCGCTTTGAGTTCAAAAAAGACATGAATATCCGCCTGGATTACGGCCTTGGCCAGCACAGTTCTGGCTTCTACTTTCAGGTCGGAGAGGCATTTTGAGATTCGGGCTTTGCCGTCTGCTACTGCTGCTGTTGTCCGTTTGCTCCACCGGCTGCCAGCGACATTTACCGGCAGCTACGACATCCTCGCTGGCCGATCTCAGCCTTCCGGCCGGTCAGTCGCCCCGGATATGGCTGTTAACCCAACCGCTACCCAAACCAGACGGTCTGCGGCCCTGCTGTGCTTTTGGCTATAACCTGAGGGCTAAGCTGTTTGGTATACCGGTACCGGGGTATCAGCTGGATAATATTGTTGCCCCATGGCAAACCGGCGAGCACCATTTCAACCCCAGCTTCCGGGATACGCTAACCAGCCTGATCGGCTTAAACAGTGAACACAACGGCCTGGTTTATACTCATCGGGCCGGCTTTATCGATCTGGCACATCTGCGCGACAGCGCCGATAACACGCTGTGGCTGTTCAGCCATATCTGGCCGCGAATGGGCCTGGCTACGACGCTGAAGCTTGACGACGAGCTGGGCCAGCGGGAGATCCGCTTATTTGCCTTTACCCCTCCCGCCGATGCCAGCGATCGCTACCGGCTGGCGGTGTATCTGGCAGCGCATCTGGCCTTTGAACTTGCCGCCTGGCATGAGGTCGCCCAGTGGTACGGATTTGAGTCGGTGCCGGGTTATTCTGAAGGCGTCTCGGCTTTTTCCCCCGAAGACCTCTATTCGAATCTGCTCGGCACCCGCGTGGCAATCGATTTACTGAACGCCGGGGACGGAGCCTCGCTGCCACGCTATCAGCAGGCGATGAGCGGTATGATCCCGCAGGCGCTGGCCCAGCTGCAGGCAGAATCCCCGGCCGGGACGCGCTTTCGCTTTGATATGCTCGATCGTCTGTGGTGGAACAGCCGCTGTCGCCTGCCGGATAAATTTCTGCTGCGCTACCGAAATTATGATGTCAGCGAGCGGCGGTGGCCTTCACGCGCGGCGGAGGGGGTTTCAGCGCTTTGGCTGACGCTGCCCGACCGCTTTCACGGCCAGGCGCTTGCGGCCTTTGGCCGCCTGGAGATTTTACCCGGGCACAACATGACTAATCTGCCAGCTCCGGTCCGGCACTATCTTTTTTCCGATTTCCCCGCGCTGGCGCAGCACGCTAAGCGAGCCGATCTTCAGCGCCTGGCGGGCCTGAACTACCGCTGTAATTGAGTAAAACTTCACCTCAATCACCCTAAAAATCATAATAAAAACTTATATTTCGTAAGGACTGGGTGCCCGGTTTCGTCGAGACTATTTACCCTCCGCACACTCCCTTTCCCAATCCGGTGACAGGCAAACGTTTAGCTGCTCATTTAATCTGCGATTCACAGTTAAAACGGAAAGTTCCCGACCGTCACCTCCTTAATGTGATGAAAGTCACACTTTAGCTGTTTTGAAATGAAACAGAATTTGACAAGTGTGAGCAATCTCTATTTCCTAAGGGCCGGATAGCGGCACACTGCCGCAACCTGACTGACGGGGGCTTTCATCAATGATTTCAGCGCCCGATTGTCTGCCTTTACTAACCCAACCTGTCCCTCGCGCTGGCGGCTGAGGATGGTCTCTGAGCATGTGGTAATATAATGAAATATAAAATTATGATGGCTGGCGCGCTGGCTGCGTTGTCTTATACCAACGTCTCTTTCGCAGATTCAGGCAGCCCTGAATACGTTTCAGACTGGTGGCACCAGAGCGTTAACGTTGTCGGTAGCTACCACACCCGCTTCGGACCTCAGCTGAATAATGATGTTTACCTGGAATATGAAGCCTTCGCGAAAAAAGAGTGGTTTGATTTCTACGGCTACATTGATGTACCTAAGTTCTTCGGCGTGGGCAACGGCAACGATAAAGGCGCCTGGGATAACGGTTCCCCGTTCTTTATGGAAATTGAGCCGCGTTTTTCTATTGATAAGCTGACCGGCGTTAACCTGGGCTTTGGCCCGTTCAAAGAGTGGTATTTCGCGAATAACTATATCTATGATATGGGCGATAACCGCGCCAGCCGCCAGAACACCTGGTATATGGGTCTGGGTACCGATATCGATACGCATTCGGATGTTGGCCTGTCGCTTAACGTCTACGCAAAATATCAGTGGGCAAACTACGGCGCTGCGAACGAAAACGAGTGGGATGGCTATCGCTTCAAGGTAAAATACTTTGTGCCAATCACCAGCCTGTGGGGCGGCAACCTGAGCTACATCGGGTTCACCAACTTCGACTGGGGCTCCGATCTGGGGGATAACTCCGCGCCGGCCCGCACCAGCAACTCCATCGCCTCCAGCCATATTCTGTCACTGGGTTACGATCACTGGCATTACTCGTTCGTAGCGCGTTACTTCCACAATGGTGGTCAGTGGAACGATGGCACCGAGCTGAACTTCGGCAACGGTCCGTTCCACGTCAAATCTAACGGTTTTGGCTACTATCTGGTTGTGGGTTACAACTTCTGATGGTGACAAACACACTGTGAATTCTGAATGCGCCTGCGGGCGCATTTTTTTTGCGCGGCGTCAGCATCCGGCGGGAAAATCAGCCAAACATGCGTTCCAGATAACGTTCCAGCGCGGCGCGGGAACTAAAACCATACGGAATGCCGTAATGCGCGTTGGAGTCACCCGCCAGATACATTGGAAAGTGGACATAGTGTTCGCAGGTTTTAATATCGGAGGCCGGGACCGCAATGGCCAGACTTTTCTCTTTCAGAGTCGGGTGGATGACCAGCGCCGTACGACCTAAACGCGCCTCACGATTGACATAGACGTAGTTTTCACCCCGACTGTAACCGTAGCTTTTGGCGGTAACCGTATCCATCTCAAACCCCGCCTTTTCCAGTACGCGAGCTACCTCATCAGGTCGTAAATACATGCTTTTTCCTCTGTGTCTGCAGTCCACGCAACCTTACCTCAGGCCGCATAGTCAGTGCTTTCGGAATAATCCAAAACGCAGGTGTTCAACGTTACGGATTTCTAGCCTGCCCTATACTTAATAGTACATTTCAAAATTAAGGAGTGAAAATGTTCAACCGCACAGTGAAAAATGATGACAGTGATCTGAACGAGAATGTTTCACTGCTGGCAGATACGCTGGATGATCTGCTTAAATCCTACGGCAGCAAAGCAAAAGATGACGTGGAAAGCGCCAGGGTTCGTGCTGAAACGCTGCTGAAAGAGACCCGGGCTAAACTGCACGGCCATAACCGGGTAACTCAGGCAGCCAGGGACGCTGGCACCCAGGTTGACACCTACATTCGCGATAAGCCCTGGCACGGTGTGGGCATCGGTACTGCTGTCGGCATCCTGATCGGCGCACTTATCGCCACCAGCACGGCACGCCGCTAATCACGTTTTCTCGAATCCCTGCCCGCACTTCACCGTGCGGGCATTTTTTTGCGCAAACCGGCGGGATAAGGCTTATCAGCAAGCTGACTTAACAAACCCATTTATACTACATATTGCGTGGTTGATTTTTAATGACGCTATATCTAGTATCTGACTTATCATAACGACGCAACAGTGTGTCAGCAGCGGTGCAATTCAGATAGCGATAACCGCGCCAGAGACACCGCTAATCCGCTTAAAAAGGTGAATACGAATCATGCGCATTATTATTTACACTAAAAATAACTGTGTCCAGTGCAACGCGACCAAAAATGCGATGGATAAGAAGGGAATTGACTATCAGCTAATCAATCTTGATAGCGAACCGGCTCACCTGGAAACGCTGAAGTCTCTTGGTTATCGCCAGGCTCCGGTGGTCATGGCCGGACAGGATCACTGGAGCGGCTTCCGCCCTGATAAAATTCAGGCTCTGGGCCATCTGGCCGCCATCAGGGGTTAAGGCGATGACGATACTGGTATATTTTTCCAGCCAGTCGGAGAACACCCATCGCTTTGTTACTCGTTTAAACCTGCCGGCGCGACGTATTCCAACAGATCGCGCTGAACGTCTGTTGGTCGACCAGCCTTACATACTGATCGTGCCCAGCTACGGTGGCGGAACCCGTCATGGCGCGGTGCCTGTGCAGGTCATTCAGTTTCTCAATGATATCAACAATCGTCGGTTGATCCGTGGCGTGATTGCCGCAGGAAACCGTAACTTCGGTGAGGCCTACTGCCTCGCTGGCGACATAATTGCGCGTAAGTGTCAGGTGCCGTATCTCTATCGCTTTGAGCTGATGGGCACCGCAGACGATATCGCGAACGTTTATAAGGGAGTGACCGAATTTTGGCAGCGACAGACAGCCCGCTTATAGAGGCCACAGCGGCCGCACCGGATTATCACGCGCTCAATGCGATGCTAAATCTGTATGATGCCGAAGGCAACATCCAGTTTGAGAAAGATCGCGAGGCCACGCGTCAGTATTTTATTCAGCACGTCATTCCCAACAGCGTGCCGTTTTCTTCGGTGGCCGAGCGTTTGCAGTATCTGGTCTCAGAAGGCTACTACGAAGCCGATGTGTTGAACGCCTACCCGTTTGACTTCGTCTGCGCGCTGTTCGAACAGGCTTACTCCCGCCGCTTCCGCTTCCAGACCTTTCTGGGTGCCTGGAAGTTCTACACCAGCTATACGCTGAAAACCTTCGACGGCAAACGCTATCTTGAGGGCTTTACCGAGCGCGTGTGTATGGTTGCCTTAACGCTGGCTCAGGGCGACCAGTCGCTGGCGCTGGCGCTGAGCGATGAGATCCTTGCCGGTCGCTTCCAGCCCGCCACGCCAACCTTCCTGAACTGCGGCAAGCAGCAGCGCGGCGAGCTGGTTTCCTGCTTCCTGCTGCGGATTGAAGATAACATGGAGTCGATTGGCCGTGCGGTGAACTCGGCGCTTCAGCTCTCCAAGCGCGGCGGCGGCGTGGCGTTTCTGCTCTCTAACCTGCGTGAATCCGGTGCCCCCATCAAGCGCATTGAAAATCAGTCTTCCGGGGTGATTCCGGTGATGAAGATGCTGGAGGATGCTTTCTCCTACGCCAATCAGCTGGGCGCGCGCCAGGGAGCCGGTGCCGTGTATCTGAACGCCCACCACCCCGATATCCTGCGTTTCCTGGATACCAAGCGCGAGAACGCGGATGAAAAAATCCGCATCAAAACGCTGTCGCTTGGCGTGGTGATCCCCGATGTCACCTTCCAGCTGGCAAAAGACAATCAACCGATGGCGCTGTTTTCACCGTATGACGTCGAGCGCCTCTACGGTCTGCCGTTTGCTGATATCAGCATCAGTGAGAAATACGACGAGATGCTGGCCGATGAGCGGATCCGCCGTACCTTTATCAATCCACGTGAATTCTTCCAGACGCTGGCTGAAATCCAGTTTGAATCGGGTTATCCGTACATCATGTTTGAAGATACGGTTAACCGCGCCAATCCGATTCACGGCCGGATCAATATGAGCAACCTGTGCTCGGAGATCCTGCAGGTCAACACCCCAACCGAATACAATGACGATCTCAGCTATCGCCGCATCGGTAAGGACATCTCCTGCAACCTCGGCTCGCTGAATATTGCTCAGGTGATGGATTCACAGGACCTTGCCCGCACGGTAGAAATCGCCGTGCGTGGCCTGACGGCGGTTTCCGATCGCAGCCACATTCATTCGGTGCCCTCCATTGAGCAGGGTAACGCACTGTCGCACGCGATCGGGCTGGGACAGATGAACCTGCACGGCTATCTCGCACGTGAGCGCATTCAGTATGGCAGTGAAGAGGGGCTGGACTTCACCAACATCTATTTCTGTATCGTCACTTATCACGCGCTGCGTACGTCTAACCTGCTGGCGCGTGAGCGGGGCACCACCTTCAGCGGCTTTAGCGACTCACGCTATGCCAGCGGTGAGTATTTTAATCAGTACATCGGGCAAAGCTGGCAGCCGCGTACCGCACGCGTAGCCGCGCTGTTTGCCGATGCCGGAATTACTATCCCAACCCGTGAAGCGTGGCAGGCACTGAAAGCCGCGGTGATGAAGGATGGCCTGTATAACCAGAATCTGCAGGCTATCCCCCCGACCGGTTCGATCTCGTATATCAATCATGCGACATCCAGTATTCACCCGATCGTGTCGCGGATTGAAATCCGCAAAGAGGGCAAGACCGGGCGCGTTTACTATCCGGCACCGTTTATGGATAACGACAATCAGGACTACTACCGCGATGCTTACGATATCGGCCCGGAAGCGATTATCGACACCTACGCCGAGGCCACGCGCCATGTCGATCAGGGTCTGTCACTGACCCTGTTCTTCCGCGATACCGCCACCACTCGCGATATTAACAAAGCGCAGATCTACGCGTGGAAGAAAGGCATCAAGACGCTCTACTACATCCGTCTGCGCCAGATGGCACTGCAGGGAACTGAAATCGAAGGCTGCGTATCCTGCTCGCTGTAACAGCCTGCTAAACCAGGGCCGGCAAACCTCCGGCCCCACCGACTCTTTTTCGCTATCGGCCTGCGCCGAACCGGAACTCACGATATCACTATGAAACTGAAGAAAATTCACGCTATTAACTGGAATAGAATCGAAGACGAAAAGGACCTGGAAGTGTGGAACCGCCTGACCAGCAACTTCTGGCTGCCGGAAAAGGTCCCACTGTCGAACGATATTCCGGCATGGAACGGTCTCAGTGCCGATGAGCAGCAGCTGACGATACGCGTGTTCACCGGCCTGACGCTGCTTGATACCATCCAGAACATCCTGGGCGCTCCGGCGCTGATGGCCGACGCAATAACCCCGCATGAAGAAGCGGTGATGTCGAACATCAGCTTTATGGAAGCGGTGCATGCCCGCTCCTACAGCTCTATCTTTTCCACCCTGTGCCACACCAGCGATGTGGATGCCGCCTATGCCTGGAGCGAGGAAAACCCAGCGCTACAGCGCAAGGCTGACATCATTCTGCAGCACTATTACGAAAACGACCCGCTGAAGAAGAAAATAGCCAGCGTATTTCTGGAATCGTTCCTGTTTTACTCCGGCTTTTATCTGCCGATGTACTGGTCCAGCCGGGGTAAGCTGACCAACACCGCCGACCTTATCCGTCTGATTATCAAAGATGAAGCGGTTCACGGTTACTATATTGGCTATAAGTATCAGAAAGCGCTGGAAAGCCAGAGCGCCGGACGTAAAGAGGCGCTGCAGCAGTTCGCCATTGAGCTGCTTTTGGAGCTGTATGAAAACGAAGTCGACTATACCGATGCGCTGTATCAGGGCGTTGGCTGGCAGGAAGATGTAAAAAAATTCCTACACTACAATGCCAATAAAGCGCTGATGAACCTGGGCTATGAGGCGCTGTTTCCCGCTGAAATGACCGATGTGAATCCGGCGATCCTCTCCGCGCTGTCACCGAACGCTGATGAAAATCACGACTTTTTCTCGGGTTCAGGTTCATCTTACGTGATGGGTAAAGCCGTCGATACCGAAGACGCAGACTGGGATTTTTAATCGTTTCATGTTGGGTTCCGAGCCGGATCCTCACTTAGATAAGTCCCCTGTGGAATTAGTGATTAAAATCAGCCCACCGGCTGATTTTTCACTTTCAATAATCCCCCGTCAGTTTCCTCTGATTATCCTGAAATCCCTCCTCGAACGGCACCTATTTCCGCACGATAGGATATTACTTAGATAAATATTGTTTTTTTTCATCTATGCCCAATGTCCCGCAATCCCTTACCAGCACTGACATTCTGCGATACTGACATCTCTTCCAAGGTTTCAAATGCCGTTTCAAGGGTTGCCACTGAGTCTCAGTGTGCTACGGTATAGGTTGTTTAAATTTTACTGAAAGAAGACCGTCTATATAAGAAAATTAATCAACCAGGAAGTTATTGATGCATGGCAATTAAATTAGAAGTTAAGAATTTATATAAAGTATTTGGGGAAAACCCCGATCGGGCATTTAAGTATATTGATAAAGGACTGAGTAAAGAGGCTATTCTGGAAAAAACCGGACTGTCTCTTGGCGTTAAAGACGCCAGTCTGGCCATTGAAGAAGGCGAGATCTTCGTCATCATGGGGCTTTCCGGTTCCGGTAAATCTACCATGGTTCGCCTTCTCAATCGTCTGATTGAACCCACCCGCGGCCAGGTCATTATCGATGGTCAGGATATTGCCAAAATATCTGACAGCGAATTACGCCAGGTACGCAGAAATAAGATAAGTATGGTATTCCAGTCATTCGCGCTAATGCCGCATATGACGGTATTAAATAATACCGCTTTTGGTATGGAATTAGCCGGAATATCGCTACAGGAGCGGCAGGAAAAAGCCCTGGAAGCACTGCGTCAGGTTGGCCTTGAAAATTACGCCCATTCTTATCCCGATGAACTTTCCGGCGGCATGCGTCAGCGTGTTGGATTAGCCCGCGCGCTGGCGATTAACCCGGATATATTATTAATGGATGAAGCGTTCTCTGCACTTGATCCGCTCATTCGTACCGAAATGCAGGATGAGCTGGTAAAACTGCAGTCGCAGCAGCAGCGCACTATTGTATTTATTTCTCACGATCTGGATGAAGCCATGCGTATCGGCGATCGCATCGCGATTATGCAGGGCGGTGAAGTGGTGCAGGTCGGTACACCGGATGAGATCCTGAATAACCCGGCAAATGACTATGTCCGCACCTTCTTCCGCGGCGTGGATATCAGCCAGGTGTTCAGCGCGAAGGATATTGCCCGCCGCAGTGCCGCAGCGCTGATTCGTCAGGCACCGGGCTTTGGCCCGCGTTCTGCCATTAAGCTGCTGCAGGACAATGACCGTGAATACGGCTACGTGCTGGCGAAAGAAAAATTCGTCGGCGTGGTCTCCACCGATTCCCTTAAAGCGGCACTGGCCGCCGGAGAGGGGCTGGATCATGCATTTCTGGAAAATCCTGCGGCGGTGCCGGGGAGTACCTCGCTGAGCGATCTGCTGTCACACGTGGCACAGGCACCCTGCGCGGTTCCCATTACCGGAGAGCAGGGGCAATACATCGGTATTATTTCCAAAGGCATGTTACTACAGGCATTAGATCGTGATGGAGGCCAGCCATGAGTCAACAAAACAGCAATCCGTGGGATACCACCCCAGGCGCCGCTGAGGGCGACCAGGCAGCCGCATCTGTTGATGGCGGCGCCACCTCCAACGCAGCAGCACCGGCTGACGGCCACGCCGCGTCTGGTGCCAGCGATCCCTGGGGCGGCAGCGCGTCAGCACCGGCTGACGGCGGTGCGACTTCAGGCAGCGGCGCAACGGGCGGTGATGCATGGGGGGCGCCGGACGGCGGTCACGCAGCGGCAGGCGGCAGCAGCGACTGGCTGAACAGCGCCCCTGCCCCGCAGGTCGAACACTTCAATATTCTCGACCCGTTTCATAAAACGCTGATCCCACTGGACAGCTGGGTGACATCCGGGATCGACTGGGTGGTCTCTCACTTCCGCCCGCTGTTCCAGGGCATTCGCCTGCCGGTGGACTATATCCTCAGCGCTTTCCAGCAGTTTCTGACCGGAATGCCTGCGCCAGTGGCTATTGTCCTGTTTGCGCTGATTGCCTGGCAGATGTCGGGGCTGGGAATGGGTATCGCTACGCTGATCTCACTGGTGGCAATTGGTGCCATTGGGGCCTGGTCACAGGCGATGGTCACGCTGGCGCTGGTGCTGACCGCCCTGCTGTTCTGTATTGTCATCGGGCTGCCTTTAGGTATCTGGCTGGCACGCAGCGAGCGGGCGGCAAAGATTATCCGTCCGCTGCTGGATGCCATGCAGACCACTCCTGCCTTCGTGTATCTGGTGCCGATCGTCATGCTGTTCGGCATCGGTAATGTGCCGGGCGTGGTAGTGACGATTATCTTCGCGCTGCCGCCAATTGTTCGTCTGACCATACTCGGTATTAAACAGGTGCCGGCCGATCTGATCGAAGCGTCGGAATCTTTCGGAGCCAGCCCGCGACAGATGCTGTTCAAGGTACAGCTGCCGCTGGCGATGCCAACCATTATGGCCGGCGTAAACCAGACGCTGATGCTGGCCCTGTCAATGGTGGTTATCGCCTCAATGATTGCCGTTGGCGGCCTTGGCCAGATGGTACTGCGCGGCATTGGCCGACTGGATATGGGTCTGGCCACCGTTGGTGGTGTCGGCATTGTGATCCTGGCCATTATCCTTGACCGCCTGACCCAGTCGCTGGGACGCGATGTTCGCAGCCGCGGCAACCGCCGCTGGTACGCCACCGGGCCACTGGGACTGCTGACCCGTCCGTTCATGAAATAATTTTTTTGGCGGCACATCGCCGTGCCGCCGCTCACCTCCCCACGATTAATGACAACAAGGAGTCGCTATGCGCAAGACCGCACTGCTGGCCGCCGCGTTAACGACGCTGGCCGCCGCTCAGGTTTCCGCCGCCGATTTACCGGGTAAAGGTATCACCGTTAAGCCGGTTCAGAGCACCATCAGTGAAGAGAGCTTCCAGACGCAGCTGGTCAGCCGCGCACTGGAAAAACTGGGCTACACCGTGGACAGTGCCAGCGAGGTTGATTACAACGTTGGCTATACTTCTATCGCCTCCGGTGATGCTACTTTTACCGCCGTTAACTGGCAGCCGCTGCACGACGATATGTATAAAGCAGCCGGCGGCGACGCTAAATTCTACCGTGAAGGTACTTACGTTCAGGGTGCCGCTCAGGGTTACCTGATCGACAAGAAAACCGCCGAGAAGTATCACATTACCCGCATCGATCAGCTGAAAGATCCCAGGCTTGCGAAACTGTTTGATACCAACGGCGACGGCAAAGCGGATCTGACCGGTTGTACGCCAGGCTGGGGCTGTGAAGCGGTTATTAATCACCAGATTAAAGCCTTCGATCTCAGCAACAGCGTCGAGCACAATCAGGGCAACTACTCGGCGATGATCGCCGACACGATTACCCGCTTCAAAGAGGGTAAACCAATCCTGTACTACACCTGGACACCTTACTGGGTCAGCGATGTGCTGGTTCCCGGTCGCGATGTGGTCTGGTTGCAGGTCCCCTTCTCTTCCATGCCGGGCGAACAGAAAGATGTGGATACCAAACTGCCTAACGGCGCGAACTATGGCTTCCCGGTAAACACGATGCACATCGTTGCCAACAAAGCCTGGGCGGAGAAAAACCCTGCAGCGGCTAAACTGTTCTCTGAAATGAAACTGCCGATTGCAGATATCAATGCGCAGAACGCACGGATGCACAGCGGCCAGGCTTCGGAAGCCGATATCAACGCGCACGTTGATGGCTGGATCAAAGCCCACCAGGCGCTGTTTGATGGCTGGGTGAAAAACGCGCTGGCCGCCGCTAAGTAAGTTAAATAACGCGTTTTCAGGGCCGATCGTCGTCGTCGATCGGCCCTTTTTGTATCGTGTTAACACCAGCCGTAGAGCTGGTCACCGCGGGTGATATCGCCCGTGCCGCAGGCAATATCGACCGGGCAGGCAGCCCTGAGCAAACTGGTTTGTCCTGTTAATTATTCTGTGAGTGAAATAGTTTTTTAGGTTACTATTAGCCTATGAGACATTTCTTACCTTTGTTCTGGCTACTATGAAATCTCCCCATTCCGGACTGAATCCGCCGCTGGTTGCACTGATGTCTGTTGCTACCGGTCTGTCCGTTGCCTGTAATTATTACGTCCAGCCGCTACTGGCGACCATTGCCCGGACCTTCGAACTCTCTTTCCATCAGGCCGGTTTTATTGTCACCACCGCCCAGCTCGGTTACGCCGCCGGACTGCTATTGCTGGTGCCGCTGGGCGATATGCTGGAGCGCCGTGGTCTGATTGTGGCCATGAGTCTGCTGGCGGCATGCGGAATGGTGATCACCGCACTTTCCCCAACGCTGCCGCTAATGCTGCTGGGAACCGTGCTCACCGGGCTGTTTTCCGTGGTCGCGCAGATCCTCGTTCCTCTGGCCGCTACGCTGGCCGCACCGGAAAAACGTGGTCGCGTTGTTGGTACGGTAATGAGCGGCCTGCTGCTGGGGATCCTGCTGGCGCGGACCGTTGCAGGCGGGCTGGCACAGCTGGGGGGCTGGCGCACCGTATACTGGGTTGCCAGTGTACTGATGGTGTGTATGTCTCTGGCCCTGTGGCGCTATCTGCCACGCTACAAGCAATCAGTACCGCTCAATTACGGCCAGTTGCTGGGATCGATCTTTTCGCTGTTTGCTCAACACCCGATTCTGCGCACCCGGGCCGTCACCGGCTGCCTGATTTTTGCTAACTTCAGCGTACTGTGGACGTCGATGGCGTTTCTGCTCTCCTCACCCGAGTGGGATTACTCTGAAGGAGAAATTGGTCTGCTGGGACTGGTAGGTGCCGCAGGTGCGCTGGCAGCCCGTCAGGCCGGTGCGCTGGCCGATAAAGGTAAAGCCAGGCTGACCACCAGCGTTGGGCTATTGCTTCTGCTGCTGTCCTGGGGAATTACAGCAGTTGGTGCTCACTCACTTATTGCGCTGATTATCGGTATTTTACTGCTCGATCTGGCGGTTCAGGGCGTACATATCACTAACCAAAGCGTGATCTATCGTCACATGCCCGAGGCGCGCAATCGCCTGACCTCGGGATACATGACCTGCTATTTTATCGGCGGTGCAGCAGGCTCCCTGCTTTCCGCTTCAGCCTATCAGATGGCAGGCTGGAATGGCGTCTGCGTTTGCGGTGCTCTGTTAACCATTGTTAATCTTTTCAACTGGTGGAAAAACGCCAGATATGAATCTGCTTAACGCTCAATTTTTGCTATAAAATGAATTTTTTTCAGGTGTGGCGGCCTGTTAACAGATTTCACAGTCTGGTAATGTTATACGCAATTATTCAAGCTGGTTATTTTTTCACATGCAATTATTCAGTAACAAAAGCAGCGCGGGCGATGACAGCTGAACAGGATTATCTTTCGCAAAATACAGAATGCCGTCCCTCCAGCTGGCGCGAGGGAGTGATCGACAGCCTGCCCATCGTAATGGGCTACGTGCCGGTTGCCTTTGCCTTTGGCCTTAATGCCACCAGGCTCGGCTTCACGCCGTTAGACGCTATTTTCTTTTCCTGCATTATCTATGCCGGAGCCAGCCAGTTTGTGATTACCGCCCTGCTCAGCGCGGGCGCTTCACTGTGGATCGCGGCACTGACCGTGATGGCCATGGATGTGCGACATGTTCTGTACGGTCCTTCGCTGCGTCAGCGCATCACCCACAAGCTGAATTCCCGTAAAATGCCTTTCTGGGCATTTGGGCTGACTGATGAAGTATTTGCTGCGGCTACCGCAAAACTTCACCGCGATCGGCGCGGGTGGAGCGAAGACTGGATGCTGGGCATCGCTTTCTGTTCCTGGCTGTCGTGGGTTGCCGGTACGGTAGCAGGTGCGTGGTCCGGTAACGGCCTGCTGGATGACTATCCCGCCATTGAAGGTGCGCTGACCTTTATGCTGCCCGCGCTGTTCCTGAGTTTTCTGCTGGCGTCATTTCAACGCCGCCAGAGCATGACCGTTATCGCCGCGCTGGCGGGTGCGCTGGCCGGAATGATGCTCTTCTCCATTCCTGTTGCCATTCTCAGCGGCATTGTTGCCGGCTGCGTGGCGAGCCTGTTACCCACATCGGGTGGCCAGGAGATGCAGTGAGTTCGCAAATACTGATACTCGGCTTAGTGGTAGGCGCAGTAAACTTCCTGTTTCGCTATCTGCCACTGCGCCTGCACGGCAGGCGCAAGCCCGCCAGTTTAAAGCGTGGCGTCACCGGCATGCTGTTAGACAGCATCGGTATCGCCTCTATTTGCGCCCTGCTGATCGTCTCCAGCCTGCCTGACATTTTACGACATCATGACCGACTGATACCCACCCTGCTCGGCTTTGCCGTGCTGTGTATGACGTTTTATTTTTCGCGCAGCATTGTTTTATCAACGCTGCTCAGCGCCCTGGGTTATGGATTGACCTGGAAATTACTGATGATGAGTGCGGTTTTGTGAACAGCCACCAACCGGGAAAGCACTCTTTCCCGATGACCATCATCGTCACGACACCAGTTTCAATAAATGAGGTCCCTTTATAATGGAAAGTTCGTTTTCCCCCATTGAGCAAATGCTTAATTTTCGCGCAAACCGTCAGAAAGATTTCCCGTTACAGGAGATCATGCTGACCCGTTTGTGTATGCATATGCAAAGCAAACTTCTGGAAAACCGCAACAAGATGCTCAAGGCTCAAGGGATTAACGAGACGCTGTTCATGGCACTGATCACGCTGGATGCGCAGGAAGATCACAGTATTCAACCTTCTGAGCTGAGTTCAGCTCTCGGGTCTTCCCGCACCAACGCGACGCGTATTGCTGACGAACTGGAAAAGCGTGGCTGGATTGAGCGCCGTGAAAGCGATAATGACCGCCGCTGCCTGCATCTGCATCTGACCCCTAAAGGCAATGATTTCCTGCGTCAGCTGCTGCCACCTCAGCATCAGAGTCTGCAACTTCTGTGGTCTTCGCTCAATGATTCCGAAAAATCCCAGCTGGAAGGTATTATCCGTAAGCTGCTAAATCGTTTAGATAAAATGGATGAAGAACAGGTTATCGCGTCACTTTCTCGGTAATTGATCCATTAATAGCATATTGTGCGACACACCCTGATTGGGGAATCGCTACTTTAAGCATCCCAAATTAAGCTCATGCCAGCGCTCAACGCGCTGGCATTTTAGACTCAGGCTGTCGCTGACAGGATGTCTGGTGAACCTGAATGGCAAGAGAACGTGGAGAAAAACATGAGTGCGAATGCGGTCACGCAGGATCAGCAGCAGCCGGGAAATAAAAAAAAGAAGCGGAAAGGCGCGCTGATTTTTCTGGCTGTACTGTTTGTTATCATCGGAGTGGCCTGGCTGACTTACTGGTTCCTGGTGTTACGTCATTATCAGGAAACGGATGATGCGTACGTTGCCGGTAATCAGGCGCAGGTTATGGCGCAGGTTTCGGGCAGCGTCAATAAAGTGTGGTTTGATGACACCGATTATGTGAAAAAAGGTGACGTGCTGGTGACTCTGGATCGGACCGATGCCGAGCAGGCGTTTGAGAAAGCGCAAACGGCACTCGCGACCAGCGTGCGGCAGACTCATCAGCTGATAATTAACGGCAAGCAGTATCAGGCCGCCATCGCGCTGCAAAAAACGGCTCTGGAACAGGCACAGGCGGATTTAAAACGCCGTGAACCCCTGGGAGCCGCTAACCTGATCGGCCGTGAAGACTTGCAGCACGCCCGGGATGCCGTTGCCACCGCGCAGGCCCAGCTTGACGTGGCCACCCAGCAGTACAATGCTAATCAGGCGATGATTCTGGATACTTCGCTGGAAAATCAGCCTGCCGTTAAAAAGAGCGCGGCCGAACTGCGCGATGCCTGGCTGGCCCTGCAGCGCACCAGCGTGATCAGCCCGATTAACGGCTATGTTTCACGCCGCAGCGTTCAGGTCGGTTCTCAGATTACCAGCTCCACGCCGCTGCTGGCCGTGGTGCCTGCTGATAATCTGTGGGTAGACGCTAACTTTAAAGAAACCCAACTTGAAGGGGTGCGCATCGGTCAACCGGCCACCGTGATCAGCGACATCTACGGTGATGACGTGGTCTATCATGGCAAGGTCGTCGGCCTGGATATGGGTACCGGCAGCGTGTTCTCACTGCTGCCCGCGCAGAATGCCACCGGTAACTGGATCAAAGTGGTTCAGCGTCTTCCGGTGCGTATTGAGCTGGATGCGCAGGAAGTGGCGAAACATCCACTGCGCATCGGTCTGTCAACGCTGGTAAAAATTGACACCCGCAATCGTGACGGCGCGGTTCTGGCCACCAGCGTGCGCAGTAAACCCGCTTACGAAAGCAATGCGCTGGCGCTGGATCTGGCTCCTGCTAACGCTCTGATCGCCGATATCATCCGCGCTAATGCTCACTAAGTCAGCGGGAGGTTGTGATGGCACAAAAACCGCTTGAGGGCGCGCCACTGGTCCTGATGACCATCGCGCTGTCGCTGGCTACGTTTATGCAGGTTCTGGATTCTACCATTGCAAACGTGGCTATTCCGACCATTGCCGGTAACCTGGGGGCATCAAACTCACAGGGAACCTGGGTTATCACCTCGTTTGGTGTGGCAAACGCCATTTCGATCCCGATTACCGGCTGGCTGGCAAAACGCGTTGGCGAGGTAAAGCTGTTTCTGTGGTCAACGGTGGCGTTTGCCATCGCCTCGTGGCTGTGTGGGATGTCAGAAAGCCTGAGCATGCTGATCTTCTTCAGGGTGATTCAGGGGATTGTTGCCGGTCCGCTGATTCCACTGTCACAGAGTCTGCTGCTCAGTAACTACCCTCCGGCAAAGCGCAGTATTGCGCTGTCGCTGTGGGCGATGACGGTGATCGTCGCGCCAATCTGTGGCCCGATACTGGGCGGCTGGATCAGCGATAACTATCACTGGGGCTGGATCTTCTTTATTAACGTACCGATTGGCGTTGCAGTTGTGGTTCTGACCCTGCAAACGCTGCGCAATCGCGAAACGGCGACAGTGATCAGGCCGATTGATACCGTTGGTCTGATCCTGCTGGTCGTTGGCGTGGGCTGCCTGCAGGTGATGCTGGATCGCGGTAAAGAGCTGGACTGGTTCAGCTCAACGGAGATCGTTATCCTGATGGTCGTCGCCGTGATTGCGCTGCTGCTGCTGCTGGTCTGGGAGTTAACCGACGACAACCCCATCGTCGACCTGTCGCTGTTTAAGTCGCGTAACTTCACTATTGGGTGCCTGTCGATCAGCCTCGCCTACATGCTGTACTTTGGCTCAATCGTTCTGTTGCCACAGCTGTTGCAGGAGGTGTATGGCTATACTGCCACCTGGGCGGGGCTGGCATCGGCGCCGGTCGGGATCATCCCGGTCATTCTGTCGCCGATTATTGGCCGCTTTGCGCACAAGCTGGATATGCGACGGCTGGTTACTTTCAGCTTTATTGTTTACGCAATCTGTTTCTACTGGCGGGCGTATACCTTCGAGCCGGGGATGGACTTTGGTGCTTCGGCGTGGCCGCAGTTTATTCAGGGCTTTGCGGTGGCCTGCTTCTTCATGCCGCTCACGACCATAACCCTGTCCGGCCTGCCGCCGGAAAGGCTGGCGGCAGCATCAAGCCTGTCAAACTTTACCCGAACGCTGGCCGGTTCAATCGGGACTTCGATCACGACGACGATGTGGACCAATCGTGAGTCAATGCACCATGCCCATCTCACCGAGTCAGTGACGCCTTACAGCGCCAATGCTCAGGAGATGTACGCTAAGCTGGAACAGTCAGGCATGAGCCACGATCAGGCATCCGCTTATCTGGCGCAGCAGATCACTAACCAGGGGCTGATTATCTCCGCCAATGAGATTTTCTGGGCTTCGGCGGGGGTGTTCCTGATCCTGCTGGTACTGGTGTGGTTTGCCCGACCTCCGTTTGGTGCAGGAAGCGGCGGCGGCGGTGCGCATTAAAAAAGGCGGCCGGTTACCCGGCCGCCTCTGCCCAACTGTTCAGGGCGGCGAACAGCTGCCCTTTTTTATGGCGATCAGGCGTTGTTCTGACGCCACCATTCGGCGAGCAGGATACCGGTTGCCACGGAAACGTTCAGACTTTCCACATTGCCCGTTCCACCAATCGATACGCTGAGGTCGCCCTGTTCCAGAGTGCTCTCCGACAAACCATCACGCTCCTGGCCAAGAACCAGTACCATTTTCGCTGGCAGTTCAGCCTTTGACAGCGGCGTGCCTTTGTGGCTTGAGGTGGTGACAATGGTATAGCCGGCTTTGCGGAAGGCATCCAGACCGGCAGCAAAACTTTCACCACCGATCGCCTGAACGTGTTCCGCGCCACCTTCAGCGGTACGCACTGCGGCACCGGATTCCAGCAGCGAGGCATCATCCACCAGCAGCCCTTTCGCGCCAAAGTGCGCACAGCTGCGCATAATGCCACCAAGGTTGTGCGGGTTGCCGATATCTTCCAGCGCCAGGACACAGTCTTTCTCACTGGCTTTCGCCAGCCATTCTCCAACCGGCATGCCAACGCGCTTCTTAATCAGGAAGCAGACGCCGCCGTGATGTTCCGTGCCGGAGGCTTTTTGCAGTTCGGCTTCATCCACGGTGTGGTAAGCCTTACGATTTGCCGCCATCCACTTTAATGCATCACGGAAACGTGGCGTGACACTCTGCACAAACCAGGCACGTACGATGCACTCGGGACGGCTCTGGAACAGAGCCTGACAGGCGTTTTCACCATACACGCGAGTCTCTTCCATACGCTGACGGCGCAGCTGCTCCGGGTCGATAAAGCTTTTACCGCTGATACCGCCGTGATCCGGTTTATCCGTCTCAGGCGAGGTATTTGGCGCACGGGAAACGGTACGCCACGGAGAGTCAGAACGCCCTTCGCCGCGATCGCGCCCGCCGCGTGGCTTACTGTCAGCTTGACGAGATGGACGGCGCGTGTCGTCCTGGCGAGGGCCTTTACCGGTGCGAGGATTGTATCCACCCTTGCTGCCACTACCTTCTTCTTCACCGCGGACATACATCACTTTGACTTTACCGCTTTTACCTTTAAATTCGTCGTTCATTTTTCCTCCACCTGGGCTGAGCGCGAAGCGCGCAGATTACCTGATGTGGCTACAGTTAGCTATCAACTTCCAATAAAAGCCGCTCATCAGCTGATAACACGTAGACAGCGCCGTATTTTGCTGCTGAATCGTATGAGACATTACCTATTATATCCATTGAACAAATCATTTTGTTGCGGAGTTTATCGCCACGCATAATGTCCGGAATATAACGATCAATGAGGTAAGTGAATGCTTACCTAAGTGCCGATCTGTGAGGTAAATAATGAATACAGTTTGTGTATCCTGCCAGGCAACCAATCGCGTGCCTGCAGAGCGGGTCACCGACGGGGCAAAATGCGGCCGATGCGGTCATCCGCTGTTCGACGGTCATGTGATAAATGCCACCGCTGAAACCCTGGACAAGTATCTGCAGGACGATCTGCCGGTCGTCGTTGATTTCTGGGCACCGTGGTGCGGTCCCTGCGTAAATTTCGCGCCGGTTTATGAAACCGTGGCGCAGGAACGTAGCGGTAAAGTGCGTTTCCTGAAGGTCAATACCGAGGCTGAGCAGCAGCTGAGCGCACGCTTCCGGATCCGCAGTATCCCGACCATCATGGTCTTCAGGCAGGGCCAGATGAGGGATATGCTCAGTGGCGCGATGCCAAAAGCGCCGTTCGACCAGTGGCTTGATGAAAACATCTAGCCTGCTGCCGGTATGTTGCTGAAGAAAAACCCTCGGGAATACTGAGCACTCTGCCTGACAAAACTCTCCTGTTATCCAGGCCGGGCACGCCCGGCCATAAACCGTTAGAATGGCGTTTTTTGCTGATGACCGACAATGATCGATAACGCCGTCCTTCGCCTGCGCGCCGCACGACTTGCCCGCGCCACCCGCCCGTTTCTTGCCCGCGGCAACCGCATCAGACGCTGCCAGCGCTGCCTGCTGCCGCTGAAGAATTGCCTGTGCGCCACGCTGGCACCGCAGCAGGCCCGCAGCCGATTCTGCCTGGTGATGTTTGACAGCGAACCGATGAAGCCAAGCAATACCGGACGGCTTATCGCCGATATTCTGCCGGAGACTGAGGCGTTTGGCTGGTCGCGCACGGAACCGGATCCCGATTTGCTGCAGTTGGTACAGGATCCTGACTATCAGCCAATGGTGGTTTTTCCGCAGTCCTACGCCAGTGCCGATCGCCCGGTGCTGAATACCCCACCGCTCAGCGGCAAGCCCCCGCTGTTTATTATGTTGGATGGCACCTGGACCGAAGCGCGAAAAATGTTTCGTAAAAGTCCGTGGCTCGACGGCCTGCCGGTGATGTCGCTGACCCTGACCCGCCCGTCGAACTATCAGCTACGCGAAGCGCACGGCGAGGGCCAGCACTGTACTGCCGAAGTGGCCGCTGAACTGCTGCTCCAGGCCGGGGATACCACCGCCGGTGAAGCACTGTTTCGCCATTTCGATCTGTTCCGCCAGCGTTATATGGCCGGGAAACCGCATCATCCGCTGTATCAGGCTTCCGTTTCGCCCGGCGACGATGAGAAGTAAACGCTGCCCGCGATCAATTAACTGACACGCAGCCCAGCATCTTCCCACCGCCCGGAGTAGAATCAAAATACGCTACTGCGGGTAGCGGATAATTTCTCGAAGGGAGCGGAGATGAGCCAACGCGGTTTAGAAGCACTGTTGCGACCAAAATCGATTGCCGTGATCGGGGCTTCCACCCGGCCCGAGCGCGCCGGATATCTGATGATGCGTAACCTGCTGGCGGGAGGCTTCAGTGGACCGGTACTGCCGGTAACGCCAAAGTATCAGGCAGTTTGTGGCGTTCTGGCCTGGCCTGATGTTGCCAGCCTGCCGCTCCCCCCCGATCTTGCCATTATCTGTACCCACGCCCGGCGTAATCTGGCACTGCTGAGCGCGCTCGGTGAACGCGGTTGCAAAGCCTGTATAATCCTCTCCGCACCGGCCAGCCAGCTGGCCGAGCTGCAAGCCTGCGCCAGTCGCTGGCATATCCGCTTACTGGGCCCCAACAGCCTCGGATTGCTGGCCCCCTGGCAGGGACTGAATGCCAGCTTCTCACCCGTTCCGATCCTCAGAGGCAAACTGGCGTTTATCTCGCAGTCAGCGGCGGTGTCAAACACTATTCTTGACTGGGCCCAGCAGCGGCAACTCGGGTTTTCCTGGTTTATCGCGCTGGGCGACAGCGTGGATATTGATACGGATGACCTACTCGACTTTCTGGCCCGCGATGGCAAAACCAGCGCGATTCTGCTCTATCTGGAACACCTCAGCGATGCGCGCCGCTTTGTTTCTGCCGCCCGCAGCGCGTCGCGTAATAAACCAATTCTGGTGATCAAAAGCGGCCGTAGCCCACATGCCCACCAGCTGCTGAAGTCCGATGGTGGGATGGATGCGGCCTGGGATGCGGCCATTCAGCGCGCCGGTTTGCTGCGGGTACAGGATACGCATGAACTGTTTTCCGCGGTGGAAACACTCAGCCATATGCGCCCGCTGCGCGGTGAACGCCTGATGATTATCAGCAACGGTGGCGCCCCCTCCGCGCTGGCACTCGACGAACTCTATGATCGAAACGGTAAACTGGCAACGTTAAGTGAGTCTTTACTTACCGAGCTGGGCAAATGCCTGCCGGAAGATATTACACCGGGTAATCCGCTGGATTTAAAAGATGATGCAACGCCGGAGCGCTATCTGCAGGCACTGTCGCTGCTGCTCGACAGCCACGACGTTGATGCGCTGCTTATCATTCATGCACCCAGCGCCGTTGCGCCCCCCACGCTGACCGCGCAGCGGGTGATTGAGCGGGTGAAACAGCATCCGCGCGGCAGGCAGGTCACGCTGCTGACCAACTGGTGCGGTGAACACTCTTCGCAGGAAGCCCGACGTCTGTTCAGCGATGCGGGTATTCCAACCTATCGCACGCCGGAAGGCACGGTAACGGCGTTTATGCACATGGTTGAATATCGCCGCAATCAGAAGCAGCTGCGCGAAACACCGGCCCTGCCCGCAAACCTCACCGCCAATACCAGCGATGCCCATTTACTGATCCAGCAGGCACTGGAAAATGGAGCCACAACGTTGGATACCCACGAAGTTCAGCCCATCCTGCGGGCCTACGGGCTGAATACCCTGCCCACCTGGATTGCCGGAGACAGCAGTGAAGCGGTGCATATTGCTACGCAGATTGGCTATCCGGTGGCGCTGAAGCTCCGTTCCCCGGATATCCGGCATAAGTCCGACGTTCAGGGCGTCATGCTCTATCTGCGCACCTCTCAGGAGGTTCAGCAGGCGGCGGATGCCATTATCGATCGCGTCAGGCTGACTTCGCCTCAGGCACGCATTGATGGCCTGCAGGTGCAGGGAATGGCAAACCGTGCCGGGGCACAGGAGCTTCGGATTGTGGTTGAACAGGATCCGCTTTTTGGCCCGGTGATTATGCTGGGTGAAGGGGGGATAACCTGGCAGGGCGATCGTCAGGCGGTAGTGGCGCTGCCGCCGCTGAATATGACGCTGGCCCGCTATCTGGTCATTCAGGCGATTAAGGGTGGCAAAATTCGCGGGCGCAGCGCGCTGCATCCGCTCGATATTGTCGGACTGAGCCAGGTGCTGGTTCAGGTGTCGAACCTGATTGTTGACTGCCCGCAGATCGTCCGGCTGGATATTCATCCCTTACTGGCCAGTGATACCGAGTTTACGCTGCTGGATGTTACGCTTCAGCTGGCAGAATTCGACGGTTGTGCGGAAGATCGTTTGACTATCCGCCCCTATCCACACGCGCTGGAAGAGACAATTCTCCTTAAAAATGGGCAACGGTGCCTTTTCAGGCCGATTCTGCCGGAGGATGAGCCGCTGCTTCAGCAGTTTATCGCTCGGGTTACAAAAGAAGATCTCTATTACCGCTACTTCAGCGAGATCAACGAGTTCACTCATGACGATTTGGCTAACATGACGCAAATCGACTACGATCGGGAGATGGCGATTGTCGCCGTTCGCCAGCAGAACGGGCTGGATGAGATTATCGGCGTGACCCGCGCCATTTCCGATGCGGACAATATTGACGCAGAGTTTTCCGTGCTGGTGCGCTCTGACCTGAAGGGGCTGGGGCTTGGCCGCCGTCTGCTGGAAAAAATGATTGCCTACACCCGCGACCATGGCCTGCAGCAGCTGAATGGCATCACAATGCCGCGTAATCAGGGCATGCTGGCGCTGGCACGCAAGCTGGGGTTTGCAGTTGATGTGCAGCTGGAAGACGATATTGTGGGTCTGTCGCTGTCGTTACTCGCACAGGATGACTGCGGGAAAGCGTAAATCTAACGCCTTTCTGGCAAACTGATGGTATTATTCTCGGTTAGGGTCATGATTTTACGAATAAAGGCCATTCTATGAACAGAGAAGAAACGCACTGTGATGTTGTCAAATTTTAAACGCAATAAACACCAACAGCACCTTGCGCAACTGCCTAAACTGTCTCAGTCAGTTGCTGATTTCACGACGCTGTACTCCCCTGCGGATTTTCGCCAGACGCTGCTGGAAAAAATCGCCGCGGCAACACAGCGTATCTGCATTGTGGCCCTGTATCTGGAAAATGATGAGGGTGGCCAGGCGATCCTTTCAGCACTTTATGCG